>NZ_JBIUVJ010000012.1:110268-119097 GCF_044742875.1 Pseudomonas sp. NPDC087817
CCGGGTTTGAGTTCTTTACCAGTTTTCATTGCGAATATCCGAATTTGGATGGGATTTACAAAAATCTAGGCCGCGTATCATATCCAATTTAGGTAAAACTGTACCAGCGCCGTGGCAAGATCCGCCTGCAAGCCTTGTTCCAGACACCATGCTTCGGCATTTTCCTGTAGTTCTGGCCAATGTTTACGGGCCTCGAGCCAATGTCCGCCGATCGGCTGACCAGCACTCCAGGCCTGCCAGAGACCGTTCATCGCCTGGGCCGCTGCTGGCGACAGACCGTGCGAATACAGAGCGAGGAAGGCATCGAGCTTGTCCAGGTGGATGTCTTCGTCCTGCTGGTAGATGTGCCAGAGCATCGGCCGCCCCGCCCACTGCGCCCGGACGAACGAGTCTTCGCCGCGCACCGCATTGAAATCGCAGCACCAGAGCAGATGATCGTATTGATCCTGACGGACGAACGGCAGCACCTGCACGGTCAGCGCCTGACGCACATGTATTGCCCCGACGCTGAGAGTCTCGACCCCGAGCCAACACGCGACGTCACCGAGAATCCGCCCTTCCGGCACCAGCAAGTGAGTCGGTGTCGCGTCGACTGCGAGTACATCCAGCCAACTGGCCAGCCCGGCATTCTCGTAGGCAAACAGCGAAATCAGCTGAGCGCCCGCCGCGCGCTCGATCCCCAAACCTTGCAGGAATTGTCGCTGAGCTTGCGGATCCTGCTGAGATTGCCGACGCTGCTCGAGTAATCCTCGCTCACGCAGCAGTCCGCCCGTGCCCGGCTGAAATCCCGGAAAGAAGAAGAACTTCTGCACTGACTTGTATTTCACCGACGGCAATCCATGGCAACCGATGACCCACTCTTCGGCGCTGAGATAGTCGAGGTTCATCCACAGAGGCGGCTTTTCGCGCTCGGCCATGGCGTCCATATAATCGCCGGGCAACTGACAGGCGAACGCGGCGATCACCACATCAGCGGCTTCAGTCTGTGGCCACTCGCCCGGCCAGTGCCGTACCTCCACGCCCTGCTGCCATTGCTGTGTAGCGGTGCTGTCGATCTCTGGACAGATGCGTTCGAACGCGCGCAGATCATCGACCCACAGTCGCACCGCCAGTGAATGCTCCGCCACCAATTGCCGGGCCAGGCGCCAGGTCACGCCGATATCGCCATAGTTATCGACGACAGTGCAAAAAATATCCCAGCGGGTTTTCAGTTTCGACATTCAAGACTCCCGTTGGCAAAAGCACCGATTGTCCGCATAAATGACCCCGTGCAGAAGAGCCGACGCCGATTAATCTTCGTGCGACAATCGCGACTTGCCCGCAACCATCCGCCAGGAGGCAGCCATGCCCTATCGTCCCAATCCGCGTCGTCCCTTGCCTGTTCAACTCAGCGCGCTGCATTTGACCGGCAGCATTGCCTTGGGCATGTGGCTGGGCTTTCTGGCGATCGCGCTGACCTGTTGGCTGCTCTCGCGCTTTTTGTTCAACGAGCAACTGGCGCCGGTGGCCCAGGCCGTGCAGCAACTGGCCAACCCGCCGGCGGCCCAGCCGGTGCCGAATATTCCGCCGCAGAGCCCGTTGTTCGATCAATACGAGGAAAACCTGCGCAAGAACGAGCAACAGAATCGGCTCGATCAGGCGCGCAGCAGCAGCCGCAATCAATCGAATCCGAAATGCCAGTTCTGGCTGCAACAGGACCAGAATGCGCCCAGCGAAAAGAGCCGCGCCAACGTTTTGCAATTCTGCGACTGATCATGAACAAACACACGGTCCACCAATTGATTCTCGACAAACTGCGCATCGACCTCGATATCGCCGAACGCGCCGCGCAGACCGCTTACGAAACCGCGACCCACGAAGAGAACATCGCCGAAAACAAGTACGACACCTTGGGACTTGAGGCGTCTTATCTGGCGGCCGGGCAAGCAAAACGCGTCGAGGAAATTCGTCAGTCACTGGCGCTGTGCCAGGCGCTGACGCTGCGCGCCTACGACGAGAACCGAGGCATAGAAATCGGCGCCCTGCTCGGTCTGGAAGACGAAAAGGGTCGCGAGCAATGGCTGTTTCTGGCGCCGGATGCGGCGGGACTGAAAGTCGACGTGGTCGGTCAGCCGATTACCGTCATCACCCCGCGCTCGCCGCTGGGCAAAAGCCTGCTGGGCAAGTTCGAGGGGGACGAGGTGGAGATTCTGGTGGCAGGCACCCGGCAACAATTTGCTGTCACCGAGGTGCTTTGACGCGGGGACTTAGTGGACAGGCAGCTCGACGCCGTCGAACAGCTCTTCCAGCTCTTGCTTGTTGTGGCACTGAATGGCTTTGGCCATCACTTCGCGGGTCAGGTGCGGGGCAAACTTTTCGATGAAGTCGCACATGAAACCACGCAGGAACGTACCGCGACGGAAACCGATCTTGGTGATGCTCGATTCGAACAGCTCGCTGGCATCCAGCACCACCAGATCGTTGTCGAGTTTGGTATCGACGGCCATTTTGGCGACGATGCCCACACCCAGACCCAGACGCACGTAGGTTTTGATCACATCGGCGTCAGCAGCGGTGAAAACCACTTTCGGCGTCAGGCCACGATGGCTGAACGCTTCGTCGAGTTTCGAACGACCGGTGAAGCCGAACACGTACGTCACGATCGGATATTCGGCGAGCGCTTCGAGGGTCAGTTTAGGCAGCTTGGTCAGCGGGTGCCCCTGCGGCACGACCACACAGCGGTTCCAGCGATAGCATGGCATCATCACCAGGTCGCCGAACAACTCCAGCGCTTCGGTGGCGATGGCGAAATCGACGGTGCCGTCAGCGGCCATCTCGGCGATCTGCATCGGCGAACCCTGGTGCATGTGCAGTGCCACGTCCGGATATTGCTTGATGAAATTGCTGATCACTGGCGGCAGCGCATAACGTGCCTGGGTGTGAGTGGTGGCGATCGACAGGGTGCCTTTCTTCTCGTTCGAGAATTCCTGGGCAATCTGCTTGATGCTTTCGACCTTGCGCAGAATCTCACCGGCAGTGGTGATGATGCGCTCGCCCGCCGGGGTGACGCGGGTCAGGTGCTTGCCGCTGCGGGCGAACACTTCAACGCCGAGTTCATCTTCCAGCAGGCGGATTTGTTTACTGATACCCGGTTGCGAGGTGTAAAGGCTTTGGGCTGTAGCGGAAACGTTGAGGTCGTGGTGCGCCACTTCCCAGATGTAGCGCAATTGTTGAAGCTTCATATGTATCCCTCAAAGCAGGTAGACGCCACGGGCATCAGCGACGGTATATAACTATATTAATGGTTTGAATAATAAATCTAGAACTTTTTTATCAAAGTGCCATTAATCCTGACTCAGCGATCCTCCCGCCGCCGACGCTCCACCAGTGGCACCAGATAAACCGGGACCTTGGCCAACTGCAGGACCCGCGCCGCCGTACGGCCCAACGGCGTTTCCGCGCCCACCCCGTGGCTGTGACTTCCTACGATCAGCAAATCGACAGAGAGTTTCTGCACCTGGTCAAGAATCACCTGCGACGGATCGCCCTGCACCACGCGTACCGCGCGAATGCGCTGCAGATCCTGCTCGCCCTCGTCCCCCAGTTCTTCGCGAAAGCTCTCCAGTACCCGCTGTTCGATGTTGGCGATGACTGTTTTCAGACCCTGGCTGTGAAATTCGTTCAATGCCTGCTCGTCGAGATAACTCTGCAACACCGACTCGGCAAACAATCCCATCGGCTCCACCGCGTGCACCACATACAAGTCGGCATTGAACGTTCGCGCCAAAGCCAGGGCATGCTGCATCACTAACGGTGCGTACAGACCGAGGTCAGTGGCATACAGCATCGAACGAATCATATGACCTCCTCGCAAGCCAACATGGCGGAGATTTGATTCAGCTTAGCAGTGCCTTGACGAGTACGACGTGCGACGCAACGTCTTGAAGCACAGGGGCTTTAGATCGACGGTTCGTTGCTGATGCCGTGGGGCACGTGGCCGGTGGCGACCACTTCGCGGGCAAGTTCGCAGTGGCCGGCCTGATCGTCGAAGAACACGTCGGCGGCAAACGCTTCGAGAAACGCCGATTTGGTCAGGCCACCGAGGAACAGTGATTCGTCGAGGCGAATGTCCCATTCCCGCAGCGTACGGATCACTCGCTCATGCGCCGGCGCCGAACGTGCGGTGACCAGTGCCGTGCGGATCGGGCAGTCGTCGTCGGGGAACTCGCGTTGCAACAGATTGAGCGCCGCCAAAAAGCCCTTGAACGGCCCTCCGCGCAATGGCTCGCGTGCGGCCTCACGCTCCTTGGCCTGAAACGCTTCGAGTCCGCCGGACTGATAGATCCGTTCCGATTCGTCGGAAAAAATCACCGCGTCGCCGTCGAAGGCGATGCGCAACTCATCGCTGGCCGCTCGGCTGGCGCCCCCGGACAGAATCGTCGCAGCGGCAAAACCTGCATCCAGCGCTGCGCGTACATCCTCGGCGTGGGTCGAAAGAAACAGGTCGCAGCCAAAGGCTTTCAGATACGGATAAGGACTGCGCCCGCCCACAAACGCTGCGCGGGAAATCGCCAGGCCGTAGTGATGAATCGAGTTGAACACGCGCAACCCGGTGTCGGCGCTGTTGCGCGACACCAGAATCACCTCGACCCGGGCGCGGCCGAGGCGACTGTTCAGGCTCAGGAGTTTTTCCACCAGGGGGAAGGCATCGCCGGGCGCGAGGATCTCGTCTTCGTGCTCGATCTGATATTGCCGATAGGCTTCGACGCCGCTCGACAGGTAGACCTTGTGGCTCTCGCTCAGGTCGAACAAAGCGCGCGACGAGATCGCCAGCACCAGTTTGTCATCAATGTTTTTCGCCATGTTTTCCCCCAGCACCCGCAAAAAAACGACTCAAGTGTTGCGTCGATCAATAAAGCTCAATGTTCGATACAGCGCCTCGATTCGCGGCAGTTCACACCCCGCCGCTTTGGCGGCCGCCAGTGGTCGGGCGTAGATTGCCTCCAGCTCCAGCGGTCGTTTATGCAAAAAGTCGTGATGCATGCTCGGCCAGTAATCGGCCATTTTCTCGGTCATCGTAAACAGGAAATCGGCATACCCGGCTGGCACTTCCACACCACACGCCTTGGCGCCCTGCACCACTTCGGCCATCAACGCCTGAATCAATGCGCGGCTGTCGGCATCGGCCATCAGCGGCGTAGTGCTGGCGCCGAGCAATACCGAAAGACCGTTATAAGGGATGTTCCAGATCAGTTTCTGCCAGCGTGCCTGATGCAGATTGGGCATCGCCTGGGAATCGATGCCGGCGGCGCGGAACAGTTCCGAACCTTCCTCGACAAGCGCCATACGCGCAATGTCATCAGCCGCCGGGCCACTGTGGTAGCCGACGTTCACCGCGCCAAGTGCTTGGTGGGTCACCTGCCCGGGGCCCTCGCGATGCACGCAGATCAGGCACAGACCACCGAGCAGATGCAGCGACTCAGGCAGCCGTTCACGCAGGCTGTCCTCGACGTCGAGGCCGTTTTGCAGCACCAGCACTTTCGCATCGGGTTTTGCCGCTTGAATGATCGACGGCGCAAGGCTGGCATTGCTGGTGGTCTTGGCGCCCACCAGCAGCCAGTCGCACTTGGGCATGTCTTCAGCCGAAGAGTAGGCCTGCACCGGGTTGAGCGTCAGCAGACCATGCACCGCGCTGTCCACCTGCAGGCCGTGCTCGGCCACCGCGGAAAACTCGCTGCGCAGCAGAAAATGCACATCGAAACCGGCACGCGCCAGCATCAGGCCGTAAAACCCGCCGATGGCACCGGTGCCGATAATCCCCACGACCGGTTTGTTGATTGTCCCCATTTATGGCAACTCCTCTGCAATTCGACTCAGTGCCTGCGCCAGCGCTGCGTTCAGCGCATCGGCCGTCAGGCGCGTGTGCAATGCCCCAAAGAACTCGCCGTCGCGCACGACAAACAGCGCCGGCAAATGAAAGATCTGATACCGCTCCACCAACCCGCCGTTGTTGCCAGCGTCGATCCAGCAAAGGCGATCAATCGCCAGCGCCATATCCGGCAACACTTCGCGGGCATAACGGCAACTGGCGCAGCCGACGCTGGTGAAAATCACCAGCGAAACGCCGCTCATCGCCAAAAGCCGTTGGTCGGCGTCGAAATCGGTCAGTTCGGATTCGACCACTATACTGGGGGAAACAATGTCAAATGGCCGACACAGGGAGTCTGTGCTCATGGGACGTTTCATTCCTCATCCGGACGAGGTGCCGGTTGAATTAACCTTGCTCACGCCTGAGTGCATTTCCAGGCAACAGCTGCACACTATCAGCCTCGGCGGCATCGCTTGCAATTACCACCGTGCCTGGCGCCATGGCACGGCCCTGCAAGTGCGCATGCCGACGCTCAATGCCGACATCTGTTATCCGGGCTATGTGGCGTGGTGTCTGCGTCGCAAAAAAGGTTATCTGGTGGGGATCGCGTTCACCGACGAACAAACGCTGTTCAGCGCGCGAATGGGTGAGCAGGTGTGTCAGATCGAACGCTACTGCCGCATGAACGATGCCCACGATGACCTGCAGGATATCCAGGCGCTGGCCCTGCAATGGGTCGAACAACATGCCGATGAGTTCTCCCACGACAGCGTTCGCAAGGCTTTTGCCCAGCCAGTGCTGGATTAAAGCGGCGTTTGCCCATTGTCGAGCAGGCGCGTAACGCGCTAAGGTTCCGCTCCCCGACGCGCTTAAATCTGCTGTGCTCCGCCGCGCGGGGATCGCTGGCGGCCGGCACCCGTGACCTGACGAGTAAACGATGGCTGATTTACCGATCAACGACCTAAACGTCGCCTCTAACGAGACCCTGATCACTCCCGATCAGCTCAAGCGTGATATCCCTCTGAGCGGTGCTGCCTTGCGCACCGTCACCAAGGGCCGTGAAGTCATTCGCAACATTCTTGATGGCACTGACCACCGTCTGTTCGTCGTGATCGGCCCGTGCTCGATCCACGACATCAAGGCTGCCCACGAATACGCCGACCGTTTGAAGGTGCTGGCTGCGGAAGTCTCCGATACCTTGTATCTGGTCATGCGCGTGTATTTCGAAAAGCCGCGCACCACGGTCGGCTGGAAAGGCCTGATCAACGATCCGTATCTGGACGACTCGTTCAAGATCCAGGACGGTCTGCACATCGGTCGCCAGTTGCTGCTGGATCTGGCCGAAAAAGGCCTGCCAACCGCCACTGAAGCCCTCGACCCGATCTCCCCGCAATACCTGCAGGACCTGATCAGTTGGTCGGCCATCGGCGCACGTACCACCGAATCCCAGACTCACCGCGAAATGGCTTCCGGCCTGTCCTCGGCCGTAGGCTTCAAGAACGGCACCGACGGCGGCCTGACCGTGGCGATCAACGCCTTGCAGTCGGTTTCCAGCCCGCACCGTTTCCTCGGTATCAACCAGGAAGGTGGCGTGTCGATCGTCACCACCAAAGGCAACGCCTACGGTCATGTGGTGCTGCGCGGTGGTAATGGCAAGCCGAACTATGATTCGGTCAGTGTTGCCCTGTGCGAGCAGGCGCTGAACAAAGCGAAGATCAAGCCGAACATCATGGTCGATTGCAGCCACGCCAACTCCAACAAGGACCCGGCCCTGCAACCGCTGGTGATGGAAAACGTTGCCAACCAGATCCTCGAAGGCAACCAGTCGATCATCGGCCTGATGGTCGAGAGTCATCTGAACTGGGGCTGCCAGGCGATTCCGAAAGATCTCGCCGACCTGCAATACGGCGTGTCGATCACCGATGCGTGCATCGACTGGTCCGCCACCGAGAACACCCTGCGCAGCATGCACGCCAAGCTCAAGGATGTTCTGCCGAAACGCCAGCGCAGCTGATACGCGTTTTACAGGCATAAAAAAACGCCGGGCAATGCCCGGCGTTTTTGTGTGTGCGATTCAGATTTTCGCGGCGCGCTTCTGATGGCGTTCCATGTAGCGCTCGACGTAGGAGCACGACGGGATCACCGTGTAGCCCATTTCTTCGGCGTATTGCAGCGCGCTTTCAGTCAGCGCCGCGGCAATGCCACGGCCACGCAGGGCGTTGGGCACGAAGGTGCGATAGATATCCAGGGTCTGTTTCCCCAGATCCATATAGGTCAGGTAGGCACGATGACCGTCCACATTGGTCTCGAACTGATGACCAGCCTGGTCATGGTGGATGGACAACGCCTCGCTCATCACTACTCCTCGCGGGTCTTGAATTCTGACCCCTACCTTACCGATGTTTTTCCGGCGAAGGAACATCTACGCCACCCCGTGCCTGATGGACACCGAGAAGAGCCACACCGATCTCGCGCAACCTGGCACCTGATAAATAGTAGGCACCATTGGCAAAAATGCTCAAGGTACGCTCGTCATCAAGCGAGTTGACGGGGGTTGCTCCGATGGACGCAGGGTGGGCCTGGGAGAAGATCTTCCCGGGCTGCTCACCTGAACATTGCCGGATGTTGAGACTTAAGACGTGCGGCCTTTTTTAAAGTCACCTCAACATGCAGAAAGATACGCGAAGCAGTGCGCAAAATCGGAACAAAAGTATGGACGTATTCATCTAGACAGACTTTAGCCAAGACTGCAAAAACAGCACGGAGCAACGGGAACTTTTTCTCATTAACTCGCTCATCTCGGGGCTTGCAGCTGGATATTTTTTAAACAACGCAGTTAAAAGTTGCTCGAAAAAGAATCAACGCCTACAATTTTTTTTGCTTCTTGCCTTACGTCAGTTTACTTACAACCAGTAATGGGTAGTATGTACGCCGGCTATGTCCTCAATCGGAGGAGACAGCCACTTAATTGAAAGTCCTTG
>NZ_JBIUVJ010000013.1:0-38337 GCF_044742875.1 Pseudomonas sp. NPDC087817
CAAGGCCGATCACGGGCGGCCAGAAATGCACCGGCGAGTTTTTACTCTTTGCGGCGCAGGGTTCGGATCATAGCACCGGGGTTGCGGCTTAACCACGCAACAACTGTGTGGGATAGAGGTTCCAGAGCTGTTTGGAATAAATCACGATGCCAATATCAACTGACCCGCCACTGTGAACATCATCAGTGCGACCACCAGATCAAGAATCCGCCAGGTACTCGGCCGAGCCAGCCACGGAGCCAGCCATGCCGCGCCCAGCGCCAGGGTGAAAAACCACACCAGCGACGCACTCGCCGCGCCCACCACATAAGCGCCCGGCACCGATTGCTGGGCGCCGAGCGAGCCGATCAGCAAAACCGTATCCAGATAAACGTGCGGATTGAGCAGTGTCACTGCCAGCGCACTGAGCATCACTGCCCGCAATGAGCGCACGGTCTGGTTCTCGCCCTGATCCATACTCTGTTTCGAGCACGCCCGGCGCAGCGCCTGGCTGCCGTACCAGATCAGGAACACCGCGCCACCCCAACGTGCGACCGCGAGTAAGGTCGGGTTCTGCGCCAGTACGGTCGCCAGGCCGAACACCCCGGCGGCCACGAGCAACGCATCGCAGGCCACACACAGCGCAGCGACCGGCAAGTGATGCTCACGCCGCAGACTTTGCGCCAGGACAAACGCGTTCTGGGTGCCGATCGCCATGATCAACCCGAGCGCCACTAACAGACCATTCATATAGCTTTGCCACATAACGGTTACTCCGCGTTGGCTGCGAGATCACGCAGCACTTGCATGGCGCGTTCGGCGTCGGCCTGACCGACAAATAAATGGTCGTGGTAGTAACCGGCGATCACGTTGCAACTGATCCCGGCCTTGCCCAGTGCGGTGGCGAACGCCGCCGTCAGACCGACGGCTTCCAGCGCCGAATGCACGTTCAGCGTGATCCACGCGGCGACGTAGTCGAAACTGAAACCGGCCTTTTCAGCGTGGGAACGTTCGAGAATCACTGTCAGGCCTTCCTGTTCGCGAAAACTGCCAACAATCTCCAGATCATTGGGCATCCGCCCGTCGCGCAGGGTGCAGAACACGTATTCGCCGGCATTGAGCTGCGGACTCATGCTGCGCAGCAAAGTGCTGAGTGAGGTTTCGCCAGCCATTGGGGTAGTCCTTGATAAAGAGTGCTTGCTGGCTATTCTCCGGCTCAACGCGGTATAAGAAAAACCAATAGTGCTGATCGCTCATTAGGAAAACTGATGTTCGACTACAAATTGCTTTCCGCTCTGGCCGCCGTGGTCGAGCAGGCCGGATTCGAACGTGCCGCGCAGGTGCTGGGCCTGTCGCAATCGGCGATCTCGCAGCGGATCAAACTGCTGGAAGCGCGGGTCGGCCAACCGGTGCTGGTGCGCGGCACGCCACCGTCGCCGACGGACATTGGCCGGCGCCTGCTCAACCACGTTCAACAGGTGCGCCTGCTTGAGCGCGATCTGCAAACCCTCGTGCCGGCATTGGACGAAGAAGGATTGCCGGAACGCCTGCGCATTGCCCTCAATGCCGACAGCCTCGCCACTTGGTGGGCCGAGGCGGTGGGCGATTTCTGTGCCGAACAACATTTGTTGCTGGATCTGATCGTCGAGGACCAGACCGTTGGCCTCAAGCGCATGCGCGCTGGTGAAGTGGCGGCGTGTCTGTGTGCCAGTGAGCGCCCGGTGGCGGGCGCCCGTAGCGTTTTGCTTGGCGCGATGCGCTATCGGGCGTTGGCCAGTCCGGCTTTTATCGAACGGCATTTTCCCGATGGCGTGCGTGCCGAGCAGTTACCGCGTACGCCGGCGCTGGTATTCGGCCCGGACGATTTCCTCCAGCATCGGTACCTCGCATCACTGGGTGTCGACGGCGGATTCGAGCACCATTTATGCCCGTCCTCCGAAGGCTTCATCCGCCTGACCGAGGCCGGACTCGGCTGGGGCCTGGTGCCGGAACTGCAAGTGCACGAGCAGTTGCAGCGCGGGGCGTTGCGCGAGTTGTTGCCAGATAAAACGATCGACGTGCCTTTGTACTGGCATCATTGGCGCAACGGCGGTCAGTTGCTGGGCTTGTTGACCGAGCAGTTGGTGCGGTCTTCAGCACGATGGCTGGTGCCTTGGAAACAGCTATGAGCGTCAAGCTGCAAGCGGCAAGTTCAGCGCTGCGCACTGTTTTAAACTTGCAGCTGCAAGCTTGATGCTTGAGGCTGCTTTTCTGTTGGAGTTTTACATGAAAATTCTGGTCACCGGCGCAAGCGGCTTCATTGGCGGACGCTTTGCGCGTTTCGCCCTGGAGCAGGGCCTGGACGTACGGGTCAACGGTCGCCGGGCCGAAAGTGTTGAACATCTGGTGCGCCGTGGCGCCGAATTTGTCTCCGGCGACCTGACGGATCCGGACCTGGTGCGCGAACTCTGCGCCGACGTCGAAGCCGTGGTGCACTGCGCGGGCGCAGTTGGCTTGTGGGGCCGTTATCAAGACTTCCATCAGGGCAACGTGCAGGTCACCGAAAACGTTGTCGAGGCTTGCCTGAAGCAGCGAGTGCGGCGTCTTGTGCACTTGTCGTCGCCGTCGATCTACTTCGATGGCCGTGACCACTTCAACCTGACCGAAGAGCAAGTGCCCAAGCGCTTCAAGCATCACTATGCCGCGACCAAATATCTGGCCGAGCAAAAGGTCTTCGGCGCGCAGGAATTCGGTCTGGAAACCATCGCGCTGCGTCCGCGCTTCGTCACCGGTGCCGGCGACATGAGCATCTTCCCGCGTCTGCTCAACATGCAGCGCAAGGGGCGTCTGGCAATCATTGGCAACGGGTTGAACAAGGTCGATTTCACCAGCGTACACAACCTCAACGAAGCCATGCTCAGCAGTCTGCTGGCCGCCGGTTCCGCGCTCGGCAAGGCTTACAACATCAGCAACGGCGCACCTGTGCCGTTGTGGGATGTGGTCAATTACGTGATGCGCAAAATGGAAGTCCCGCAGGTCACCAAGTACCGTTCCTATGGGCTGGCCTATAGCGTCGCGGCGCTAAACGAAGGTGCGTGCAAGCTCTGGCCCGGGCGTCCGGAGCCAACCCTGTCGCGTTTGGGCATGCAAGTGATGAAAAAAAATTTCACCCTCGACATCAGTCGTGCCCGGCATTATCTGGACTACGATCCGAAAGTCAGCCTGTGGACGGCCCTCGACGAGTTCTGTGGCTGGTGGAAGGCTCAGGACATTCGCTGAAACGCATTGCAACGATTCGGCCGGCCGGCAATGAACCGCATCGCAGGTTGAGGGTCAATCCCTGCGGCTGCGGCGGTTATACTTCGCAGCATTTAGCCATCACCGCGTTTCACAAAGGTTGCCTCAATGTCCATGCGTAATGATGCCCACGACGATTTCGATGATGTTCCGAGCTTACGTGCTGACACCTTCGACGACGATGACATTCCGACCACCAGCCGCACCTCCGTGCACTCGCGCACGCCGCCTGTGGTCAAGGTCAAGGCCGCTAGCACCGGGCCGTTGTGGGCGCTGGTTGGCGCGCTGTTCTTTGCGTTCATCGGTCTGGCCTGGTGGAGCTTCCAGCAGATTTCGCTGATGGAACAGCAACTGGTGGCGACCCAGGAAAGTTTCGCGCGCATCAGTGAGGAAGCGGCGGGGCGCCTGCAAGACATTTCCGGCAAGGTCGTGGCCAGCCAGAGCAATGTCACCAGCGATAGCGAAGCCTTGAAGCTGCAGATCAAGCAGCTGGAAGGCAAGTTGCTCGATCAGAGCAAGCAGCAGCAAGGCGTGGCCGGTCAGGCCAGCGATCTGGACAAACGTCTGGCGCAGATGACCGCGCAGACCACCGAGCTGCAGAACGCCAATACCCAATTGCAGGCACAGGTCAAAGCCCTTGGCGCAGAACTGGCGACGGTGAAAAGTACGCCGGCTGATACCAGCAAGGTCGATGCGCAGCTCAAGGGCTTCGATGCCCAGTTCAAGAGCCTTGGCGCGGACATCGCGGCATTGAAGAAGCAGGGCAATCCGAGCGCGGCGATTGATCGTCTTGAGCAGGAAATCGTCGTCCTCAAAAGCGAACAGGACAACCGCCCGGCAGCGCCGCAGGGTGGCGGCAACACCGCCGAATTCGACGCTTTTCGCGCTCAGATGACCCGCAACATCAATACGCTTCAGGCGCAGATCCAGAACTTGCAACAGCAGATAAATGCCCGGCCATAAGCGCCGATCTTATGTCGAGTGGGCCTCTGTGGCGAGGGAGCTTGCTCCCGCTGGAGTGCGAAGCACTCCCCTGCATTCTTGCAGGTGAACCGAGTTAGCAGGGTTTACGACTGCTGCGCAGCCGAGCGGGAGCAAGCTCCCTCGCCACAGAGGCCGCAGAAAACTCTGGATTCAAGTTCAACTTCCTTATAACCCCAACCCGTCTACGCTCTTGAAACACCAACAGGAACGAGGGATGCGTCATGGGGTTTTTGCATAAGCTGGCCTGGGTCGGCGCGGTGCTGCTGATGTGTTTCGGCCAGGTCAACGCGGCGACAACGGAAAAGGATGACAGCAAGGCCGCCATCGCCCTGCTGGAAAAAGCGCTGGCCTATTACCACGACAACGGTGACAAGGCGCTCGCCGCGTTCAGCCGCCAGGGCGAATTCGTCGACAAGGATCGCTACGTGTTCGTGGTCGACACCAAAGGCGTGATGCTCGCGAGCGGCGGGCCATCGTCAGCCTTGATTGGCCGCGACGTCAGCGAAGTGCTGCCGGCGGATTTGCAGAAAGCATTCAAGGACGCCCTGAAAGTGCCTGAAGGTAACGGCATTCAACAGGCCGAATACCGCTGGCAGAACTGGGCCGACGGCAAGGTCGAACGCAAGCATGTGTTTTATCAGCGCATCGGCCAGCGGATTCTCGCCGTCGGTTATTACCTGCCACGAGCCTCGGCCGAGCAAGCCAAAGCGCTGCTCGACAAAGCCGCCACTGACCTGGGCAAAAACGAGAAAGGCACGCTGACGGCAATCAACTCGCTCAAGGGCGGCTACTTGCAGGACGACCTGTACGTGTTTGTCGTGGATCTCGATACCCAGCGCTACGTCGCCCACGGCACCAATCTGCGCCTGATCAACACCGACTTCAGCAAGATCAAGGACCCGGAAGGCAAACCGGTGGGCGAGCCGATTCTGGCGCTGATCGCCAAACAAGATGACGGCGAATACGAATACCGCTGGAAGAACCCGGTCACCGGCAAGATCGAGGACAAGCATGCCTACCTGAAGAAGGTCGGGCATTTCCTGGTGGCGGTGGGTTACTACAGTCCGTGAATGATCGGCCCTTGTAGGAGTGAGCCTGCTCGCGATGAGGGTGTGTCAGTCGACGTCATTGTTGTATGACACGCCCTCATCGCGAGCAGGCTCACTCCTACAGAGTTTCGTGGTGCTTGTTTTATTTGGCGCCGTGTTCGCGGCCGCGCAGCAGGTTGTTCGGCATCGCAATCGCCGCCGCCAGGCCCAGCAGCGACACCGCCGCACTGACCCACAGCAAATGCCGGAACGTTACCGCCAGCTCTGCGCGCAAGGCGTTTTGCGCCTCTCCCGGCGCGGCATTCAAACCATCCAGCAGCACATTGCCGGAATGGCCTTCGTTGATCAGCGAACTGCTCGCCAGATGGGCGAAACTCGAATCCTGCAACAACGCCAGCAACAGCGCCGACATCAATGCCACGCCCACCGCGCCGCCCAGTGAGCGGAAGAGGTTGGTGGTGCTCGTCGCCACACCGATGTCGCGCTGTTCCACCGAGTTCTGCGTGCCGACCAGTGAAGTCGGGAACTGCATGCCACTGGCGATGCCGCTGAGCAGCATGAACAGACCGCTCATCAAGGTTGCTTCGGGCGGACTGAAGGCCATGCCGAGAATCGAGATCGGCATCAGGATCGCGCCGGTCAGAATCTGTGGTTTGTAACGGCCGGTCACCGAGGTGCGACGCCCGGCGAAAAAAGCACCGATCGGCAGGCCCATGGCCAACGGCAGCAAATGCAATGCAGCACTGTCGGCGCCTGCGCCGGTGACCGTTTGAAAGCGCAATGGCATCAGCACGATCAGCGAAATCGCCTGGAAACTGGTGAAGAAAATCGTGCACCAGCACAGCAAGGCATTGCGATTGGCGAACAGGTGCATCGGCAGCAACGGTTCGCGCGCACGCCGTTCATGCCAGACAAAAATCGCCAACACCACTACCGCGCAAGCGAACAGCCCAAGCACTTCGCTGCTGCGCCACAAGTGGCCCTGACCGACCTCGGTGATGCCGAGCAACAACGCGGTCAGGCCGATGATCATCAGCACGGTGCCGAGGTAATCGATGATCGGTTTACGATTGGGAATCGGCAGCCCGCGCAGATTGCGATGGGCGACCCACCAGGCGCCGAGGCCCAGCGGCAAGTTGATCAGGAACACCCAGCGCCACGACAGGTATTCGGTCATGTAGCCGCCCAGCACCGGGCCGGCAACGCTCGCCATTGCATACATGCTGCTGAAGTAACCCTGATAGCGCCCGCGTTCGCGCGGCGGCACGATGTCGCCGATGATCGCCTGACTCACCGAAATCATCCCGCCGGCGCCGATGCCCTGAAGGATCCGCGCCAGCACCAGTTGCTCCATGTTCTGGGCCATGCCACAGAACAGCGAGGCGAGGGTGAACAGGCCCATACCGAACAGCATCAGTTTGCGTCGCCCGTACAAATCGCCGAGCTTGCCGTAGATCGGCACCGCCACAGTCATTGCCACCATGTACCCGGAAATCACCCAGGCCAGCAGGTTGACGTCTTTGAACTGAGCGGAAATGGCCGGCATCGATACGGCGACGATGGTCTGGTCCAGCGCGCCAAGAAAGATCGCCATCATCAGCGCGACCAGCACGCTGCGAATGGCCGGTTTGGGCGTTTCGGGGTGATTGAGATTGGTCACGGGCGAACCTGCGGGCATTGATTGACCCGCAAGGCGAGGGCGAGCGGGTAAGTGCTCGCCAGTGTAAGTCGGTAGCAGGCTATTCGATAGCCTCATAAGGAAGTCCGACGTAATTTTCTGCAATGGTTTTTCGGCCCGCTTCTGAACTGACAAAGTAGTCCAGTTCCGAGGCACTGATGCGTTGGCTGAACGCATCGTGGTCATCGAAGCGATGCAGCATCGAGGTCATCCACCAGGAAAACCGCTCGGCTTTCCACACCCGGCGCAGGCAGATCTCGGAGTATTTCTCCAGCAGATCGGTGCGACCGTCGCGGTAAGTCCTCAATAGAATATTGAACAACGTGCTGACGTCGCTGGCGGCCAGATTCAAACCCTTGGCGCCGGTGGGAGGGACGATATGCGCCGCGTCACCGACCAGAAACATCCGTCCGTACTGCATCGGCTCGACGACAAAACTGCGCAGCGGCGCGATGCTTTTTTCGATGGACGGGCCGGTGACCAGTTTCTCCGCCAGCTCCGCAGGCAGGCGCGTTTTCAGCTCATCCCAGAAGCGCTGATCACTCCAGTCGTCTACGTTTTCATCCGCAGGCACTTGTAGGTAGTAACGGGTGCGAACCGCCGAACGCATGCTGCACAGGGCGAAGCCGCGTTCGTGGCGGGCATAGACCAACTCGTCATGCATCGGCGGGGTGTCGGCCAGAATCCCCAGCCAGCCAAACGGATAAACCCGCTCGAAGACCTTCAGGCAGTCATCAGGAATCGACTGCCGAGCGACGCCATGGAAGCCGTCGCAACCGGCGATGTAATCGCAATCGACGCGCCAGGTTTCACCGTTCCTTTCAAACGTGACAAAGGCTTCGTCGCTTTTCATGCCGTGGGGAACGACATTGCTCACTTCATAAAACGACAGCGCTCCAGCCTCCCGACGAGCGGCCATGAGGTCGCGGGTGACTTCGGTCTGGCCGTAGATCATCACGGTCTTGCCGCCGGTCAATGCCTGCAGATCGATGTGTACCTGACGCCCGTCCAGCGCCAGATCGAAACCGCCATGCACCAGTCCTTCGGCGTCCATCCGCTGACCCACGCCTGCCTGACGCAACAGCTCTACCATGCCCTGTTCAAGCACGCCGGCACGGATTCGGCCGAGGACATAATCGGGGGTCTGACGTTCGAGGATGAGGGTGTCGATGCCAGCGTTGTGCAGCAACTGGCCGAGGAGTAATCCGGACGGGCCGGCGCCAATGATGGCGACTTGGGTTTTCAGCGTTTTCATTGTTTTTATGGCTCGCAAGCTTCACGCGACCAGGGCCGGTGAATATTTTTTATGGATCGAGTGCTTGCATTTTTCCCTTGCGGGTCTGTCAATTGAAGGTGAAAACTGAGCCGATACCTGTACATTCTGCCAATCGGTGCGATTATCGCCCGCAAGACAAGAGGCCTGGATTGAAGTGATGAACAAGCCCGAGCTGCCTTCGATTCCGGTGTTCAAGCTCTACGGTGAAAGCCTGGACTGGCCGACCCCTGACTTGCTGCACTGTGAAACCATTTCCTCACGCAGTCGCGAACATCAATGGGAAATCAAACCCCACCGCCATGCTGATCTGTGTCAGCTGCTCTTCGTTTTCAAAGGTCAGGCAGAGCTTGAGATCGAAGGCCAGCGCACACAACTGCACACGCCTGCAATTCAAGTCCTGCCACCGCTGTCGGTGCATGGCTTTCGTTTTTCCGAAGACGTCGAAGGGTTCGTCGTCACGCTGGCAACGCCGCTGATCAATCACCTGCAGGCGCAACTGGGTGATGCCGTGCATGCGCTGGCCCGAGCCGAAAGCTATCCGGCGGGCAAGGACGGCGATTACTTGAACAGCCTGTTTACGGCGTTGCAGGCCGAGTACAACGGCCATCAACCGGCGCGGGAAATGCTCATGCATTCGCTGGTCAGTGTGATCATGGTCTGGGTCAGTCGTCAGGCCATCGTGCGCCATAACGCCAGCCAGCGACCACAGCGCCAGCGCGAGTACCTCAATGGGTTTATTCAACTGGTGGAAGAGACTTATCGCCAGCATGTGAAGGTCGAGGATCTCGCGCATCGGCTGGGGATTTCGGTGTCGCACCTCAACGGCACCTGCCGTGAACTGGCGGGGCAACCGGCGTTGCAGATCATGCACGAGCGTCAGCTGCTGGAAGCCAAGCGCTTGCTGACGTACACCAGCATGACGATTTACGAAATGTCGGAATTGCTGGGGTTTTCCGATCCGACCAACTTCACGCGCCTGTTCCGGCGCAGGGTGGGGATATCACCGAAGGCTTTCCGCGACCGGCTGAAGGCCGAGCAGTAATTTCATAACCACCACAAAAACCTGTGAAAGCTGGCTTGCCAGCGATAGCGGTGGCCCAGTCACCTTCAATGGTGAATGTCAGACCGCAATCGCTGGCAAGCCAGCTCCCACAGGTAATGAGTCAGCCTCAGCCTCAGCGCAATGCGTTCAGCGTGGCATTGTGCGGAATGCAGCGCTCGAAGTTGCAGCTTGCATACTCGCGCGGCAGCTGTCGCAGCTGTTCGACCCGCCAGGCGGCGGTGCCGTACAGCGCCAGCGTGGCGGCGCAGGTGATGAAAATCGCGACGTACCTTCTTGTTTTGATGTTCATGGCGTAGACCTCTGAACGACATACCCTGCGGTATTACTTTCAGCATAGGTCAGCGGTGGGGAGTTGCCAGCGAGTGTGCTTGAGCTTGTAACCGGCCATTCAGCACGCTGATAGCCCCCCTGTAGGAGTGAGCCTGCTCGCGATAGCGGAGTGTCAGGTAACCTCTATCCGACGGACACACCGCTATCGCGAGCAGGCTCACTCCTACAGGGGATCGGATTTACAGATCAACGTCCCATTGCGGATGCTCTGGAAAGCGCTCTACCAGAAAATCCAGCATGCTGCGCAGCGCCGCCGGCATGTGCTTGCGCGAGGCATAGACCGCATAGATGTTCATCTGACGCGGCTCAGCCTGCGGCAGCAAGCGAATCAACTCTCCTGAATGAATATGCACCCCGGCCTGATACGTCGGCAGCATCGCCACGCCCGCGCCGGCCAGCGTCGCGCGCAACAAGGTGCTGGCCTCGTTGGCGCTGATATTGCCCTGCACCGGCACCGAAACCGGTTCACCATCCTCTTCGAAATGCCACAGGCTTTTGCCGAAATACGAGTGAGTCAGGCAATTGTGCCGGCTCAGTTCTTCAACTCGCTGCGGCGCCGGATGCTCTCGCAGATAGGCCGGGGAGGCGCACACCACCGAGCGGCACACGGTCAGGCGCCGGGCGATCAGGTTCGGGTCCAGATCATTACTGGTGCGGATCGCCAGGTCGATCCGCTCATCCACCAGATTCACCGTTCGATCGAGCATTTGCATGTCGATACTCACGCCTGGCTGGCGCTTGACGTAAGCCGCCATCGCATCGGCCAGTTGCGCCTGGCCGAACGAGGTGCTGACGCTGATCCGCAGGAGTCCGCGCGGCGCATCGTGGGGTTCGCTGACGGCGGCCTGCATATCGGTCGACAGTTCAATCATCTGTCGGCAACGCGGCAGGATTTCACTGCCGGCGGCAGTCAGGCTCAATTTGCGCGTGGTGCGGTGCATCAGACGCGCGCCGACCCAGTCCTCCAGCTCCGCCAGATAACGCGACACCACCGGGCGTGAGAGATCCAGATGATCGGCCGCCGCCGACTGGCTGCCCAGGTCCACCACCGTGACAAACACCCGCATTGCTTGGAGACGATCCATGATTTGCCCGCTTTCAGAAACAAACTATGTTCAAGCATCGCATTTTTTGTACTGAGTCAGGCAACTAAGCTCTGTCCCATCGCCAGACATGGCATTCGGACACCGGAGCAACAGATGATCGGTTTCACCACACTCAAACGCGTTCTACTCGCCACCGCTTCCCTTGGCTTTGCCGCGCATGCCGCCGCTGCCAACCTGACCCTGGATGTCTACAACCCGGGCACCAACGCCATCTTTCCGGTGACCTCGGTACTGGTCAGCGGCGCAAAAGACGCGATCCTCGTCGATGCGCAATTCGGCAAATCCCAGGCCGAGCAAGTGGTGGAAAAGATCCGCGCCAGCGGTAAGCACCTGACCACCATTTACATCAGCCACGGTGATCCGGACTACTACTTCGGCCTCGACACCCTGACCAAAGCCTTCCCCGACGCCAAGGTACTGGCCTCGCAACCGACCGTGGATCACATCACCAAAACCGTCGCAGGCAAACTGGCGTTCTGGGGTCCGAAAATGGGCGCCGACGTGCCAGCGAAAACCATCGTGCCGGGCGTGCTCAAGGGCGACAGCCTGATGCTCGAAGGGCAGAAATTGCAGGTGGTCGGCCTTGACGGCAAACAACCGGATCGCAGCTTCGTGTGGATTCCATCGCTCAAGGCTGTGGTCGGTGGCGTGGTTGTCGCCGAGAACATCCATGTCTGGATGGCCGATACCCAGACCGCGCAATCCCACGCCGACTGGCTGCAAACCCTGCACTCGATCGAAACCCTCAAGCCGAAAACCGTGGTGCCGGGGCATTACCTGGGTGAAAGCAGCCGCTCGCTGGCCAGCGTGAAATTCACCGCCGACTACATTAAGGCTTTCGATCAGGAAACGGCCAAGGCCAAAGACTCCGCTGCGCTGATCGCGGCAATGAAAAAGCGCTACCCGACACTGGGCGAGGAGAGCTCGCTGGAGCTGAGCGCGAAAGTCGCCAAGGGCGAAATGCAGTGGTAAGCCGAATCTGAAAACGCAGCACTCTCAAGCCAACTGGAGAATGTCATGAGCAAGATCGCAATCATTGGTGCCACCGGCCGTGCCGGTAGCCAACTGCTGGAAGAAGCCCTGCGTCGCGGCCATAGCGTTACTGCTATCGCCCGCGATACTTCGAAGATCGGCGCCCGCGCCGGTGTGGTCAGCAAGAATGTCGATGTGCTGGATGCGGCGGCGCTGCAAGATGCCGTTGCCGGGCACGATGTCGTGATTAGCGCCGCGCACTTCGCCACGGTGCCGGCCAGCGCGATTGTCGGGCCGGTGAAACAGGCGGAGGTGAAGCGTCTGTTGGTGGTCGGCGGTGCCGGTTCACTGTTGTTGCCGGATGACACACGGGTGATCGACAGCGCAGGCTTCCCGGCGGAGTACAAAGCAGAGGCCAGTGCGGGTGCGGCGTTTCTTGAGGCGTTGCGTCAGGAGCAGGAGCTGGACTGGACCTTCCTGTCGCCCTCGGCGGAGTTTGTTGAAGGTGAGCGCACGGGGAGTTTCCGTGTCGGCCAGGATCATCTGCTGGTGAGTGCCGAGGGGCGTAGCTGGATTACCTTTGCTGATTACGCGATTGCGCTGATCGACGAAGTGGAAACGCCGAAGCATTCACGCCAGCGGTTTACTGTCGGATATTGATGCTCCGCACGTTCTAATTGTAGGAGTGAGCCTGCTCGCGATAGCGGTGTGTCAGTCGAAGTAAATGGCACTGACTCACCGCTATCGCGAGCAGGCTCACTCCTACAGGGGAATATGGTGTTTCAGCGGGTATGCGCCTGCTCCACCAACCAGATCATCAATTCCTCCAGCTGCGGCGACGGTTCCGTGGCGTGTGGCAGCACCACGAAATACGCCAGCCCCGTCTTCACCTTCAACTCAAACGGCATCACCAGTCGTCCGGCACGCAAGTCATCGCCGATCAACGACCAGTCGCCGATCGCCACTCCCGTCCCGTGCGACGCCATCGACATCGCTTGATCCAGCGTCTCGAAATGCTGGCCCATGTTCACGTTATTGAGCTGCAACTCCGCCGCCGTCAGCCACACCTTCCAGTCCTTCGTGTCGGCAGTCGGATGTAGCAACAAGTGCTGTTGCAGATCGGCCAGCTCGGACAACGCTGGCGGGCCTTTCAACAATGCCGGTGAACAGACCGGGGTCAGTTGTTCATCGAACAGATGCAGCGCGGTCGCCGAGTTATCCGGTGGCGTTCCATAAATCACCGCCGCATCGAATTGCTCGCGTTGAAAGTCGACGCCATGCGCCAGTGTGGTGGTCAGCTTGACCGGCACATCCGGGCGCTCTTTCTGCCACTGCAGCAGGCGCGGCACCAGCCAGCGCATCACACAGCTCGGCGCCTTGAGTTGCAGGGTTTCGCGTTTGAGGCCGATCTGCTCGGTGGCTTCGCTGATCAGGCCGAACACCTTCTCCACCCGTGGCAGCCATTCGCGTCCTTCGGCCGTCAGTTCCAGACCTCGGGCCAGGCGAATGAACAGCTCATACCCCAGATGATCTTCCAGCCCGGCAATCTGCCGGCTCACCGCGCCTTGGGTGATGTGCAACTGCTCGGCGGCCCGGGTGAAGTTGCAGCACTGCGCGGTGATCAGAAACGTATGCAGGGCGGGCAGGGGTGGCAGTCGTTTCATGTGGATCCAAGGTATGACGTGAGGACATGGCTAGTATGACTTTTAATCGATTGTTGCGGCTACCTGCCCACCGTTCAATGAGCCCATTGAAGGGCCCTTTGTAGGAGTGAGCCTGCTCGCGATAGCGGTGTGTCAGTCACCGTAATGTTGAATGCGAAGACGCCATCGCGAGCAGGCTCACTCCGACACAAAGGCCTTGTGTCTCAAATGAACAAGAAGGGCAATGACATGGCGACGTGTGGCGAAGTACTGGTCAAGTTACTCGAAGGTTACGGGGTCGAGCAGGTGTTCGGGATTCCCGGCGTGCACACCGTGGAGCTGTATCGCGGGCTGGCCCGTTCGAGCATCAACCACGTCACCCCACGGCATGAGCAAGGCGCCGGTTTCATGGCTGACGGCTACGCCCGCACCAGCGGCAAACCGGGGGTGTGCTTCATCATCACCGGGCCGGGCATGACCAATATCACCACGGCGATGGGCCAGGCCTACGCCGACTCGATCCCGATGCTGGTGATCTCCAGCGTACAGACCCGCAACCAGTTGGGCGGCGGCCGTGGCAAGCTCCACGAGCTGCCGAACCAGAGCGCATTGGTCGGCGGCGTTGCTGCGTTTTCCCACACGCTGATGTCGGCGTCGGAGTTACCGGGCGTTCTCGCTCGCGCATTCGCTTTGTTCCAGGCCGGGCGCCCGCGTCCGGTGCACATCGAGATCCCGCTGGACGTGTTGGTGGAAGAGGCCGATGACTTGCTCGCAAGCGTCCCGGTCAACATCGACCGCGCCGGTGCCGCACCCGCTGCCGTCAGCCGCATGAGCGAGTTGCTGGCCGGCGCTCAACGCCCACTGATCCTCGCCGGTGGCGGTGCCATCGATGCAGCTGCCGAACTCACCGAACTGGCCGAACTGCTCGATGCTCCGGTGGCGCTGACCATCAACGCCAAAGGCATGTTGCCGTCCAGCCATCCACTGCTGATCGGCTCGACGCAAAGCCTGCTCGCCTCTCGCGCACTGGTCGCCGATGCCGACGTGGTGCTGGCGATTGGCACCGAACTGGCCGAGACCGACTACGACGTGACATTCGCCGGCGGTTTCGAAATTCCCGGCAAGCTGCTGCGCATCGACATCGATGCCGACCAGACCGTGCGCAACTATCCGCCGCACGTCGCCCTGGTTGCCGACTCGCGCAACGCCGCACAAGCGCTGCTCAGCGCGTTGTCGCACAAGCCGCTGGCCGAACGTCGCAACGATTGGGGCCAGGTGCGTGCAGCGCGTCTGCGTGATGATCTGGCCGCAACCTGGGATGCACCAACACTGGCGCAGACGCGTTTCCTCGAAACCGTGCTGCACGAATTGCCCGATGCAGTGTTCGTCGGCGACTCCACGCAACCGGTGTACACCGGCAACCTCACGTTCAACCCGGAGCGGCCGCGCCGCTGGTTCAACTCGTCCACCGGTTACGGCACCCTCGGTTACGCCTTGCCGGCGGCCATCGGCGCGTGGCTCGGCGGCAGCATCGAGGGCGGCACTCGTCCGCCAGTGGTGTGCCTGATCGGCGACGGTGGTTTGCAATTCACCCTGCCGGAACTGGCCAGCGCCGTGGAGGCGCGCACCCCGGTGATCGTCCTGCTGTGGAATAACCAGGGCTACGAAGAAATTAAAAAGTACATGGTCAACCGCGCCATCGAGCCGGTCGGCGTCGACATCTACACCCCGGACTTCATTGGGGTGGCCAAGGCGCTGGGCTGCGCTGCCGAAGCGATCAGCTCGGTGGAGCAACTGCGCGGCGCGCTGCGTGCGGCGACGGATCGTCAAGGCCCGACGCTGATTGAAATCGACCAGAACCAGTGGATGCAGGCGGTGAACAAATGATCAGTTTCCCAACCACCCTCGATGGCCTCTACATCAACGGCCAATGGTCTGCTGGCCGCGAGCATTTGCGGGTGATCAACCCGGCCACTGAAGCGCTGCTGACCACGGTCAATGGCGGTGAAGAACAAGCCGTACAGCAAGCCGTGACCGCTGCCACTGACGCGTTCAAGACCTGGTCACAAACCACCGGCACCGAACGCGCTGTGATCCTGCGCAACATCGCCAACGGCGTGCGCAACGGTCGTGATCACTTGATGAAGTTGCAGTCGAGCAACAATGGCAAACCGCAATTCGAAGCGGCCATCGACGTCGATGACGTGATTGCCACCTTCGAATACTACGCCGGGTTGGCCGAAGGCCTCGATGCAAAACTCGACAGCAACGTGGCGCTGCCCAGCGACGATTTCAGTGCGCGTCTGCGTCGCGAGCCGTGCGGTGTGGTCGGGCTGATCGTGCCGTGGAATTTCCCGATGGTCACCACCGCGTGGAAACTCGCCCCGGCCCTGGCCGCCGGTTGCTGCGTGGTGCTCAAACCGTCGGAAGTCACGCCGCTGCCGGAGCTGGAACTGGCGGCGATCATTGCCGAGTCCGGTCTGCCCAAAGGCGTGTTCAACGTTGTTTGTGGTACCGGTCTGGCGGTGGGCGCGCCGCTGTCCGCCGATCCGCGCATCGCCAAAATCTCTTTCACCGGCAGCAACGCTGTTGGCGTTCAGGTGATGCAGCGTGCGGCGGAAACCGTGAAGGGCGTGAGCCTCGAACTGGGTGGAAAATCGTCGTTGCTGGTGCTGGAAGATGCCGACCTGGATCTGGCCGTGGAGCTGGCCTGCGGCGGCGGTTTCTTCAACGCCGGACAGATGTGCTCGGCCACCAGCCGCGTGCTGGTCGCTGAAGAGCTGGAAGAGCAATTCCTCAGCCGTCTGCAAAAGCGTGCCCAGGCGATTCGCGTGGCTGACCCGTTCGACCCCGACGTGGAGATGGGCGCACTGGTCAACCAGGCGCAATACCAGCGCGTGCTCGGCCACATCGACCGTGGTCTGAGCGCCGGAGCGAAGCTGTTGTGTGGCGGTAATCGTCCGGCGCATTTGCCTCGCGGCTATTTTTTGCAGCCGACCGTGTTCACCGACGTGCCCCTCGACAGTGCGCTGTGGTGCGAAGAGATTTTCGGCCCGGTGCTGTGCGTGCGCAGTTTCCGCAACGAAGCCGAAGCGATCGCGCTGGCCAACGACAGCCAGTTCGGTCTGGTCGCCAGTGTGGTGACGCGTAACGCCGAGACCGCTGACCGTGTCGCCAACGCCTTGCAGGCGGGGCTGGTGTGGCTCAACGCGCCGCAAGTGATCTTCCCGCAGACGGCGTGGGGCGGTTACAAGCAGAGCAGCATCGGCCGCGAATTGGGGCCGTGGGGCCTGGCCGCGTTTCAGGAAATCAAACACGTGATCCGGGCGCTCTGAAACGCCCGAAAAAGGTCAGCGCATGCCTCGCAACGAGGCATGCGTTGGTGTCATGGCTTCAATGAGTTTTTATCGATAGTCAGGTGTTTTGCACGACCTCAGGATGAACCCGTCGGCAGCGCTAAAGCCCTTCTAATACGGGGCCTGGCGCGGATCCGGCCGCGCGGATGCAACGGTTGCGACCAACCTCATACTTAAAAAAACAAAGGGAGTCCGTCATGGGCGAGCACGATCTGAACAGGCGTCAATTCATTAAAACCGTTGGCGTGGCGTCGGTGGCGGCAGCCGCCATGAGCATGCCCTTCATCCGGGCGAGCGCCAGCGACACGCGTTTCGCCGGCAAGACCCTGCGTTTGCTGACCTGGTCGGATGACACCGGCCTCGCCGCACTGCGCAACATCGCCGCGACGTTCGAAGCCAAGACCGGCGTCAAGGTGATCGCCGATCGCACCGGCAGCACCTCGGAAATGGTCGCCAAACTCAAGGCTGGCGGTGACCGTCCGCAGTACGACATCATCACCCTGGCCGGGGTTGGCGCCGAAGGTCTGGCCGCCGCCGGGCTGCTGGAAAAACCTGATCTCAACCGCATTCCCAATCTGGTCGACGTACCGGAAAAATACCGCACCGGCGCCAATGGTCACGGCATCGGTTACCTGCTGTGGTGCAACAGTCTGGTCTACAGCACCCGCACCCTCAAACAGGCACCGGACAGTTACGCCGCGCTGTGGGACGCCGATCTGGCACCGAACATTTTCCTGCCGCCGCCGAACTGGACCGAGGCCATGGACCTGATCATCATCGCCGCGAAACTCGCCGGCGGTGACGAGCACAACATCGAGCCGGGCTTCAAGAAACTCGCTGAACTCAAGGACCGCGTGGTGACGTTGGGCGAGAACCCGAACCAGATCGCCGAACTGTTCCGCACCGGTTCGCTGGACATGGGCGGGCTGTACGCCCCGGCGTTTTTCCCGAAACAGATCCGCGATCCTAACTACGGCCTCGGCGCCACGTTCGGCATGAAGGAAGGTTTCTACACCGACCTGATGCTCTCGGTGATGCCGAAAAATCGTCCGGGCGACACTGATCTGGCCTACGCCTTTATCGACCACTCTCTCGACCCGCTGGTGCAGGGCAAGATGGCCGAAGACATCTTCAACGGACCGGTCAACGCCAAGGCGATCATCTCCGCCGAAGCGCGCAAGAGCCCGTTCATTCTCACGCCCGAGCAGATTGCCGAGAAGGCGATCATGCACGACAACGCCTTCCTGGCGACCGTGCATGACCAATGGATTCGTCGCTATACGGAAATCTTTTCTTCCTGATCCGAATACAAACCTTCAGAACACCGCAAATCCCTGTGGGAGCTGGCTTGCCAGCGATGACGGCCTTCCTGTCGACAATGATGTCACTGACAGATTGCTATCGCTGGCAAGCCAGCTCCCACAGGGGGCGCGGTGCTTTGGAGACCTGTGTTTGTCAGTTGTTTTCCATTGACGAGATCATTGCTATGGAACATCAATCCCTGACCCAACCGGTCGGCGCCGCTGACGTGCGCCCGGCGCGCGGTGTTTCGCCGACGGCCCGGGCGTGGTTATTTCTTACGCCTTCGATGCTGTTTCTCGGCGTGCTGATCGCCGCCAGCCTGCTGGTGTTGCGCATGAGCGTCGGCACCAAAGGCGCGGAATGGAGCGGGTTCAGCCTCGCCAGTTACGCGCAATTGCTCGAACCCTATTACCTGAAATCCTTGCTGCTGACCTTGCGTCTGGCGCTGATCAGCGCGGTGATCGCCGTGGTGCTGGCGATCCCGGTGGCGTACACCATGTCGCGTTTGACGTCGCCGTTTCTGCGGCGGATTTTCCTCGCCGCCGTGCTGCTGCCGTTGCTGGTCAATCTGTTGCTGCAAAGCTACGGCTGGCTGGTGATTCTCGGCCCCGGTGGCATGCTCAATCAGGCGCTGATGGGACTCGGCCTGATCAAGCGCCCGATCATGTTGCTGTACAACCAGAACGGCGTGCTGATGGGCCTGGTGCAGACCGCGTTTCCGCTGGCCGTGCTGCCGATCGCCAGTGCCATGCGCGGTGTCGCACGTTCATACGAAGAGGCCGCCGCGACCCTCGGCGCCAGTCGTTTTCAGGTGTTCCGTCAGGTGGTGTTGCCGATGAGCCTGCCGGGGATCATCACTGGCGCGACGCTGGTGTTCGCCTACAACGCCAGCAGTTTTGTCGTGCCATTGCTGCTCGGTGGCCGGCGCGTGCCGATGCTCGCAGTGATGGTGCATGACCAGATCGCCCCGCTGATGAACTGGCCCGCCGCGTCTGCGGCCGGGGTGGTGCTGATCGTCACCACGCTAGCGATCATGACCTTGTCCGAATACATCACCGGCCGCCGTCGCCGGTTGCTGGAGGCTTCGCAATGAGTGCCCTGACCAAGAAGCGCATGGCGCTGCTGCCGGGCGATACCGGCAAGTTTGCCGGGATCCTTTCCGGGTTCATTTTGCTGCTGGCGGTGTTGCCGATCCTGACCATGATCGTGATGTCGTTCAGCGGTGCGTCGAACCTCGACTTTCCGCCGAGCAGCTATAGCCTGCAATGGTACAAAGCGGCGTGGCACACCTTCGTGTCGCCTGACGCCAGTGATGTGTTGAGCCTCGGTCAGGCGATGACCACCAGCCTGCTGGTGTCGTGCCTGACCATGGTCTTCGCCACGCTGATCGCGGTGCCGGCGGCGTATGCGCTGACCCGCTGCGAGTTCCGTGGCAAAGCCGTGGCGCTGCAATTGATGTCGCTGCCGCTGGTGTTCCCGATGGTGGTGTTGGGCCTGGCGTTGCTGCTGGTGTTCGACAGCCTGCCGTTCCACATGACCACGTCGCGGCTGGTGATTGCCCACGTGATTCTGGCGCTGCCGTTCGTGGTGAAAAACTGCACGGCGGCGATGCTGTCCATCGGCAGTGAAGTCGAAGAAGCCGCGCGCATGCTCGGCGCCTCGCCATTGCGGGCGATTGTCGATGTGGTGGTGCCGTTGATGAAGTCGGGAATTCTGGCGGGCATGCTGCTGGCGTTCATCGTCTCGTTCAACGAATTCACCGTGACCTATTTCCTCTACACCATCGACGTCATGACCGTGCCGATCTGGATGTACAGCCGCACCGTGTCATCGCTCGACCCTACCGTGTTCTCGTTTGCCGTGCTGATCGTGCTGATCGACTTCGTCCTGATCTGGGCGCTGGAGAAACTGGTGGGCGAGGGCGGCGTTTCCTTTTGATTTGAGGTGCAACATGACTGGTCTGATTCTGGAAAACGTCGAGAAATTCTACGGCTCGGCTTGCGCGGTACAAGACGTCAACCTGCATTTGCCGGAAGGCAAACTGGTGTGTTTCCTCGGCCCTTCGGGGTGTGGCAAAACCACTTTGCTGCGGATGATCGCCGGGCTGGAAACCCTCAGCGGCGGGGAAATTCGCCTGGACGGCGAAGACATCGGCCATACCCCGGCGCATCTGCGCAACTTCGGTATGGTGTTCCAGTCGCTGGCATTGTTCCCGCACATGACCGTCGGCGAGAACATCGCCTACCCGCTGAAACTGCGCGGGGTGAGCAAGGCCGATCAGCAGGCGCGGGTGGTGGAGTTACTGGAACTGATCCAGTTGCAGGCGATGATCGACCGGCCGGTGGCCAAGCTCTCCGGCGGTCAACGCCAACGCGTGGCGATTGCCCGGGCGATTGCTTCGCACCCGAAAATCCTCTTGCTCGACGAACCGCTGTCGGCGCTCGATGCCAAATTGCGCGAGTCGATGCAGGTGGAAATCCGCCAACTGCAACAACGCCTGAACATCACCACGATCATGGTTACCCACGATCAGCGTGAGGCCATGACCATGGCCGATATCGTCGTGGTATTGGGCGAGCACAAGGTGCAGCAGGTCGGTACGCCGATTGAAATCTATCGGCATCCGGCCAACGAATTCGTCGCTGACTTCATCGGTTCGGGCAACATCTTCCCGGCCACGGTGCTGGGCGACGGCAAGGTCAGCCTGCCGGGTGGTGATGCGCTGCAAGTGCCGATCTGCAGCAGCATCGTGGTCGGGCAGAAAGTGAAAATGCTGATCCGTCCGGAAGACCTGCAACTGTCCGCGCCGCAGGCAACGGCGGGGAATCGATTGCTTGGCAAAGTGACGTTTGTACGTGATATCGGCGCGACCATCGAGACCACGGTGGAGTGTTCCGGGGTGACGTTTACGGCGTTGAGTACGCCGTGTCAGGGGATTGGCTTGGGGATCGGGCATCCGGTGTCGGTGACGTTGCCGGCTGAGGCGTGTCGGGTACTCGGTGCCTGATTTTGGATTGAGGTTGTCTTGACTGGCCCCATCGCTGGCAAGCCAGCTCCCACAGGTTTTTCGGGTGAGCACAAATTCTGTGTTCAGCATAAAACCCTGTGGGAGCTGGCTTGTCAGCGATGGCGTCAGTCGACACAGCGCAATGTCGGTATCAGACCGACAGCCGCAACCGTGCCAGATCCCTTAACGGTGGCGCACCAAACAAGCGGCTGTACTCGCGGCTGAACTGCGAAGGACTTTCATACCCCACCCGATACCCCGCCGCCGACGCTTCCAGCCCTTCGGCCAACATCAAACGCCGCGCCTCTTGCAAGCGTAGTTGCTTCTGATATTGCAGCGGACTCATCGCCGTCATCGCCTTGAAGCGGTGATGCAAGGTCGACACGCTGAGGTTCACTTCCTTGGCCAGATCATCAATGCGCAATGGCTGTTCGAAGTTGCCGTTGAGCCACTTGATCGCCTGGCTGATACGGTGACTCTGGCTGTTGGCAATCGCGATCTCATACAAACGATGGCCCTGCGGACTGCGCAGCAGGCGATAGAGAATCTCCCGGCGAATCAGCGGCGCGAGCATGGCGATGTCTTTCGGTGCATCGAGCAAACGCGCCAGACGCAGCACGGCATCGAGCATCGAACTGTCGATCTGTTCGACGTACAAACCCCGTCCGGTCGGCCGGGTCGGCACGCCCATGGGGCCGGCGTCGGCGATCAGTGCGGTGATTTCCGCCGGGTCGATATCCAGGCGAACCGCGAGGATCGGCTCCTGCGGCGAAACATTGACCACACGCCCACTCAACGGCATCGAAACCGATACCACCAGATAATTCAGCGGATCGTAATTGAAGTACTCATCGGCCAGACGCACTTCTTTGCGACCCTGCGCCATGATGCACAGCGCCGGTTGCGCGAGCACCGGGGCAAAGTCGTGGGATTGGGTGTGGCGCGACATGAACAGCGAGCCGATGGCGGTCTCATAGCTGCCATCGTCGGTGGTGTTGCGGCGGATGATTGCCGCCAGTTCCGCGCGCTGTTTTTCCATGTCGGCGTCGGGCGGGGCTTGAAAACGATCGAATGACGTCATGCACGGCATCCTCGGCAGGGGAGGTGGAATGGAGCAGAGCATATGTTTGTGCAAGCGAGAGCGGTAGACACATCCTGCGAAATGCTTGCCTGATTCTGCTTGGGGTTACCAGCGTGCCCAGCCATAACGGGACGCCGACCGGCAAACTTGCATGATCGGCGTATGACAGCGGTATGACACGGATTTACAGGTTGTTACACGTCCTGTTTGCAGTCTCGCAGGATTGTGCAATGCGGCGGCAGGAATCGACTAACGGCGTCGGTCATCCGGCCCTTAACCTTGGATCCTGTCGCAGCCCGTCCCCCGGCTGCCACGCGACTCCCTGGGAGGGTTGAACATGTCCAAGCAGATTCCCGTCAGTCATATGGCCTTCGTTCGAGCGCGCGCCGGGCGTTCGGCGGAACTCGGTGTACGCCTCAGCGCGTTGATCGAACCGTCGCGTGCCGCCCCCGGTTGCCTGAGCTTTGCCTTGCAGCATTCGCAGTGTGATCCCGAGTTGTGGCTGGTCTCCGGGTTCTGGAGCAATCAGCAGATGATGACCGCGTACTTCAACAGCCCGTCGATGGAAATCTTCGCCGAGCTGGTGCAGGACCTGGTGGTCAACAGTCTGGATTTCCACACGTTCAAGGATGTCTCGGCGGCGCAAGCCCTCGGCCAATGCCCGGCACCGGTACACAAACTCGCCGGTTGAGGGTTTAATGTCCGGCTTAATTGACTGAGCCAGGACTTGCGACATGGCACGTAAAGAGTTCGAACGTTTTGAAGCAGTATCCGCAGTCGTCCCCGTCGAACTGGGTGGCAACAAGGGTTATCACGCGGCAATCGCGGTCAAGGCCCTGGTCGATGGCGGTGCACCACGCTTTCACAAACTGCTGGATGATCAGGTGTTCCCCGGCGCCATCGCTGCCGACGAGGCCGCCATCAATGAGCTGGATAAACTCAAGGGCGTCACTGACGACGCCGAGTTGATCTGGTAACGCGTTACCTGGTTGCGCCCGGACGCCACATCTTGAACAGGGCCTCAGGCCCCAGCTGGAAATAATCCGCCGGCCCGCCGCCGCGCAGAATCGGTTCTGCCGCGGCGGTGTCGTAGATGCCGTCCTTCAACAGCCACTTGGCGATATGCACGGCGACCACTTCGCCGAGGATCAGCCAGCTCGGCACCGTCTCGCCGTCGGCACGCTGCAACTGAATGATCTGCGTGACCTTGCACTCGAAGGACACCGGGCTTTCGGCGACCCGTGGCACTGAAATCACTTTCGACGCCACCGTGGTCAGTCCCGCCAACTCGAATTCGTTGACCTCAGGCGCGACCATCGCGCAGCTCTGGTTCATTTGTTCGGCGAGTGGGCGGGTGGCGAGGTTCCAGACGAATTCGCCGGTCTGCTCGATGTTGTTCAGGCTGTCTTTGCGCCCGACACTGGAGAAACCAATGATCGGCGGAATGTAGTTGAACGCATTGAAGAAACTGTACGGCGCCAGGTTCAACTGGCCATTGGCATCCTGCGAGGAAATCCAGCCGATGGGGCGTGGGCCGACGATGGCGTTGAACGGATCGTGGGGCAGGCCGTGGCCATTGGCGGGTTCGTAGAAGTGGATGTCATCGGGCATGGCTGGGGCTCTTGGAGATGGCTGGATCAGGTGGCCAATAGTGCAAGCACGATCAAACAATTTCCAGTCAGGCACTGATATTCCATCCAATCAAAACCCTGTGGGAGCTGGCTTGCCAGCGATGGCATTTTTTCAGCCGATGTAAATGTCGACTGACAGATCGCCATCGCTGGCAAGCCAGCTCCCACAGGTCTTTGTGCTGAGCTAAAAAATATCATTCCCCCAGAAATGACTAAGCCCGGCCGAAGCCGGGCTGTGCGCTTTACAACTGCAATCAGCTGATGGCAGCGGATTGGGTGCGGTCGTAACCGTCAGCTGCGAAAGTGGCCGAGCCGGTACGGTCATAACCGTCCCCAGCGAAGGTGGCGGAACCGGTGCGGTCGAAGCCGTCTTCGGCGACCGTGGCCGATTGAGTGCGATCATAGCCATCGGCAGCCACCGCGGAGCCCGTGCGGTCGAAACCGTCGGCAGCAAAAGTGTTGGCAGCCAGTACAGACAGGGTCAGCGCGAGGATCAGTTTGGTTTTCATGTTCGTTACTCCGGATTCGTTGGCGGGTGTGTCTTGCATGGGATTCATGCTACGCCAACTATATTGATTAAAAAGCGCAAAATAATGCTAAAAACCATCGATTAAATAGATATTAAGAGCGACGCATTGAAAGGCTTCCATCATCAGGAGCGAACGTCGCGCAGGTAATCGATCAGGTGAGCACAGGATGAAAGCTCAGCATTAACCGCTGATTAATCGCTGTTTTCGCTGTGTGACAGATTTTTCATAGATTCCCGACCGCTTTTTCACGCGCGCAACGCCAGTCTGCCCACGGCCAGAAAACCAAGAACCGGCCGTCACACACTGGAGCGTTCCCTGCGATGAATAAACTTCCTCAAATCACCTTGGCCTTCTGGGTCATGAAAATCTGCGCGACGACCCTGGGGGAAACTGCGGGGGATTTGCTGTCGATGACGCTCAACGTCGGCTATGCCATCAGCTCGCTGATTCTGATCAGCGTGTTCGTCCTGACGCTGATCAGCCAATTGATGGCCAAGACCTACAAGCCGCTGCTGTACTGGATCGTGATTTTGTCCACCAGCACCGCCGGCACCACGATGTCTGATTTCATGGACCGCACGCTGGAGCTAGGGTATGCAACGGGCTCGATGATCCTGATTGCAATTCTGCTGGCGATCTTTACGGCGTGGCGCCTGAGCGGTGATTCGCTCAACGTCAGCAAGGTGCAGAGCTTTCGCGGCGAGATGTTTTACTGGATGGCGATTCTATTCTCTAACACCCTCGGTACAGCGCTCGGCGATTACCTGGCCGATGATTCGGGGCTGGGGTTTGCCGGTGGTGCTTTGCTGATCGGCTCGACCATCGCGGTGGTCGTGCTGCTCAAGTACTTCACGAAGATTTCCACAGTGGTGTTGTTCTGGGTGGCGTTCGTGTTGACCCGGCCGTTCGGTGCGACCCTGGGCGACTTGATGACCAAGCCCCATGAGAAGGGCGGGCTGGACTTCGGCACCATCGGTTCGTCGGCGGTGCTGGCGGGGATTCTGCTGGTGATGATTGTGGGTGCATCGTATGCGCAGAAGCGCTATGGCAAGCAGCAGGTTGCCGAGTTGACTTGATACCGGGTTGCCTCATTCGCTGGTAAGCCAGCTCTCACAGGGTGTTGTGCTGATCACAAAATTTGTGACCACCCGAGAAACCTGTGGGAGCTGGCTTGCCAGCGATGAGGCCATGACAGCCACCCTTGCAGTGGCTGCCGAAACTGGATCAGTCAGTGACAATCCGCGAATGTTTCTGGGTGTCCTTCATGGTCACGTACACCAGCAACGACACGGCAATACACGCCGTCACGTACCAGTAATAACCGGTTTCCATGCCAATGCTCTTGAACCACAGCGCGATGTATTCGGCAGTACCGCCGAAGATCGACACGGTCAGTGCATACGGCAGGCCGACGCCCAGTGCACGGATTTCAGTCGGGAACAGTTCGGCCTTCACCACCGCGTTGATCGAGGTGTAGCCGCTGACAATGATCAGCGCCGCCATGATCAGGAAGAACGCGCCCCACCAGGTCTGGATGGTGTGCAGGGTCATCAGGATCGGCACGGTGAAAATCGTCCCCAGCACGCCGAAAGCGATCAGGATCGGACGACGACCGATCTTGTCCGACAGGCCGCCGATGATCGGTTGCAGGCACATGAACAGGAACAGCGTGGCGGCAGAAATGGTGGTCGAGTCGGAGATGCTCATGCCAACGGTGTTCACCAGGTACTTCTGCATGTAAGTGGTGTAAGTGTAGAACGCCAGGGTGCCGCCCATGGTCAGGCCGACCACGGTCAACAGCTCTTTGGGGTGGCGCATCAAGGTGCGCATGGCGCTTTCCTTGGACTTTTCTTTCTTGGTGAACGACTCGGTTTCTTCCATGCCGCGACGCAGGTACAGCGCCACCACTGCGCACAGTGCGCCGATGGCGAACGGGATACGCCAGCCCCATGCATACAGCTGTTCAGTGGTCAGCACGTTCTGCAGCACGATCAGTACGCCGAGCGCGATGAGCTGACCGGAGATCAGGGTCACGTACTGGAAGCTGGAGAAGAAGCCGCGACGTTCCTTGGTCGCCATCTCCGAGAGATAGGTGGCCGAAGTCCCGTACTCGCCGCCGACCGACAAGCCTTGCAGCAGACGGGCGAACACCAGCAGGATCGGCGCGCCGATGCCGATGGTCTCGTAGTTCGGGCTGAGGGCGATCAGCAGCGAACCGAAGCACATCAGGTAGACCGAGGCCATCAAGGCTTTCTTGCGACCGACCTTGTCCGCGTACAGCCCCATCAACCAGCCACCGATCGGGCGCATCAGGAAGCCCACGGCGAAGATCGCAGCGGTGTTCATCAATTGTGCGGTGGAGGAGCCGGCGGGGAAGAATGTCTTGGCGAAGTACAGCGAGAAGGCGGCATACACATACCAGTCGTACCACTCGACCATGTTGCCGACGGAACCGCTGAAGATCGATTTGATCCGGCTGGCGGTGGTTCTTTCTTTGGCCGGCACGGCAGCCGACCCAAGTGGCAGGGCGTTGGAGTTATCCATTGAAGGATCCTTCGTTTAATTGTTTTTGTGGAGCGCGTGGGAACGCAGCCTGCTGGGGCTATAGCAGGAGGTGTGCCAAGCGGGGGAGGGGCGGTTTAGAGGGGGGGACGGGATTGGGTGAGCGGAAATCCGCTTATCGCAGAGTGTCTATGAGCGAAATATCGCTTACTCCGATCGTTCCCACGCTCTGCGTGGGAATGCCTCAACGGACGCTCCGCGTTCGGCTCTAGAGGGGACGCAGAGCGTCCCAGGCTGCATTCCCACGCGGAGCGTGGGAACGATCAATATCAGTTGCCTGGAACAAACATCTCCCGACTCAACCCATGGCGCTGCATCTTTTCATTGAAGGTCCGGCGCGGCAGTTGCAACTCTTCAAGCACCGCTTTCACATCGCCCTTGTGCCGGGTCAGTGCCGCGCGCAAACACTGCGCTTCAAACGCTTCCTGCTGCGCCGCCAGCGACTGGCCCGGGTCAATCCCCGGCGCCGGCTCATCAAGCCCCAGCACCTGGCGTTCGGCAACGTTCGCCAGTTCGCGCACATTGCCCGGCCAGTCGTGGTTGAGCAGGTGGCTCAACTGGCCGCCCGTCAACGGTGGAAAATTACGCCCCAGACGCTGCGCCGCACTCTGGGCGAACGATTCGAACAACAACGGAATGTCTTCCCGGCGATCCCGCAACGGTGGCAGCCGCAGTTCGGCAACGTTCAAACGATACGCCAGATCTTCGCGAAAACGCCCGGCCCGCGCTTCGTCGAGCAGATCGGGTTTGGTCGCGGCGACGATGCGCAAGTCAACGCGAATGCTCTGGTTCGAGCCCAGGCGTTCGAGTTTCTGCTCCTGCAACACTCGCAACAGTTTTACTTGCTGGGCCAACGGCATGCTTTCGATTTCATCGAGAAACAGCGTGCCGCCATCGGCGTATTCCAGTTTGCCGATGCGCTTGCCGGAGGCGCCGGTAAACGCGCCGCTCTCATGGCCGAACAGTTCGGCTTCAAACAATTGTTCAGGAATCGCCGCGCAGTTCAGCGCCACGAACGGCTTGTCCGCCCGTGACCCGAAATCATGCAGGCAACGGGCAACCAGTTCCTTGCCGCTGCCGGTTTCGCCACGGATCAGCACGTTGACCGGCAACGCCGCCAGATCCAGCACCTGCCGGCGCAAGGTCTGCATGCCACGGGACACGCCGAGCAGCGTCGCATCGAGTTTCGCGCGGTTGTCGGCCTGCTCGTGCAGGGCGCGGTTTTCCAGGACCAGCCGGCGTTTTTCCAGGGCCCGGCGCAAGCTGCCGAGCAGGGTTTGCGGGCTGAACGGTTTTTCCAGAAAGTCGTAGGCGCCGTCGCGCATGGCTTCGACCGCCATCGGCACATCGCCGTGACCGGTGAGCAGAATTACCGGCAAGTCGGCGTCGCGGCGCTGCACTTCGGCCAGCAGTTGCAGACCACTGAGGCCGGGCATGCGCACGTCGCTGAGGATCACCCCGGCAAAGTGCGCGGGCAGGGCGGCAAGGCATTCTTCGGCACGACTGAACAGCTGCACCTCGAAACCCGAGAGGCTCAGCCATTGCTCGACCGCATTGCGAATGCTGCTTTCGTCATCGACCACCATTACCGAGTTGAGCATCAGATATGCGCCTCCAGATCGATTGGCAAGGTCAGGGTGAACACCGCGCCGCTTGCGCCATTTTCCACACTCAGACGTCCGCCTGATTCATGCACGATAGCGAACGAAACCGCCAGCCCCAGCCCCAGGCCATCGCCCACAGGCTTGGTGGTGAAGAACGGATCGAACACCTGGCCCAGATGTTCGTCGGGGATGCCGCCGCCATTGTCGCTGACACTCAGGCGCCACAGTTGCTCGTCGGCTTCCAGACGGATTTCCAGACGTTTGCACGGTGTGCCCTGCATGGCATCGAGGGCGTTGCGCAGCAGGTTGATCAGCACCTGTTCCAGGCGGATTGCATCGCCGCGCACCCACGCCGGACGGGTCAGGTGCAGCACCAGACTGACCTGTTCGTCATGCAGGCGCGCGTCGAGCAAGTGCAGGGATTGATCAACCACTGTCGCCAGATCCAGGCGTTCGCGCAAACCGCCGGGGCTCTTGCGGGCGAAGGTTTTCAGGTGGCCGGTGAGGGCGGCCATGCGCGTGAGCATATCGTCCACCGGTTTCAGCGCCTTGTAGGCATCATCGACGCGGCCATGCTCGAGCAGCAGCCGCAGCGTCGCCAGTTGCATGCGTTGAGCCGTCAGCGGTTGGTTGATTTCATGGGCGAGGGCGGCGGACATCTGCCCGAGGGCGGCGAGTTTCGCCGACTGCACCAGGCCATCCTGCGCGGTGCGCAGATCGCGGGTGCGTTCCTCGACCAGCCGCTCCAGTTCTTCGCGGTTGCGCTGGCGGACTTTCGACAGGCGCCAGCGCTGATTGAGAAACAGCAGCAGAAACACCAGCGCCAGCCACACGCCGGCAGCCGCGAGCCCGGCGTTACGCAGGTCTTCGAAAGCCACTTGCGGACGGCGCAACAGATGCAGCGTCCAGCCTTCGGCCGTCAGTGGCAGCGACTCCCACAGATAATCCGCCGTACCTTGCGGGCCTTCGACGCGGCGCAGATCACTGTTGTCGTCGAAGCTGCGCAGGGACAAATGAGTCAGTTGCACCAGCGACTGTTTGTCGTACTGGCGGGTGGCTTTGATCTCGGCCATGTCGCTGGCGGTCAGCGGCCGCAAGGCGCGATAACGCCAGCCGGGCTGGTTGGCAATGAAGATGATGCCGCGCGCATCGCTGACCAGCAGAGTGTCGTTGCCCTGGCTCCATTCGCGTTCCAGCTCGGGGAATTCCAGCTTGACCACCATCGCCCCGAGGAACTGCTCGTTGTCGCCCAGCACCGCACTGGAGAGGAAGTAGCCGGGAATCCCGCTGGTCACACCCACCGCGTAAAAACGCCCGGTGCCCTGGGTGCGGGTCTGGCTGAAATACGGGCGAAAACCATAATTGTGGCCGACATAACTGCTCGGCAGACGCCAGTTGCTCGCGGCCACCGCAAGGCCGCTGTGATCGAGCAGTTCAAGGGTCGAGGACTGCGCCGCGCCGTTGATCTTTTCCAGTTTCAGATTGAGTGCGTTCTGTTGTTCGGCGTCGACCGGACCTGTCAGCGCCGAACGCAATTGCGGGTCCAGCGCCAGCACGGCGGGGAGGGCGCGATAGCGGTCGATCAGGGTGTGCAACGAATTGGCATAGAGCGCCAGTTGCTGGTTGGCGCGGGCCGCGTCTTCTTCCAGCGCCTGACGTTCGGCGTGGCGAATGGCAAGCGTGGCGGCCACAGCCGCACCGGCGATGATCAGCAGGGTATACAACGACAGACGCAAGGTACGGGAAGTCGGCAGCATGCTGGTTAACGGGTGGCAGTTCGGGCGGGCACGATAGCATGGGCGGGCGTGGCCCGGCGCTCTGTTCGGTCAGGCCACGGAGGTCAGGCGCAGGCACCCGTTCACGATTGTCTGAATGCTTTCAACCATGCCCATCTACTTCCTTGCCACTTGTCTGGCGTAACTCTTGTACATGGCCTGCCTGTCGCTAATGGTGTACAGCGCTCGCTCTGTCAGCGCTTCCAGGTTTTGATACTTGACTGAGCCGGCTTGTTGGTGGCCAACCGTGCCGCGGAACAGGTCGACAAAGTAATTTAAGTTCGAGCTGTAATATTCTTTCAAACCAAGTTCATTGAAAGCTGCCAGTCCGCGGTTGGCTACTTTGGTAGTGACCTCATGTAACTTCGCGAGCTCGTCGATATGGGCGTTTATTTCTTGAGGAAACAATCCCTCTTCTGCCCTGCTGCCATCTTCTGCGACCTTGGCAAGTTCCATCAGCTCTCCAACACCATAGAGCTGGGACCCCAGTACAGTAGGGACAATGTACTTGGCCGCTTCAATGAACTGACTCGGACCAAACGCCTGTGGGTTTGCGAATATATCTAGAGGAGAACTCCCGGGAGCGGTTATCTGTTGCTGGATCGCTTCAGCGGAAATATCGGACTTATGCGGAATAATGCTTGCATTCAAAGCTTTGACATTGGATGCCACTTTGTCTATGCGAGCTGATATCTGGTCACCCACAATGTTGCCTATGGTCAGGCCCTTAAGTTCTCCCGGATTAAACGGGTCGCCCCCCGCAAAGTCTTGAATCTTGTCAAATCCGATTGTTGTCGCGACAAAGTTGAGACCTGTTTTGACGGCCAGATCAATAAATTTCATTCCTATCATTGAGCGAAAGCGAGCCGGACTCGACAGGTTATCTATTTGCTGTTCAAGGATATCCATCTTCGAATTAACGCCGCTCAGGAACTTGATCGAAAACTCAATATCCGCCTTCAGTTCCGCGGGCGTTCTGTCCTCTCCATTGATATCGACATACCTCAGCGGATTATTCCCGACAAACCCATACAGATTCAGCCCGTCCACATCCCCTGCCGGGTCAGCACTTACCCAGCGTAGCAGCCACGGTGCGTAATAGCGCGCGCCATAGTAGTAAAGACCGCTGACGTCCATTTCCTTGCCGGAATAACGCACGAACTTATAGCTGACCTCGATCGCGGCAGCCATCCACGCCGTGGCACCGAACGGGTAATAGCCTTCTTCGCTGATCGTTTGCGCGTTGTGATCCAGTTCCATCGAACAGGATCCCAAATGATCCTCGAGGCTGTAGCGCAGTTGATTGTTGTCGATGTCGGCGGGAGGCGCTTTTGCCCAATGCAGGCAGCGCGCATTGCCGACGCTGATGACGTGCAGTTCTTCGCCGTTGTCCTTGCTGCGGATTTCCAGACCCGGCAGGTAGCGCACCTGAGCAAAATGTCCGGCGCCGCCGCTGAAGGTTTCATGGCGTTTGAACACCCGTTGACCCTGGCTGTAATGGTAATGCTCGGCATCATCCTGACCCCCTTCGCGGTGGATCAGCGTCACGTTTTGCAGTTCGTCGCGGGCGTTCCATTGCAGGGGCTGACCGGGTTGCACAGCCAGCAGGTTGCCGTGGCGGTCGAACAATGTGTCGAAGACAGGTTCGGCGTCGCCCGGTTGCCAGCGCACGCCACGGTTGCTGGTCGGGTCAATGCGCATCTGGCGGGTGTAGCTGGCGCCGGCTCGCACATGCACCAGTTCGGTCAGGTTGCCACCGGCGTCGTAGGTGTAGGTCTGGGTGTAGTTGAGGCGGTTGTTCGGATCGGTGGGCTGCGGTAGCCCCGGAATGTCCGAGAGCGGCCCGTCGTCGTAACCGCTGGCGCTGATCAGCCGGTACAGCGAGTCGTAGCTGAAGTCGCGGTGGCCGTCGACGAGTTGGTTGGCAAACCAGATTGGCTGGAAGGCGTGGTCTTCGATACGGGTAATGTTGCCGGCCGGGTCATAAAAGTATTCGAAGTCTTGCAGAGCCTTGGCGTCTTTGTGGCTGGACTGGCTGCGCAAGCGACCATTGGCCGGATCGTAAGTCCAGCGACTTCGCACCCCGTTGCCCGCCAGTTGTTCGATGATCTTCCCCTCGGCGTTGTACTGCGCGTCGAGCAATACCTCTTCGCTTTTGGTCTTGCCATTGACCAGCAGTTGCACCTGCCTGAGCTGCCCGGCCAAGCCATAGTTCGACTTCTGGCGATGGTCGCCCGCATCGATCTGTTCCAGCACCGCCCCCAACGGATTGAACACGCGCCGACTGGTGAAAGCTTCGCCATCGGGAAATGAACGGGTTTCGCTCAACGGCTGGCCGGACAAGGCATAGCCATTCAGGCGTAACGCGCCGGACGGATCCTTCTGCTCCAGTAATTGGCCGCGAAGATTGAGTCCGGCATCGGCGCTGGCATCGGCGTAAATGAAGCTATCGACATCGGTTGCATCACGGCCCTCGACCGCCACCACGCGCAACTGATCATCGAAGGTCGAGCGCCAATGACCGCCGCGTTCGTCCCAGCGCTGCAGCGGCTCAGCGGCCAGCCCCGGCAGGCTGAGGCGCCACCCGGCGTCGACACTGGCGACTTTCAGTGCCTCGCCGGCCAGACCGTAAACCGTTGAGAGATTGGGCGCGGGCAAACGCGGATCCCATTGCTCCACCAGCCGCCCACTAACGTCGTGGCACTGACGGCTGATCAGGGCCGTCACCTCTGCGCCCGCGACACTGCGCAAATAGCCGACCTGACGAATAGGCAGGCCCCGGCCATCACTCACCGCGAGTGAGGGCGTGCGCGAATGCACGGTGGCGGTCAACGCCGTGATCTCCGTTGTGACGGCACCGTTTCAGCGGTGTCGTTGAAGTCTTCGCTGGCGTGATACCACGGATGATACGTCTCGCGGGAAAAGTCACCCTTGGCGTTGAGCAGTTTGACCGCGCGCCCCAGCGGGTCGTAGAACAGTTGATCGTAGTGACCCAGCGTGTGCAGCGACTGGTCATTGATATAACCGTGGGCGTTGGCAAAAAACGGTCGGAACTGACGCACCGCCAGGCCTTTGTTGTTGTATTCGATGCGCTCGCTGATGCGCCAGCGCGGATCGGCATGGACTTCAACGAACTGGCCGTCCTCGACAATCAGCGAGCCGTCAGCGTCCACCGCATAGGCCAGGCCCGGGTCGGCCAACTGCTGGGTTTGCAGCGCTCGACCAAAACCGTCGACGCAGGCCTTGGTGATCTGGATCTGCGCCTTCACGGGGTCATCGGGGTAACGGTCGGCGCTGAGGATAACGGTGTGCACCGGTTCGCGACGGGTCGTGACGATCACCTCGCGCAATGCCTGTTCTGCCGCCGTCAGTGTGGCGAGCCCGGCGAGTCGTCGGCGGGCGCTGGCACGAATGTAGCCGCTGGGCAGGATGTCACCGCTGGCGAGCCATTCGCCGGCGGCAGGGCTGTCGGTCGGGCTCATTCCCATCCAGCTGAACAAGTCCTTGCGCAGCGTACTGGCAGCTTTTTGCACGGCATCGTGTGGCTTTTCTATCGCTGGATCGGGGCGATGATCCTCCGGACGCACGTAGTTGCTCAACGTTTCGAAACCCGCAGCCTTGCCGTATTCAGTGCCGTGGAAACTGGTCGCCAGCGGCTGGCCGGAAGGTTCGTAGATCGCCTCCTCGATATTGTCGTTGGCATCGGTGATCGTCAGCGGTTGCAGTGCGTGATAGTCGTAGGTGACCCGGGTGGTGCAGCCATTCAGCAACACGACCTGGGTGATCGCCAGTCGGTAATCATCGTATTCGGCGGTGGTGAGCCCATGGCTGGGGGTTTCGCGGTAGCTGCGCACCTGATGAAAACCTTCGATATCGGCGTAATCGGCGAAACCGAAGTTGGATGACCACAGATTTTCTTCGGCATCGTCCGGCTCGGTCTCGAACCGCAACCGCATCGGCGTGTAACCGATATTTTTCAGTTCATCTCGGATATTGAAGGGCGGCGGCAGAACGTCGTAAGCGTCCAGCGCCGTCTTGTCCAGTTGCGCCAGTTCCAGCGGCCCCGCCAGTGCTTCGAATTCGGCGTCACCGTCGTCCAGCGGCAAACCGTCGGAGCTTAGATAACGCTGCACCGACTGCGTCGTCAGCACCCGCTGAGTGTTCCAGTGCGGCGAATCCTGATGCAGCGCGAGTTGCTCGAAACTCACTTCAACCGGGGACAATCCTTCAGGCAGGGTGCCTTTTGGCAACACCAGCGCATTGCCGCGCTGTTGCCACGGCAAGCCCAGACGCCATTGCTGGAGATTGCTGGTCAGGTTGATGTATTGCGCACGGGTTTCGCTCAGGTAGAACGATTGTTGCGCCTCGTCATGGGCGTCGCGCCACCACTGTTGTTCATCCGGGTCGCTGAACGGCGGTTGATCACGTTCAGTCAGCCTGCGCGCGTAGCTGACTGCCAATGCATGAGTCGACAGGCCGTGGTCGTTCCAGCGCAGATTGACGTCGTGGCGACACAGCGGATCGTCAATGAAACGGTCGTACTGGTAGCTGATTTTCTCCAGCACCAACGGCAGCAACACGGCGGCCGCAGAGTGACCTTGAGGTCGGACTTCACGCACCAGATAGCGCCGTTCTTCCACGGCATAGGGTGTAGCCATGCCCGGCAAGTCCATGTCCGCATCGGCATAAGTTTCTATGCGCGTAATTGAGCCTACCAGCGCCCGGGCGATCTGGTACTCACTGTCGGCGTCATGGGGGGCGATCGGTTCATCTATTTCGTCACCGGCGTGGTAGCGGCTGAACAATGTTTTGCCCAGCGGCACGGCATGCGGGTCTGCATTGAAATAGCCGTCACGCTGGCGATCCAGCGCTTGCCCGGTGTGGAACCAGGTGCACACCCGCACCGGTGCGCTGAAGCCGACGTCGTCATCCGCCGTGGCGCTTTCGCTATCGGTTTGCTGCAACTGGCCGAAGCCGCGGAACTCGCGCTCCTTGCTGTCGTAAACAGCTTCGCGCCAGGTAAACGCCTGGGTCAGACAGTTGCCAGTGATCTCATCCAGTTGCTGTTGTTTTTTGACCACTGCCACCGGAAACGGCAGGTGGGAAACCGGCAGACGTTTCAGCTTGAGGAATCGTTGTTTTTCATCCAGCCATTCCTGAGCCGAGCTGCGGTAGACCATGCTGGTACTGCAACCCATGTTGTTATTGCTGGCGGTCAGCAGATAAGGCTTGGCCGCGACAAAATCGTAGCGCCAATGCTCTGGATTGATGTGCGGCACCGTCAGAATCAGGCTGGCGCACCCCAGACCTTGCAGGTCGGCGAAACTCACCTGGCTGAAGCGGTCGTAACGCACGCCTGCGGGCCAGGGCACGATGACCGGGATCTGCTCCAGGCCGTTGCCACCGCGATTCAGATAGATCTCGAATACATCCGACTTCAGATAGATCAAGGCCGGTGCACCGGAGCCGTCGAGGTCGGCAAGGCGTACCCGTGCCGAATCGAACTGCTCGTAGGTGAAGGGCAGGGAGCTGATCTTGCGGCCTTCGCCAAACCGGCCGTGACCCAGGTTCGGCCAGCAAGTGATTTCGTCATGGCGGATGCGGCACAGTTCGGGCATGTCGCTGCCCAGCAGATGGCCAAGCAGCACCAACTCGGTGGGCGAGTTGCTGAATAACGGCAAGCGGTCGTGGGCCGGGGTATGCGGCACGTCTTCGGCGCGGGCGAATCCTTGCTCGCGCTGGTTGGCGTACAGACGCACCGCGTGCGGGCCGATCAGGGCGATGGAGCTGAGCCCGTCACCGCTGAGGTCGCCCAGTTGCGCCAGGGTATTGAAGAACTCCAGCGGGAATGCATTGAACAGCACGAAATCGGCGAACTCGCGTTGCGCATTCAGCGTACGAAAACCGCTGGCGCCCGGTTGCGCGGTGATCCAGTCGAGGCGGCCATCACCGGTCAGGTCGGTGAGCAGTTGCTGCACCGGCCGGCTGCGATCGGCAACCGGAATCCTCTCCAGCGCTGTCCACGGCCCATAACCGATCTCATCACCGCCGGCGTCGCCACGCAGCGGCTCGCGGTAGTACCAGCATTGGTCATAGCGACAGAGAAAACCTGGAACGCCCTCACCGTAGAGGTCAACGCACTGGTAGAAACCACCGTCTTCGATGCCTGGCTGTGTGTCCATGGCGAACAGGCGTGTCGGGGTTTTATTGATCTCGAACGCGGAGTAGTCAAACTCCACCGGCGGGGTATGTTCCACGGCGCCGCTGGCATCGAAGGCCTGATAGTGGGCGGCGCTGATCTGGCTCTGGGTCCATTGAGTTGCGCTTTGTGGATTTCGGTACTCCAGCAACAGGCGCCGTACCAGCACCGGTTTGCCACGCAGGCTCACCGGGAAATGGTGAAACATCAGCACTTGCCGACAAAGCCTGCGCGTGCCGACTGCAAAGCCCTGGCCAAACGTCGAAAAAGGGTCCGGGCGAACTGGCCAGGGCAGCAAGGTGTCGCCGTCATACACCGGGACTTCCGTCAACGATGCGCTGCGTTCGCCGTAGTCGAAGATCAGCTGGAAATGCCAGTTCAGCTGCGCAGGCTGTTCCACTGTCCAGGCGTACAAATCCTTGCTGGCGGTGAAGTTGCCGTAACACACCCGCTCCAGATAGCGTTGGGCACGGTAGTCGTGAATCGGGTCGGAGTCCTGATCATCGGCTTTGTACGCGAAACAGATGTGCTCACCGTGGGTATTCATGCTTTCGCAAAGCAGCCAGGTGCTGATCCTGGTTTGATCACCCGGATCGGCACGACGTGAGTCAGGCGTCTTGCCATACAGATGCAACGAGCCGTCGGCGCCGTGGATCAGCCAGAAGGGCGGCTGATCCTTCGTCGGTTGCCATAGCTCGCGCAGGGCAAAATCGCTTTCCACCCGGGGCCAGTAACGCACCACGCGGTGTGAGCCGATGTCCTCGCCGCCGTAATGGGTTTCGAGGCGCGACTTGAGCGAACCATCAGCCTCAAGTTCGGGCATCCACTCCTCACCGTCGGCGCCGATGATTTGATCGTGTTCGGTGTAGCGTGGCACGCCTTTGTTGGTGCGCCGGCTGATCTGCCCCAGGCCGAGATTCCAGCCGATACCAAACGGGCCGTTGCCGGTCTGGCTGCTGTAGGTCAGCGACAATTGCGGATCCCAGCCACGCCCGGCGGACAGGGGAATCGGCAGCTCGAACGACGCAGCACCCGTCGGGCCGACGGCGCCCCAACTCTTGCCGATGGTAGCAATCGATGAGCTTTTGGCGATGGAAGGCGTAGTGATGCTCAGGTCTTGATCGGCCATGGTCCTGTCCGTTGCGCACGCAGTGATCGGGGGTGGACTGACGCTATCAAGAACCGGGCGGCGCGTAACCTGTCAGACCTGACAGGTGCGCAAGACCGTTTTGTATGCTGTGTCGCGGTTTTTATCGCCAAAGGGCTTATGCAAGTGCGGGCACAAAAAAGGCCGGCTCGTCGTGGGACGGGCCGGCCTTGTTTTTTACGGTTTAAGTGCTTACTGCACTTCTACCGCCAGGCTTTCGCTGATCTTCTGTTGCCAGATCGCAGGGCCGGTGATGTGTACCGATTCACCTTTGCTGTCCACCGCGACGGTGACCGGCATGTCCTTGACCTCGAACTCGTAGATCGCTTCCATACCCAGCTCGGCAAACGCCAGCACCTTGGACTTCTTGATCGCTTGCGCAACCAGGTAAGCGGCGCCGCCGACAGCCATCAGGTACACGGCCTTGTTGTCCTTGATCGCGTCGATGGCGGTCGGGCCGCGCTCGGACTTGCCGATCATGCCCAACAGGCCGGTCTGCTCAAGGATCTGCCGGGTGAACTTGTCCATCCGCGTTGCGGTGGTCGGGCCAGCCGGGCCAACCACTTCGTCACCGACCGGATCAACCGGGCCAACGTAGTAGATGAAGCGACCTTTCAGGTCGACCGGCAGGGTTTCGCCCTTGTTGAGCATCTCGACCATGCGCTTGTGCGCGGCGTCGCGACCGGTGAGCATCTTGCCGTTGAGCAGGACGGTTTCGCCCGGCTTCCAGCTCTGCACGTCTTCCGGGGTCAGGGTGTAGATCGGAAGAGCGGCGTGTACGGAAAGA
>NZ_JBIUVJ010000013.1:38347-109908 GCF_044742875.1 Pseudomonas sp. NPDC087817
GGGGTCAGGGTGTCGAGGTTGACGCGACGGGCCGACGGGCCGGCTTCCCAGACGATTTCCGGGTAGGCGTCCAGTGGTGGCGCTTCCAGCGAGGCCGGGCCGGAACCGTCGAGCACAAAGTGCGCGTGACGGGTGGCGGCGCAGTTCGGGATCATGCACACCGGCAGCGAGGCGGCGTGGGTCGGGTAGTCCATGATCTTCACGTCGAGCACGGTGGTCAGGCCACCGAGGCCCTGGGCGCCGATGCCCAACTGGTTGACCTTCTCGAACAGCTCCAGACGCATTTCTTCGATGCGGTTCTGCGGGCCACGGGCCTTCAGTTCGTGGATGTCGATCGATTCCATCAACACTTCCTTGGCCATGACCGCGGCTTTCTCGGCGGTGCCGCCGATGCCGATGCCGAGCATGCCCGGTGGGCACCAGCCGGCGCCCATAGTCGGAACGGTCTTCAGCACCCAGTCAACGATCGAGTCGGACGGGTTGAGCATGGCCATTTTCGACTTGTTCTCGGAACCGCCGCCCTTGGCCGCCACGTCCACTTCCACGGTGTTGCCCGGGACGATGGAGTAGTGAATCACGGCAGGGGTGTTGTCCTTGGTGTTTTTGCGAGCGCCCGCCGGGTCGGCGAGGATCGAGGCACGCAGGACGTTTTCCGGCAGGTTGTAGGCGCGACGCACGCCTTCGTTGATCATGTCGTCCAGGCCCATGGTGGCGCCATCCCAGCGCACGTCCATGCCGACACGCACGAACACGGTAACGATACCGGTGTCCTGGCAGATCGGGCGGTGGCCGGTTGCGCACATGCGCGAGTTGATCAGGATCTGCGCCATCGAGTCACGCGCCGCTGGCGATTCTTCGCGCAGGTAGGCTTCGTGCATCGCCTGGATGAAATCCACGGGGTGGTAATAGGAAATGAACTGCAGGGCGTCGGCAACGCTCTGAATCAGGTCGTCTTGCTTGATCACGGTCATGAGTCGCGCTCCTCTAAAAGACGGGAACATTCAATAAGGTGCCTGCGGCTTGGGTGCATCGGTCGGTCGCAAGCACCTTTCAAGGCACGCCGGGGCTGCTGGCGCGACGCTAAAAAGGCGCGGCAGTATACCGCGCATCAAAGGGGCATACACGCGCCGGCAGTCATTCGTTGGTCGCATGGCTGGGCGAATATCGGACATGGGGTTTGCACTTCAAGAGCTACCCCCTCACCCCAGCCCTCCCGAAACGTCGGACCGCCCCCAAGGGGGCGAGGGGGAAAGGGAGCCGATCTTCGTGCTATTCAAAACCTGAGTTCGCCGCGATGTTTCAGGTCGGTATACCTCGGATAAACAACTCGGTCAGTTCCCTCTACCTCCGGGAGAGGGCTAGGGTGAGGGGCTTTTAAAGGGGCTTTTTTGACGTCAAATTTCGAGCCCGAAAATCGGTGGTCATTTATCGACTACGCCACTAAAGTGGCAGCCGGTCTGTAGAGTAGGACACTCGGTCAGCCTCCAATCGCACGGTGAGTCAACGATTGACCCATAACGCCATTCAACGTCTTTTGCTCAAACGCTTTGCCCTCGCTGCAGCCACCTATGGATTGGCTTTGCTGCTGCTGTGGCTGGCGTTTTTCACCGGTCATTACGAGCAGTCCCTGAGTGCTATCGCCATCGGCAGCGCGCTGGTGGTGATCAGTCAGGCCGTCCTGTTCGTGCTGTTCTGGAGTGGGCGCAACCTGCGCTTCGCCGACCCCAGCCTGACCGAGGGGCAAGTCTTGCTCGGACTCGGCTGGCAGACCTGGCTGATCGCCCATCTGGATGAAGCGCGCAGTGCCTTCCTGGTGTTCTATGTGCTGATTCTGCTGTTCGGTCTGTTCCATCTGAGCCGGCGGGCGTTTATCCGCTGTGCGCTGCTGGTGTTCTTCAGCTTCTGCGCAATCACCCTGTGGGACGCTTATCACTACCGCTTGCGTGAGCCGGCACTCGCCGCCTTGCAGGTGTGCATCCTCGCCATGGTGCTGGCATGGCTGGTGATTTATGCGCGTTTCGTCCAGGTGTCGCGCCAACGCATGCGCCAGCGCCGCTTTGCCTTGCAAGCGCACCAAGACACGTTGCGCGGGATGATGCGCCAGCTTGAAGATCTGGTGGCCACCGACGAACTGACCGGCCTGTTCAACCGCCGGCATTTTCTGCGCCTGGCCTCGCGCGAGCTGAATGCGATGGACAGCGACGTCGTGCACGGCCTGGCACTGATCGACCTCGACCATTTCAAACGCATCAACGACTTGCACGGCCACGCCGCCGGCGATCAGGTGTTGCAGGCGTTTGCCGGCGTCGCTCAGGCCTGCCTGCGCGACGGCGATGTGCTGGCACGTTATGGTGGTGAAGAATTCGTCGTGTTGCTGCCCGACTGCAATGCCGAACGGCTGACCGCTTGCTGCGAGCGTCTGCGGATCGCCTTCACCGATGTCGAACTGATCGGCCTGAATGTACGCAACCTCAGCCTGTCGGCCGGCATGACCCTGTTGGCGTTGGGCGATGATCTGGATGACGCCTTGCAGCGTGCCGATCAGGCGCTCTATCGGGCCAAGCGTGACGGACGCAATCGCTGTGCGGCCGCGTGGGAGAACGTCGATGCCTGAACTTCGTGTCGCAGAACGGCAATGGTCGGTGGCGGCGGGCAGCAATCTGCTCGACGCCCTCAATCAGAACGGTGTGGCTGTGCCTTATAGCTGTCGTGCCGGCAGTTGCCATGCGTGTCTGGTTCAGTGCGTACAAGGCCTGCCTGCCGACAATCGCCCGGATGCCTTGAGCGCCGAGCAGCGCCAGCAGGGTTGGCGGCTGGCCTGCCAGTGTCAGGTGATCGAAGACTTGCAGGTGCACACCTTCGACCCGCTCGCCGACGGTCGCCCGGCGGTGGTCGAAGCACTGGACTGGCTCAGCGACAGTGTTCTGCGCCTGCGCCTGACCCCGCAACGGCCGCTGCGCTACAGCGCCGGGCAACATCTGGTGTTATGGATCGATCACATTGCCCGGCCGTATTCGCTGGCCAGCCTGCCGGAAGAAGACCGCTTTCTGGAGTTCCACCTCGACTGTCGCCAGCCTGGGGAATTCAGCGATGCGGCGCGGCGCTTGCAGATCGGCGACTCGATCCGTCTCGGCGAACTGCGCGGCGGCGCGCTGCATTACGACGCTGACTGGCACACCCGACCGCTGTGGCTGCTGGCTGCCGGTACGGGCCTGGGCCCATTGTTCGGCGTGCTGCGCGAAGCCTTGCGTCAGGATCACCAAGGCGCCATCCGCGTCATTCACCTGGCCCATGATGCCGAAGGGCACTATCTGGCCAAACCCCTCGCGGCATTGGCTGCGCAGCGCGAAAACCTCAGCGTCGAGCTGTGGACAGCGGCCGAGTCAGCCGCCGCTTTGGCGCAACTGCGCCTTGTTTCCCGGCAAACCCTGGCCTTAGTCTGCGGCTCGACGGCCAGTGTCGACGCCTTCGCCCGACGCCTGTACCTGGCTGGACTGCCGCGCAATCAACTGCTGGCCGATGTGTTCTTGTCCCGTGGTTGAACGCTGAATTCATTGGTTCGAGAGATCCTGTGGCGAGGGGATTTAGCGAAACGTCGCACCGCCCCGATTGAGTCTGCAGCACTCACAATAGTCTGGGGCCGCTGCGCAGCCCATCGGGGATAAATCCCCTCACCACAGTGATCTTCGCTGGCCTGAACTGTCGAGAAATGTCATGACCGAAGCCATTTTGCTGGAACGCGAACGCGGTTTGTTGACCCTGCGTCTCAACCGCCCGGACAAGAAAAACGCCCTGACCCGGGCCATGTACAGCCATCTCGCCGAGGCGTTGAAACAGGCTGACAGCGATCCGCAAATAAACGCCGTGCTGATCACTGGCAGCAGCGAATGCTTCACCGCTGGCAACGATATTGCCGATTTCATCCAGCAACCGCCGAGTGATCTCGACAGCCCGGTGTTCCACTTCATGCTCAATCTGCTCGAATGCCGCAAACCGGTGATCGCCGCCGTGGCTGGGGCGGCGGTGGGGATTGGTACGACAATGTTGCTGCATTGCGATCTGGTTTACGTCAGCCGCGATGCGCGCTTGCGCATGCCGTTCGTCAACCTCGGGTTGTGCCCGGAGTTCGCTTCCAGCCTGATCTTGCCGCGCTTGCTAGGGCAGGCCAAAGCGGCAGAGTTGTTGCTGCTCGGCGAAGGTTTCAGCGGCGAACAGGCCGCCCAGTGGGGCATCGCCACAGAGGCGTTGGGCAGCGGCGAAGCTGCATTGGCCAAGGCACGGGAGATGGCGTTGCGTTTTGATGAGCTGCCGCCGGAAGCTGTCCGCATCAGCAAGCAATTGATGAAAGCACCGGACCGCGAGTTGATCCGTAAAGTGATCGAGGAGGAGGGTGCGTTGTTCACTCAGCGACTGCGTTCGCCGGAGGCATTGGCGGCGTTGACCGGGTTTATCAAACGGCATTGAATCTTCGCTGACTGTGCCGGCCTCTTCGGGAGCAAGCGCCCTCCCACAGCAGAACGGATTTCAACTGTGGGAGGAGGCTTGCTCGCCAACAGGTCCGATCAAACACCACATCTTGTGGGGCAGTATCAAAAAAGCCCTGTCAACCACATTGCAGGGCAACCGGTTTTAAGTCAGCTACGCCCCTGAAAATGCAAACCAGACCTTGAAGTTCCGTTATCCAATCAGGCCCCGCGCAATGAAATGACGAATGACGATTCCGTCGGGTTCAAACCCGAGAATCAAAACTTTATTATCTTTAAGCCATGCCAGCGATGAGGAGCGAAGCTCGAACATCAACCCGCCAGTGCCAGCGCCAAAGTCTGGATCAAGTTCACCGGCATCCGTAAATCGAGCGACAACGGTTGTTGTAACGTGATGTTCAGCTTCTGAATATCCATGGACAAGAATCTTGCCGTCGCTTTGAATCAGGGCGCCTCTCCATGCCAATCTTCGGTCAGCCAAATGGGTTATCAAGGGTAAGCCACGGTTGAATTGGATATTTTCGCTGCCGTCGACTTCTCGACTGATTAATAATCCTGACGACTCAGGGTGTTGAGTTGCACCGCCAAAAGCCAAAAGTCGATTATTGGTCTGTCGAATAGCTCCAGCAGTGCTCAGCCTATAATCTTGCGAACTGATAATTAAATAGCCGTTGTCGGCAAAAGAAAGGTCTGTTTTCCCATCAGGCATCAGTCTGGTGACCATCGATAACATCTGATCATGTACTGTGTGGCAGAAACCACTCACCGTATACGTCCCGTCGTTTTCCAGCAATATTGACTGCACGTATGTTTCTTTAAAACCGGCGATACCCGGTATTTTTACGAAGCCGGTTCGGTTAAAGCCGGTATCAATAGCTCCATTTTCGTGGAGCCGCGCGACAACCGTATAGATTTCTTCGCGACTCCAGATGTCTTTCCACAGCATTATCTTTCCGTCAGGAAGGGCCAAGGTACCGCTGTGCTGTTGATCTTGCGATGAGCGAGGAGAGGGGGCATTTGTTGAATCGTTGTCGGTAAAGTCGATAACAACTTTGCCGTCTTCGCCAAACCCGAGATCCAGGCTGCCATCCAGATTCAGACGTACCAGACCTCGAAGCGTCGGCGGATTATAAAGAGCAGCAGTCAGCAATATTTTGCCATCTGCGAGTATGTCTATCTTGGTAGCCGCCAAATTTTTATCGTGGTTGCCGCCGTTATAAAAACTTCCACTGGCATATCCCGCAATACCAAAGGCAGTGTCGACGATACCCTCTGAGGTCAGTCGCAGACAAAAGTAATTATTATAATTTGGCCCGTCACCGAGTGATCCCGCAATATAAATTCGCCCCATTGGGTCAGTAATGCATGTTTCGGGGTTCAGTAAAACACCGTTCGGGTCCACTTTATCCAGGCGTACAGTCCCGGCCTCGCCAAAAGACGGATCAAATTGACCATCGACCAGTACTGTATTAACAGTCATGTTCATGTCTATTGCCTTCATGAAATATCCAGGCGCGTCCAAACTCGTACCAAACAATTGGAGGGTGGGTTCAGATATCGCCTGGAAGGGTAATGAGGGGCAGAGCCGCACTAATTGCTGGCATGGAAACGGAGCAGGAACCCCTGCGTATTTCTAGTGGTGCCCGTCTCGCCTGCAACGACTATTTTTCCATCTGCCTGCAGGACTACTGCGTGGGTGAGGGGCGTCTTGAGCACCGGTGTGCTGGCCCATCCGACGTTATTGAACGTCGAATCCAACAATCCATCGCTGAGCAAGCGCACCACCACGGCTTCGGAACGTTGATCCGGGTGCTTGATCTGGCCCGCCAATACGATCTTGCCATCGGCCTGCATAACCCCACCTTTCCAGCGGGTAGTGGTGTTATCCAGGCGAGTGAGCAGTGGTTGGCCACGATTGAACTGAATATTCGCGCTGCCATCCGGTTCGAGGCTGACCAGTACGCCTTGTTCGCCATCTTCGGTGATGCCGATCCCCAGCAATCGATTGTTCGGTTGCCCGATAACCGCCACCAGGCCTGCCTTTAACCGCGGCGCATCAGAATAAACGACAAAGCCTTTCTCGCCGAAGCTGGTATCAAGGCGACCATCGCGGGTGTATCGGGCCAACAAGGGCGTATAGGTTGACTCATCGCTGAGCATCAATCGGCCACACACCATGATGCGCCCGTTCGAGTCAGTCGACCCGCTGGCAAGTCCCACGTCCGCTGGCGTTGCACCGGGATAAAGGACTTGCACATAGCCTTTTTGATTGAAGGTTGTATCGAGCGAACCATCGCTGTTGAGCAGAAAAACGAAGGCGCGTGTATCTGCTCCATGAGTGATGACATAGTTGCGTACTACCAGGATTTTTCCGTCTGCCAGTGGTGTCACCGTGCAAGCAGAGTCTTGACTCTCGCCTTGGATGTCGAGTGCCACCTGCTCATCAATCTCTTCCGGCAGTGGCAGGATGACGTGCCCTGCGGTGCCAAAACTGCGATCCAGCCTGCCGTCAGGGTAGTAACGCGCCAGTGCAGGACTTCTGTAGGCAACCGAGCCAGTCAGGAGCAATTTCCCGTCACTGCAAATTGCAATGGATCGACTGGTGGACTCTTGTGTGCCGCCAAAAGAAGCTCGGACAATGCCGTTCGCCCCGAAGGTGTCGTCCAACGATCCATCTGGCCACATTCGACCTAGCAGGTAGCGACTATTGAGCGGATTCAACGTGCTGGAGCCACAGAAGTACAGATGACTGGATGTCGCCATTACACCCATGATGCGGTTCAGTCCCGCCTCTTGGGTATTCAAAAGAAAGACGCCGCCGTCGGCGAAGCTCTCATCGAAGGTGCCGGCCTGGCGGGTTGGTAGAGATGTACTGTCCATGTGGCACTCCTTCAGTGAACGGGTTTACTCGAGTAGCTACCTGATACCGACTCTGGTCAACTGTCAGAACTGACAGTTGACAAACCCTTTCACCCAAAGCGATCGCAGCCTTCGCCAGCGTCTGCCTGAGAAAAACAAAAGCCCCGGCATTCACATGCCGGGGCTTTCGTTTTTCGAACCACCGATCACTCGGTCCCACGCAAAACCTGTGGGCGCGGGCTTGCCCGCGTCAGACCTGCGGGTCGCCCACGTGCAGGATCTTCATGCCGTTGGTGCCGCCGGTGGTGTGGTAGCTGTCGCCCTTGGTCAGGATGACCCAGTCGCCTTTTTCCACAACGCCGCGTTTGACCAGTTCGTCGATCGCTTTCTGGCTGACTTCGTGCGGTTCCAGCGAAGCCGGATCGAACGGGATGGTGTACACGCCACGGAACATCGCGGCGCGCGCCTGAGTCTCGCGGTGTGGCGAGTAGGCGTAGATCGGCACCGAGGAACGGATGCGCGACATGATCAGCGGGGTGTAGCCACTTTCGGTCAGGGCGATGATCGCTTTGACACCCGGGAAGTGGTTGGCGGTGTACATGGTCGCCAGCGCGATGCTTTCGTCGCAGCGGGTGAATTCCTTGCCGATGCGGTGGCTGGAGGTCTTGCCGGTCGGGTGCTTTTCAGCGCCGACGCAGATACGCGCCATCGCTTGCACAGCTTCCAGCGGGTACAGGCCAGCGGCGGATTCAGCCGAGAGCATCACGGCGTCGGTGTAGTCGAGCACGGCGTTGGCCACGTCGGACACTTCGGCGCGGGTCGGCATCGGGTTCTGGATCATCGACTCCATCATCTGGGTCGCAACGATCACAGCCTTGTTGTGGCGGCGTGCGTGCAGAATGATTTTCTTCTGAATGCCTACCAGCTCGGCGTCGCCGATTTCTACACCGAGGTCACCACGGGCAACCATCACTGCATCGGAAGCCTGGATCAGACCGTCGAGGGTTTCGTCGTCGGCCACGGCTTCGGCGCGTTCGATCTTCGCCACCAGCCAGGCAGTGCCGCCGGCCTCGTCGCGCAGTTGACGGGCGTAGTTCATGTCGGCGGCGTCACGCGGGCAGGACACCGCGAGGTAGTCGACTTCCATTTCTGCGGCGAGCTTGATATCGGCCTTGTCTTTTTCAGTCAGGGCCGGCGCGGTCAGGCCGCCACCGCGACGGTTGATGCCTTTGTGATCGGACAACGGGCCGCCGATGGTCACCACGCAATGCAATTCTGTGGCGGTGGCGGTTTCAACGCGCATTACCACGCGGCCGTCGTCGAGCAGCAGCTCGTCGCCCACGCCGCAGTCTTTCACCAGGTCCGGGTAGTCGATGCCGACCACTTGCTGGTTGCCTTCGGTCAACGGATGGCTGGTGGAGAAGGTGAACTTGTCACCGATCTTCAGCTCGATCTTCTTGTTGGCGAATTTGGCGATACGGATTTTCGGGCCTTGCAGGTCACCGAGCAGGGCGACGAAGCGGCCGTGCTTGGCTGCCAGGTCACGCACCAGTTTCGCGCGAGCCTTGTGCTCGTCGGGGGTGCCGTGGGAGAAGTTCAGACGGGCAACGTCCAGACCAGCCAGAATCAGCTGTTCGAGAACTTCCGGCGAGTTACTGGCCGGGCCAAGGGTAGCGACGATTTTGGTACGACGGACGGACATGCAAAGACTCCTGAGTTCAAGCGCTAGCGAAGGCTACTATGCTCGAAGGGTGTAGTCATTGTTCGTTTGCACTACTTATCGTTTTCTTTATTGAACGCGACTACCGCACCAACGCGACAATCGGCGCAAACGGTTCTGAAGATTTCCGACGATGGGTCGATACAGAGCACAAGACAGGAGAACCCTCATGCGATTCGTACCCATTGCCGCCCTTGCCCTCAGCGTCCTCGCCGTGACGGGCTGCACCCGTTGGTCGATGAACCATCATTTGAACAATGCCTACAGCGCCTACGATCGCGGCAATTGCGAGCAGGTGATGCTCGAACTGTCCAAGGTCGAACGCGCCAGCCGTGCCCGCCCGTACGTGTGGCCGGAAGTGTCGATGATGCGCGGCCAGTGCCTGGAACGGCAAAAGATGTTTGTCGATGCGGCGCAGACTTATCAATTCATCATCGCCTCGTACCCCAATAGCGAATACGCCTACCGCGCCCGCGCCCGTCTGGAAACCCTGCAGAGCCTGGGTCATTACCCGACGCGCAGCGCCGCTGCCGTGGTGCGTCCGACGCGCTTTTGATGGCAGTTGTCATACAAAAGCTGGCCGGTTGTACAGCCTGAGCTATAGTCGAATCAATCGGGTTTAGAGCCGAGTCTCTAATGTGCCCGTGCAACACCTGCGACTGGCGAGTTGTCAGGTGACGGCGATTTAGCGACCGTCACACCGGAAGCGGGGAGAGCGCGTCAGCCACACAGGCGCGTTCCGAAGCAAAGGTGCGGCTCTGTGATGGAGCCTTGCATGGCGAACTGCGCATGTTTACCGACCGCCGAATCGAACGGCATCAGCTGCCGTATTTCCTCAGGGTATTCAACAGCGTCACCGACAAACCCATCGGCTTTCTCGGCAATGTGTCCGAGGACGGGCTGATGTTGATCAGCCAGTTGCCAATGATGATCGGGGCGGATTTCAATCTGCGTCTGAAAATCCCATGCGACGACGGCTGCCAGCAGGTGATCGACCTCACCGCGTGTTGCCTGTGGTGCCATGAAGACGCCACACCCCTGCATTACGATGCTGGCTTCAGCCTGCAACGACCGCCGCCGGAGTACGGGCAACTGGTCGGGGCATTGAAGCAATACTTCAGTTTTCAGCCGTTGCCGGCTTCGGCCTGAGTGCTGCGGCGCCTTCACCATTGCTATCGCTGGCAAGCCAGCTCCCACAGGTTTTGCGTCGTTCACTGATGCTGTGAACCTGTGGGAGCGGGCTTGCCCGCGATGGCGTCAGTTCCGGCGCCGCAAGGTTGACAGTCAGGTCACGGCATCGCTGGCAAGCCAGCTCCCACAGGGTTTTGCGTCGTTCACTGATGCTGTGTCCGCTCGCAGAACCTGTGGGAGCGGGCTTGCCCGCGATGGCGTCAGTTCTGGCGCCGCCGGGTTGACGATCAGGTCACGGCAATCGCCCGCTCGTTATCCAGCGCCTGCTCCGCCAGCAACAAACCCATCTCGCTCAATTGATAAATCGCCATCGCCAGATGTCGCGGCTTGTCGTCCAGGCTGTCCGCCAGATCCAGCAGCAGAATGCTCACCGAAGAAAACGTTTCGTAGGTCTGAATGGCCACGGCTTCGCGGTTGAGGTCGGGGGCGATCATGAACATCTGCATGCCGCGATCCACGGAATTGCGTGAGGATGAGACGGTGGGTTTGAGGTAGTGGTCGAGGGCTTTTTCGGCGGCCTCGTGGAGTTTTTTCGATTGGGTTGATTTGTAGGGGGAAACCGAGTCGTCGGTTTCGGGGGGATTCGGCGTCTCTTTGCACATAGTCATTTCTCCGGTAATGGGCCGCCTCCGGTTCGCGACTAAACGAATGAGGGTGGCGGCTGGACGCAGGTTAGTCGACCGGTGGAGAAATGAATCCCGGCGCACCCGAAGGCGCCCTGCGTACAGCCACCATCGAGTGCGGGGATAGGGAATACCCGACTGGATGACGCTTATACACATCATTTCAACCACCGGGCGACTAAACCCGACCACTGATTGGCAGCGGCACGGATCAAGTTACGGGGCATCGGCAAAGCGCACAAGCCGGCGGATTCTGAGGGATGTGTAGGCAAAGGCGCAACCCGGCGTAGCCTGCGGATGAGGACGTTGCCGGTGGGGGCAAAACGGCTTTTTTCGTACGCGACCGTTCGTCGGGACTGTCAGATTTTACAGGTGCGTAGCGCAGGGGCGGGGGCGTATTTAATGGCTTCCGGCAAGCCATCCCGCCCCCACCCACCAGAAGGAACTGACCATGGCGACCTTTGAGGAAGAGCCTGTAAAAGGCGCATCCGATGATGCCGAAACCCTCGACTCACCGCCTTACATCCTTACACCCTCCTTCGGTGCGGGCGTGAGAAACCCCGTCAAGGTCACTGGTGGTGGTCATGCGAGACGCAACGTAAAAATTATCGGGGCCTACGCAGAAACAGACTTGGGTGATGAGCGGCAAATGGGCGGAGATGGGCTATTTGAACTGACGTTCAGAAATCCCCTGCCCCCCGGGAGAAACCAATTTCGGGTTCTGCAATGGGAGATGTATCCGGGCTCTTATATGTATACCGCAGTGTGGACGGTTTATAACACCTCGGCCCCCGTCATCGACCCGAAGCATGCCAACCAGGTCGTCGGGCGCACATTCCAGCTCACGGGGAGTGGTTGTGCACCTCATTCGAAGGTGGTGTGTGAGCGCCAGGATCATCAACCTATTGGTGAAGGGACCGCTGATGGCGCCGGCAGATTTTCAATTCAGATCTCGACTTCAGGACAACCGAGAACTCTGAGCCTCTTCGTTTTTTGGCATCAGGACGTGAGTAGTGCTGTTTCGGAAACTGTAACGGTGCAGGTTTTGACCCCGCAGATCGAACTTCCCGCTAACGAAGCGATTGTGGGAAAAACGCCGTTATTTCGGGGTAATGGTCTGGACGGTTCAAGCGTCACTCTTTTCAGTACTGAACCGGGCGGAACCAAGCAATACGGCCAAGCTAACGTTAGCAATGGTAATTGGTACAGACCGCCAAATGATTATTTGCCAGAAGGTCGGGTTCGGCTGCTTGTCAAAGCGCAAATGGGGGGCATTGAAGTTGAGTCCGATGCGATATGGCTTAATGTCATCCATCCCCCCTTGATTCTTTACCCTGCTGCAGGCGCAGTGGTGGATACAACCTTCACAATTGAAGGTTCAAAAGGCATGCGTGGGGCTACTGTCGAGATTCTGCGCGATACGCAGGGGCACAGTGTTGTTGCCACCGGCCCGGTTATAGGGGGCACAGAAGGATGGCGTGTCACTGTCCCGGACATGACGCCGGGTCCTCTGAGTCTGAAGGCAGAACAGTTTGTTGCTGGCGTCGACGAGCACTCCGGCAGAACTGATGCGCGAGCATTCAAAGTCCGCCCCGCGCCGGTCTCGAATGTCTCAATAAACACCCCCCTTGACGGCTCGATAAAATTTGCGGGGAGCGGATATTCGGGGGCAACAGTCGAGATCACTCGTGTCAGTGGGCCTGATGCACCTGCGATACCTTCTGTTCCAGTGGTGGATGGCAAGTGGGAGGTCACGGTGCCCAACTGGCCTTTCGGCATTTACTCGCTCAGCATCATTCAAAAGGTTGACGACGGCGCAAGCGGCTGGATCCCTTCGGCACCCATAAGACCCGGCTTCAGTAAAGTTCTGCCTGAAGTCAGCAATGTGATCTCCACCTCCAGCTATAAACCAACCATCAGCGGCACAGGCATGGACGGAGCCACGGTCAAGCTGTTGAACAGTGATGGGAGCATCACAGACCTGCCCGACGTTGTTGTGAGGAATACCCTATGGACAAGCACGGCGCCGACGGAATGGGGCCCGACGTTTGAGCGCGTCCTTCTGATCAGGCAATCAAAGGATGCACAGACCACCAAGGGCATTAATCACACCGTCACTATCCCCCCCTTGGCCCCCGGCCTGAACGACCCGGTCGAGGATGGCCTTTCACCCAGGCTCAGCGGCACGTGCTGGCCGGGAGCGGTGGTGAAGGTCAAATTCAGCGACAGCCCCGAAGAGCATCTGGCAACCGTCTCGAACGGCAACTGGGCTTTCCAGCGAGCCAAGGAATTCGCTCCGGATGTATTGCATACCGTCGAGGTCTTTCAGGTCGTTGGCAAGCAAACATCAGAAAAAGCGAGCAAGACCTTCACGGTTCTCGTGGCCATGCTCAAACCGACAATCACCAAGCCGGATGCCGATTCGAAAGTCGGTCGTGTGGTCACTGTCGGGGGCGAAAACGGAATGGCGGGCGCGACGCTGCAGTTGCGAGATGTCCGTTTCGACCGTCCTCTCGGTGCGCCCAAAGTACTGAGTCAGGACGGCGTCTGGTCGATTGACCTGAGCCAACTGGATTTTGCGATCTACACCATCGATGCCCGGCAAACCCTCAAGGGCCGGCCTTCGGAGCCCAGTGACCGGCACAGTTTTGAAGTGGTGCTGTTACCCCCGGAAATTACCCAGCCAACCCCCGAAGGCAAGCTGCCGCGTACGGCGACGCTTATGGGGAAGGGCATGGTGAACGGGCGCGTCGAGGTCTTTCTGGAGGGGCGCCCCGGGCCTTGGCTCACGGACATCGCGGTGGACGGGAACGGCGAGTGGGAAGTCGACGTCACGTTGCCAGTGGGCAGCAAAACCATCTGGGCGCGGCAAACGTTTATGGATGAAGGTGGCAAGTTGCGGGAATCGGACATTACCGCGTTGTTGAACTATGACGTCGTCCCGGCCGCGCCGTTTATCGAGACGCCGGTCGCGGACGGCCACATCGGGCGGTCGACGGTGGTGTCAGGCTTCGGTGTGCCGGGCGACAGTGTCACGGTGACAGTGGCCGCCGGCGGGCGTTCGATACAGGCCAATACACGCGTGCTGGAGGATCGCACCTGGTCGGTGACGCGGGATTTCAGCTCACTCGTGGGTGGGCGGCGGACCCTTGAAGCGGTGGCATCGCTGGGTGAGTTTGCCTCGCTCGCCGCTACGCGCCCCGTCGTGCTGGGGACTTATCTGCCCACCCTCGACGAGCCGGCGGCGGGTCGCTGGGTCAGTCATCCGCTGCAGTTTGCCGGCCGCGGCCGTAAGGGCAGGGGCAAGGTGGTGAGCTGGTACAACCCGGATGTGAAGTGGGTGCCGGAGGTGCCCATCGCCAGTGACAAATGGTCCGGTGAGTCGACGCAGTCCTTGCCGGGCGCGGGCAACTGGTACCGATTCCAGCAGGACATAACTGACGGTGCGGACGGCGCGACGGTTTCCGATTGGGTCGACAGCCAACGCTTTGAAGTCGAGCCCGCGCGGCCGCCTTCGGTAGATACCTGAGTCTGCGTTTCCCGACGAACGGTCTTAAAACCTGTCAGATCTGACAGTAGACGCGGACCGCGTCCAAGCGCCAAATCGTACTCACTGAAAGCACAGCCTGGCGAAGACGCCAGGCTGTTCGGGCCAGTTGTCGACTCAAGGAACCTGATCATGGCTGATTCGCGTCGTCCCGCCCTGCAACTGTTCGCTCAGTTGTTTGGTGAGGGCCAACACGTACAAGACACCGGGCTGAAAAACCTGCAGTCCTACCTTGAGCAGGAGGGGTCGATTTTTCCTCTGGTGGAGAAGGGCGTTCAGGGCCTGATCAGGGAGCTTGAATTGCGCCCGGATGACGCAAAGCGGTTTTTGCGCAGGGCCAACAGCATGGCCACGTATGTGCGTCGCCAGTTTATCGAGCAGACCCTGACGGGCGACAAAACGGTCGCAGCACGCCCTTCGAGCGGCTTGTTGTCGATGGTTGAAGGTCCCGATTATCACAATCTGATCGGCACTGATTTTGCCGCGTTGTGCCCGGTGGATGCGCTGGAGTCGATCTTGTCGCCGGTGGCCTACCTGATCGAACTGTTGCGCTGGATTCGCGACCGCATCGAGTCTATTCCAGGGCGCGAGAAAAAATACGAACTGCATGAGCGCCGTATGGATCTGCTACCCCTGCAGGTCGACTTCAACGCGGTGTATCAGTCGATATCGTCGGTGGACATCATCATTGCGGTGCTGGAGGCGTTCATCACCAGGAACCTGCAAGAGACGTCGATCGAGGATGGCTTGATCGAAGCCCGCTATCCCAATGGCCTGCCGTATTACCAGCACTGGGTCACGATTGACGGCGTTGTGCAGTTGCACGGTCTTTCGGTCGGGGACTTCGAGCACAAAGTTGACCTGGCGTACCCCTATTTTCTGCAAGCCAATGCCCGGGGCGCCAATACCGGTCGCGGCTTCGCCAAGGCTTCAAGGCTCGGCCCTTATCAGCGGCAATTGCTGACTGAGGAACGGGTGGATTATGAAGAAGGTCGCGAAGGTTTTTACGCCCGTAACTTCGGCACGGATGATGCCAACAATAAATACGGCAATCTGAATCAGGTCGCTTTTTTCGGCGAACGCACAAAGTTGGGCAGCACACAAATCGAAGCCTTGTTGTCGATTCGCGATTTTGCTCCGGTGCGCTCGCCCAATGTGCAAACCTACCCCGGCAACATTCCGGAGGAGCCAGATGCGCGTGAAAGCGAGCGTTCGGGCTCGGTCTACATCAACAACAACACCGCACCGGCGTTGGGTATTTACGACGATGGCCAGGACCGCCATCGACTGACGGCAAACCCCGACACAGTCTCCGGTTTCAATCACTACGACCGGATGAACCGGATGGTGCGTCTGGCCAACTGGACGGGATTGCCTTACGACCAGGTCGATGCGTTGCTGGTGGCGGCCATCAGGGCTGTAGAGCGTGGCAATGCACCTCCCGATGGGAGCGAGATGATTATCTCGGACGGCGTAGTTCACGCCTTCGGACTGTTTCAGACCCTGAACGAGCGCTATGGCTGCACCGCCGCTGACTTTGCCGTGTTTATCGGTGAACTGTCACTGTACGGTCGCGGCGAAGCGCTCTCGCAGTTCGACCAGATCTTCAACGGTCAGAACGGTTATCTTCAACCGCTGGTGCTCGACAATGGTCCGTTTCCGCTGTTACCGGCGCCGGGCCAGGTCGATTTGACGATCAGCCAACTGTGCAGCGGTCTGGCGATCGACCTGCAGACGTATTTCTATCTGGCAACCACGGTGGCCAAGGCTCATGGATTGACCGACACGCTGAGGCGCAGTCCGGCGATCATCTCAAGTTTTTACCGTTTGGTCAGACTGCCGCGGTTGCTCAGCATCACACCGGTTGAAGGTGTGTTGATGCTGTCGGTACTCGGCGGGGATGCATGGGTCAACGGCCTGGCAGGCATTCCACTTATCCACACCGTGCCGGGCAGCGCTCCGGATGTGCTGGAACTGATCGAAGCCATGCGCAGCGGTGAACAGTGGTCGACGCAAAACAATCCGTCGATTTTGTGGACGTTGCAACACGTGGTCGCAGCGCAACCGGCACTGGAGCCGTCCGAGCAGGATCTGCAGTTTTTTGAACAGATTCGCAACTTGCTGCCGACCGCGCTGTTATCCAACAGCACTTTTCTGATGGCGGGTGTGCCGCCGGCCGGCGCCGCTGACTGGCTCGATTTCCTGGCGACCGGCGCGGACGGTCTGGGTCCGATTGTCGATGCCGATGGCCTGCTTTTACCCTTTGACGGGACAGCGGAGCATTACTCGGCTGTTGTTCGTGAAAAAGTCACTTGGGCCGTCGAAGCCGGCTTGGGGGCGATCGATGTGCCATTGCGCCAGTCCATCATCGAAACCATGTCAGGTGTGGTTTTGCAGGTGCGGGACGCTCAGGCGTCGCTGGTCAAAGAGACGCTGGCCGTTTATGCCGGTATCGCTGTGGAACTGGCCATACCCGTTCTGAGTTGGGCCGATGCCACGGTCCATTACCTGTTGCAAGAAGTGCTTGAGCATTACGACGTGAGCGCCGAGGCATCGCGCCGACCAGCCAGCCGCAACGCAAGCCCCCTGCTTGATCTGCTGGCTGAAGTACGACGGCGCAGCGAGGTCGTAGTGACGCTGGACTTGAGCGCCACGCTGTTGCTGGACTATCTGGAGTATGGCCACTTGGCCTGGTTTGATCAGGCCGACAAACATGAGTTGTCGGTGCGCACACTGTATTACCTGACAACGTTGACCCGGGCATTCGACTTAAGCGAGCAACCGGCGCAAAAGCTGTTGGATTATCTGCGTCAGGTCAATGCATTGCCCACTGTCACGGGTGATGCGCGGAGGCTGGCGCAACAGGCCGCCGCCATCAAACTGGCCGATTTTTTTGGCTGGAGTGTGCAGGAAGTGCGCGAGTGCGTCAGCCGCATCGACACCACCGACCTCAAGATATTGAAGAACCTCAGTCAACTCGATCTGTTGATGCGCGTTCGTGTGCTATCGGCTGAAACCGGCATGGACGCGTTGACGATTTTTCTGGTCGGCAGTTTGCCCGAGAGCGGCGACAAAAGAGCCTATGCCGATGCCGCCGAACTCGTCCTGCTGGGTGAGCAACGTTCACGCGCACCGATGGTGCACGTGCCGGGTGATCTCAAGGCGCTGGTCAAGACCACGTGCACCGTAGAGGGTTCTTCCACGGTGGTGGCCAGAAAGCGTGGAGAAAAAGTCACCTTTAAGGTGACGCTCATCGATGCCGAGGGGAGGCCGTTGAGCGGCGTCAACGTTTACTGGCAAGCGGCCTTGGGCAACATCGAAACGGGCGCTACTGAGGTGAACGGTACGCTGCTGGCCACGTTCACTCCGGGAGCGATCATGGGCACGGACACGCCCGTGTACTGGCTGGATCTGTTTGAGCCTGAGTACGCGCCGTCCATCGATATCGTCGCCGAGTCCAGTACCCTGAATTTTCCACCGGCAGAATTGTCGCCAACGCCGTTGGGGATTGTGCCAAAAGGCCAGGAAGTCGAGCTCTATGCGCTGCTTGAGGACGCCTACGGCAACCTTGGGAAAAACTCGCTCGTGGAATGGGAATTCGAGTCCTACGAGCCCGGGATATTCACCAGCGCGACTATCCGGCCAAGGCAGGGGTTCACCGACAAGCAGGGGCTGACCCGGGTCTTTGTGTCGAGCGAAACGGGGGGCACCTTTGTTTTCAGCGTCAGAACCCAGTCTGGCGAAAGTGAAACCGTCTTCGTCGAGCCCATCACCTTCGAATGAGCAGATATCGCGGTCAACGGTATCTCTTGGCGAACGCGTGTCCCCGGGGCCTACCCCAAGGAGCAGGATCATGGCATTGAATAATATTGGCGGGCTGCTGGAAAAGCGTCGTTCGGCGCTGCTGGAATACTGCATCGGCAAAGCAGGCAGTGAGAAATACACTTTTCTGAAAACACCGGCCGATCTGTTCGAACTGCTGCGCATGGATCCGCTGGACAGCTATCAGGTGCAGAGTTCCCGGGTGGCCGAAGCGATCAGCTGTACGCAGCAATTCATTCATGCGGCGTATCGCAAGCTTGAGCCGGGCCTTGATTCGCACGAGTTCGACCCGGACGATCTTGCCGCGTGGGCGCTCTACAGCAACTACCCCGATTGGGCCGCGGTGCAGCTGATTTCGTGCTACCCGGAAAACTTCATCAACCCTTTTGTGCGTCAACGCAAGACCAGCCTGTTCAAGAACCTGGAAAACAACCTCAATCAGGCGCGTCTGAACAACGATTCCGTGCAGACCGCGCTGCAAGAGTATCTGCAAGCCTTCGAGCAGACCTGCGACCTTGAGGTGATCAGTTGCTACATGGACGGCACGACGCCTGCCAACGCCAAATACTATTTTGTCGGGCGTCAACGGGTGCAGCCTTTTCAGTACTTCTGGCGCTCGGCGGATATTGAACTCGGCCCTGACAGTGTGGCGGTCAATCCGGCTGCGTGGAGCGAATGGCAAGCCATTGAAGTTCCCATCGCTGACAAGGTGCCGAACATCCGCCCGGTGGTCTGGAATGGCCGCTTGTGTCTGGTCTGGACTGAATGGCAAGACAAGGTTGCCGGCCAGGAGACGGGTGAGTACATCCCCAACAAACTGACCGTCAAGCTGGCGCTCATGATGCAAAACGGCCAGTGGCTGGCACCGTTGACGGTGTCTATCAAGGACCTTGAGCATGAGCTTCCGCCGGGCACCCGGTTGATCGCGAGCGTGCAAGTCGACACTCTTCACCCCAAGGGCAAGCTGGGTATTTTGGTGTCGGGCAAGGCTACGGTTGGAGACCCATTGAGGGTACATGCGGTCTACGACGTGCTGATGCGCCCCGTACAGCGCGATTCCGGGTTCTGGCTGGATGCAGCACTCGACCGGTTTGTCAGCAATGAAACGGTTCAACATCCATTGCTCCCTGAGGTGACGGTTGTTCCCCATCCAGCAGAGGGGGTAATAGCGCCGTATCTGGAACTGGACGTCACGGCGTTGCGGGTAGGGGACAAGGATAAGCTGACGGTCAAAGGTTATTGCTGGCCCACGGGACATCGCGGTACCGCAGACATACGTCTGGGATTGGCTTTTGACGATGAAAACGTGGTTGAGGCCAAAAACCTGTCTCTCGCGGGTGACTGGAACATCGGACCTTGGGTAGGCGAGCGAGATAAAGGCTCATGGCCCAATCCGACTATATTCTCACTGGGCCCCGTAATAACCTCACCGGTGACGCAAAGAAGTCTGTTTGACCTGACGATTGTCAACCTTACGGATTTCGTCCCGCCCAGCCTGGTGAAAAACACCGTTGATGCCGCACAGTTTCTGTCTTTCAACCAGACTGGACTGGCGTTGAAATACACCCGGCTCAATTCGTTGTTTGGCCCCGAGCTGGTGCAGCGCTCGAACTATTCCGTGGCGAGTGTGCTGGACTGGGACACTCAGTTCATCCCGGAGCCGCCGCCGACCGGCCAAGTGATCAATGAGCCCAGTGGTGCCTTCAACGGTGCCAACGGTCTGTTCTTCTGGGAGATCTTTTTCCACCTGCCACATTTGATGGCCACACGCCTGCGCGACGAAGAGCGCTTCCCGGAGGCACAGAACTGGCTGCATTACCTGTTCGATCCGCAGGCACCTGCTGATCCACCCACCCCGCCTCTGCCCAATCCCAAGCCGAAGTACTGGCGCTGCCGGCCCCTGAATATCGTCAAGGAAACGGGCGACCCTGGTTGTGAAACGCAGAACCCCACGGACCCGGATGCCATCGGTTACGCGGCGCCCGCGCACTTCCAGATCCTGGTGTTCACCGACTACGTGAAAAACCTGATGGCGTGGGGCGACTGGTATTACCGACAGCTGACCCGTGACAGCCTGGTGGCCGCCAAGCTGTGCTACGTCCAGGCCGGGTTTTTGATGGGCAAGGCACCTACGGCCAATACCGGTACTCGCTGGCAACCCGAGAAGGTTCAAGACCTTCTGGAAAAAAGCAGCACCCGGCCGAGGCTCGAGCAGTTTGAAAAAAACCTGAAGTTCAGCCTGGCGGATTTCCCGGTCGCCTCCGACGCCGCACCAATGCTGGGGCTGCTGGCGTGCGGGCCGTTTGAAATTCCGATCAATCAGTCGTTGCTCGACTTGTTTGCAGCGCCGGATCAACGCCTGCATAACCTGCGCAACAATCTCACCCTCGACGGCAAACCGCTGGACATTCCGCTGTTCAGCCCGCCTACGGACCCCAATCAATTGCTGCGTGACCTGGCTTCCGGTGGCGTGGCCGGGCCGAGGCCGATGGGCGGGCGGCTGGTGATCAATGCTTTCCGCTGGCGAGTGATGTTCGAGGTCGCGTTGCGCGCGGTGCAAGCGTTGCAGGATAACGGCACTCAGGTGCTGAGCCTGCTTGAACGGCGCGATCGTGCCGAGCAGGAAGAGTTGCAGCAAAACCATATGGTGGAACTGGGCAGCTACGCCGAGACGGTGCAGGAGCAGTCCATCGCTCAGTTGGAGGCGAGTGTGACGGCGTTGCGGCAAAGCCGTTTGGTGGCGCAGGAACGCGCCGATGCTTACGCAAAACGCTATGACGAAAACGTTTCGACGATTGAATATCAGGTCATGGACAGCCTGCATCAGTCCAAGGTGTTCTCCCTGGTGGCCAGGTCGATCAAACCGGCGGGCGCGGTGCTGGCCTCGTTGCCGAATATTTTGGGCTTTTCCAACGGCGGGCATCGGCTCGAGAAACTGGCGGACGCGGTGATATTCGGTCTGGAAATCGCCTCGTCACTGCAGCAAATCGATGCCGACCGACAGAGCACTACGGAAGGTTACCGTCGTCGCCGCAGTGACTGGGCGTTGCAACGTGATCAGGCGCTGGCCGAGGTGCGGGCCATGGATGCGCAGATTGCTGCGCAGAATCACGCGGTCACCGCTGCCCGGTCCAATCTGGCGCAAACCCTCAGGGCCAATACTCAGGCGCTGACGGTTTACAACTACCTGAAAAAACGTGCGAGCAATGCCGAGTTGTTCGGCTGGATGCTCGGCCAGCTCAAGGCATTGCACTATCAGGCCTACGATGCGGTGATCAGCCTGTGCCTCAGTGCCCAGGCTTCGCTGGCCGCCGAAACCGGTGATTACGATGCGCAGATCGCGTTGCCGCAGGTCTGGCTCGACCACCGTCATGGCCTGACCGCCGGTGATCAATTACGTGGGCATCTGCTACGGCTGGAACGTGAATACCTGCAACGCCACGAACGCCGGCTGGAATTGGTGAAAACCATCTCCCTGCGGCAGTTGTTCGACGACAAGGTTGAAGGTCAGGTCGGTATCGATAGTTGGGCCGATGCACTGGATCAGTTGCAAAAGACCGGCACGCTGGAATTCAAACTGACCCAACTGCTGTTTGATCGTGATCATCCGGGGCATTTCTGCCGGCAGATCAGTTCGGTGGAGGTCGATCTGCCGGTTTTGACCGGGCCGTTCGAGAATGTACGGGCGACCTTGCTCCAGATCAGCAGCATGACGGCGACCCGGCCCACCACACAATCGGTCGAGTACCTGCACAATCCCGGGCTCGGGGCGCCTTCGGATGTGGTGATCAACCTGCGCGCCGCTCAGCAGATTGCATTGTCGATCGGGCTGGCCGACAACGGCCTGACGGCCATGAAACCCGATGAAGGCCTGCTCAACCCGTTCGAAAACACCGGCGCGATCTCCAGTTGGAAATTGTCTTTCCCGTGGTTCAAAAAGCCGCAGCAAACCGCGCTGCTTGAATCGATGACCGACTGCATCCTGCGCATCCGCTATACCGCCAAGGCTGGCGAACCGCCGTTTGTGCAAAAGGTTGAAGACCTGGTCACTCAGGCTGAAAACGCCAGGCTGAACCAGCAGGTCGAAGGAGTGGGCAGTCATGAGTGAGCCGGTCATCCAGGCGAAAGAAAGCCTGCTGCGCAATGGTGATTTCAACGATCTGCTTAACCACTGGATTCGCAAAGGGACCGTGGGAATACAGAAGGAGTTGTATGAGAATTTTTTAATCCCTTTTATGAATGTCGGCGTCGGCGCCTCGGCTAAACAGGATGTAATCGTCCCTAAAAAAGCCGACGCGAGCGCCAGTTACGAATTGACGTTTCTCTGCGAGCTGCGCCCTGGGGTTGAGTGGTCGGGCGATTCAGGCTGGTTGTGCATTCTTGGCGGTAGCGAAGTGTTGATGAGCATTGAGCTCAAGGCCGGCGATTCACGCAGCCTTGAGCAAGATCAAGCTCGCCTGGCGGCAGGGCAGCCGCTGGAGTTCAAACCGATCCGCTATCGGGAGTCATTGGATCAACTGGGCTTCGATAGTGACGACACACTGACTTTCGAAGTTCGCGGGGTACCGAATAATCCATCAGACAGGCGCTCGTCCGTGCTTATCACCCGGATCGACCTGCAACTGAAACTGGAGCCACTGAAACTCCAGACTATGCGCCTGGATGAGCAAGACCTGGCGCCGGATCGCACGTTGTACCTGTGTCTGGGCGCAACCCTGGGCAACGGGATGGATGACCCGCTCGACATGCAGCACTATCTGTCGTTTGAACCGGGCGATGGCAATGCCTGGCAGGGGACAAAGATGGCGTTGACCAGTCCCGGCAATCCGATGGAAGCGGTCAAGGCCGCGCCAGATTGGGGCGTCGATCAGGCGCTGACATTGCCATGGTCGCTCGACTGCCCGTGGATGGCGGAAGACAAGACCTACGAGTTCTCGATCATCCTGTTCAACCAGTATGACGCTGAGCCTTATCCGATTGACGTGTCGTTGGGGCATCACCGTCTGGCGTTTGGCGACGAGCAGAAAGCGACCTTTTACCCCGTTCTTGAATATGCGCAGAGTGTGCGGCTGGGTGTGCAGGTCGTTTCCCATTACACCAGACAGGCGCTGGATGGCCGGGCGGTGAACTGGAGGAGTGCCGGGCAAGGTGTGATTGGCGCGGGTGTCACTGATGAGCAAGGCTGGGTTTTCTTTGATTTCGAGCCGAAGACGGCGGGTGATGTTGTCATCACGGCTTCGGTCGACAGCCCTTATTACGCTTCAGGCAAAGTGACGTGCGATTTTGCCGTGAAGGTGTTGGCGACCGATCCGTGGAAGGCTCTGCGGGCCGTTGTCGGAACGCAAGAAACAGCATGGGAGGCGACTGGCTACCCCAATCGGGGCAGCAACCATCCCGTCATCGTGCGCTTGCCGGCCGATAGTCCCTTGCGGGGAACGGAGTTTTCGCTGCACTGGAGCGGTGTCGGGCATGAGCAGCTGGGGGTCACGGTCAATCCGCCGCTCGAGGACCCGCTGCCATTCGACGGGGGCGATGTGCTCTGGACGCTGACCAGCGAGGATCGGCTCGACGGTCGTTTCGAACTGACCCTGCAGTGCTCGAAACTGTTGCTGCCATCACCGGGCAAACCCATGTCGCTGGCGCGCAATCGGCTCCGGGTGGGTGAGGTCCGTGAGGCCAACAAATTTCCGATAGTCGATGAAGAGGAAAGCGTGCTGCTGCGGGTGCAGGCGGTCCATTATCTGACCGCAGGCGATGGTGATCCCGTCAGCAATGCGCTGGTCGAATGGGTGACCCCCGACGGTGACGCTGTGTATGACGTGACGGGTGCGGGCGGTTGGACCAGTTTGCTGTATACGCCCAAAAGCACAGGGGACAAGACCGTCACGGCCTATCTCAAGGCGCACCCGGACGATACAGCTGTGCAACAGGATTTTACGGTCAAACCCGTTGCCACGAGCCCATGGAAAGATGAAGTCGAAATCCGCTTGGACGCAGTAAAGGTGGAGAGTCCGCTGGGGATGCTCTGTCGACGTGGGCAGACCCATACGCTAACAGTCGTGCCGAAGGCTGGCAGTGCCTGGATCGGACGCAACATCAGCCTGCATTGGCGCGGAAACGATCCGGCCATTGGATTAACGCCCGAAGACCTGACAACGCCGAAAGCTCTGCTGGCGGGCGGGGTGGAGTGGAAACTCGTCTCGAACAAAGACGACGGCAGTAGCGGTCTGTTTGAACTGGAGCTGCGTCTGGCCGGCCTGGCCAGCGTGCGAGAACTGTCGGGACGCCTGCTGTCCGAGGATTTGACGGAAGAAGTGGCGCTGATGCTCGATCAGATTCGCGCGTCGCTGGATGCCCGAAACCTGTATCCGTGCCTGGGGGCTGTTCACCGTTTCAAGGTTTTACCCAATGCATTGAGCCCGCTGGTGGGGCTGGACGCATCACTGAAATGGTCGGGCGCTCCGGCCGACTCATTGGGGGCGACGGTTGAGCCCACGCTGGATCGCCCACAGGTGCTGAGCGACGGTGGCGCGAATTGGACGCTGGACTTTACCGCCAGTACGGCGCCTGGCGAGTTTGCCCTGAGCCTGGCGTTACCGCAGCTGACATTCGAGGCGATCGCCAAGCCGATGACGCTGGCCCATAACCGGGTCAGGATCGAGACATGGCGGGGAGCGGCGGTCGATCCGGTCATTGGCCAGGCGCCTGCCTGGATGTGGGTTCAGGTGTATTCGCATTACACCCAACGTCCCGTGGATCAGGCGCCGGTGACCTGGACCGGCGACACCGGCCCACGCGATATCCAAACCACTGTCGATGGCTGGAGCGGTTTCGACTTAGCGCCGAAAACCGCGGGTGAGCAGCGGGTCACAGCGACTGTCATCAGTCGCTATGACGATTACCCGGATACTCGGCCGATGATGGTTAAAGCACTGGCAAGTGATCCGTGGGAGGGGGTGCTGGTCCGCTTCGACAGACAGTCGCCCCAGCCCTTGGGCACGCAGACGTTCTTCCCGCGGCGCAATACGCAGCACTGGCTGGATGTGACTGCGCCGGCCGGCAGTGTTCTGTTTGACAAGGAACTGACATTGGGCATGACCGGGACCGGTCCCGCGGAGCTGGGCATTCGCTTTGAAGAGCCGAGGCTTGGGGAGCCCAGATTATTTCCTCAAGCCGGACAGACCTATTCCTTCAAGACCGGCGATTTGAAGGACGCAAGCTTTGAGTTGCGCTTCTCGTCCGCCCGGCTGGCCAGTTTGTCCCCGGTGAATGCGATGTCGCTGGGCCAGGGTGAACAGGCCTTAAAGATCGCCGAACGCCAGCGAGCCCATCAGACGTTGCTCTGGGGCACAGAGGTGTCGGAGCAGATCACTGTGATCTCGGCGATCAGCGGCCGACCGATGGTCGGGGTGACCGTGACCTGGCGCAGCCCGGATCTTGGCGTGAAGCAATCGACCAGCAATTTTTATGGGGTAGCGAAGATTGCTTTTGTGCCGACGACACCCGGGCCGCTTGAACTGACGGCGTCGGTGGGGGGAGAGCTGCATTCAGCCTCGGTGTCGTTGCCGTTTTTCCTCAATGAACCTCGGAAAATCGATTCACTGACCAGCCCGCAGCCAGGTGGACCAGAGGGCGCGTGGGTCTCAGCGACCGTTAACGTGGTGTCGGCCCTGACGGGTGAGCCATTGCAGGGTGTCGAGGTGGAATGGGAATACCCGGACCGAATACTTGATTCGACCTACACCGACGAGAACGGTATCGCCGGGGTGAGGTTTCGATTGGCCGGTATCAGACGTGCCTGGCTGCAAGCAGCCGTGCGCGGTGGGTATGCGGGTTGGGATGTTCAATTTCTTGAATTTGAATTGGTGCCAGTAAATGAATAAATCAATTGAAACGGATGATTCGTCCACGCCTGATTCTCTGACCTGGAAGAAGGAATTCAGACCCCAAATCAATGGCAAGCCAGTGCGCTGGGATGACCTGAGCGTGGTGTTGATGAAGGGAGAAAAGTGCACGCTGGCGTTGGAGTATGAATACAGCTACTACATCGGCGAGCAGGACGGGTTTCTGGTTCTGGATTACAAGCCGGGCGATGAGGAGCAGAGACTGGTTTCTGATCCACCGTTGGGGGTGGAGTGTGAAATGGCTGAGGGAAGCCTTTCCTTGAGCTGGACTATTACTGCCGTAGAAGGCCCTGGCGGAGCCATTGAACTGGTATTTACCCTTCCACGGGACCCTCAAATATCGGAATCGCCGCCTGTGTCGGGGCGAGTTATTGAAAATTGGTCGGAGGGCTTCGTTCCCTGGGTTAACGGGCAGCGAGTCAGCTGGTCCGATGTGAAGCTGGAGTTGATGCAGGGAGAGACTTGCACGTTGGCGCTGAGCTATGAAGGCAGCTCTCTGATTGGTGATCCGGCCGGTTTTCTAGCGCTTGATTACATGCCGGGTGCAGAGGGGCAGGGGCTGGTGTTTGATCCGCCATTGGGGGGGGCGTGTGAAATGGCAGAAGGAACAACTTCCTTGAGCTGGACGATCACCAGCGAGCAGGCGAGAAGGGGTCCTTTTGAACTGCAGTTTGCGCTGCCAAAGTTAGCTGATGTACCGAAGTCTCCGTCATTGCCAGGAAGATTGATTGACAGCTGGCTGGAAGGGTTCTCACCGCTCGTGAACGGAAAGCAAGTCGAGTGGACTGACCTCAAGCTCGACTTAATGGCGGGAGAGACCATCAAGCTGGCGCTCGACTTTAAAGACAATTGGCTGATTGGTAATCCGGCTGGTTTTCCTGCACTTGAATACACACCGGGCGCAGAAGGGCAGGGACTGGTGTTTGATCCGCCATTGGGGACAGCGTGTGAAATGGCTGAAGGAACAAGCTCCTTGAGTTGGACGATTGCCAGCGAGCAGGGGCAAAGCGGTTCATTTGAATTGCAGTTTGCTCTGCCTGAATTTGCCACGATGCTGAAGTCACCCTCTTTGCCGGGGAGAAAAATATATCTACAGCAAGAGCTAGAGCTTATGTTCGACGCGTTTTCCTTGAACTTTGGGCGCGATGCCTATCCCTGTCACGGTGCGGTCCATAAAGTATCTGTGCGGCTAAAGCCGGACAGCCCACTATCAGGCAGGCGCGTGATTTTGGAATGGGAGGGTGAAAGCGCCGAGGATCTCGGCGTGGTGGTGACCCCCGCGCTGGAGTTGGAGCAGACACTTGATGGGGAATGGCTGACTTGGGAGCTGGATTTTAAACGAAGCACCAAAAACTCAGAGTTTTCATTGAAGCTGAGTACCGGCGAGCATCAAGGGGTCACTTTGCCGCTAGCCATGTCGTTGGGGCATAACCTGGTAACGACTGAGCGCTGGCAAAGGACAATCGAAATGGGGTGGGGGGCTATATGGACTTACTTCGGAATTCGTGCGACTTCCAGCTACTTGAAACAGCCGGCCCCCCTTGTTGAGGTCACTGTTAAGAGAGCCGGTGACGTACCCGTGTATCAATCCACATCAGATAAGGGCGAAGTAGAGGTACTCTCCACGGACGGCACTATTGACGGAGTTGGTATTTTGAATCGATACGACAGAAGTTACGTCTAGCCATCGTTTGGCTCTGGTTTATCAATAACGCCTCCTTGAACGAGGCGTTTTTTGTCAGTCACAAACCTCCACCCTTCTTCAGCGCCAGATACCGCGTCACCAGTTCGGCCCCCAATTCTGCGGGCCGAACATCCATCACCGGAACACCGTGGGCGACAATTCGCTCATGCAGTTCCGTGCGTTCATTGAGGTAGTTGACTGTCCCGCAATAGGCCAGCGCTTCCGGCAAGGTCTGCACCGGCACTTGGCGCAAGGTGTCGAGTGTTGTTTCGCGCAGGCTCGCCACCAGCACCCGGTGTTGCTGGCTCAGACGTTTGACGGCACCGAGCAGTTCATCATCGTCCTCATCACGCAAATTGGTCACCAACACCACCAGCGCCCGGCGTTTTTGCCGGGCCAGTAACTGGTTGATAGCGGCCTGATAGTCGGCGGGGCGCTGAGTGCTGTCGAGGTCGTATACCGCGTTGAGCAGCACGTTCAGTTGGCCGCTGCCCTTGACCGGGGCGAGGTGGCGCGGTTGATCACTGGCGAAGGTACTCAGTCCAACGGCATCGCCCTGGCGTAGCGCAACGTAGCTGAGCAGCAGGCAGGCATTGAGCGCATGGTCGAAGTGCGACAGCTCATCGTCCTGACTGCGCATGCGTCGGCCGCAGTCGAGCAAGAAGATGATCTGTTGATCGCGCTCGTCCTGATACTCGCGGGCAATCGGCGTGCGTTGGCGGGCGGTGGCTTTCCAGTCGATCTGGCGCAGGCTGTCGCCTTCACGAAATTCGCGCAGCTGATGAAACTCCAACCCTTGCCCGCGCCGTTGCCGCTGGCGCACGCCGAGTTGGCTGAGCCAGTTGTCCACCGCCAGCAGTTCACCGCCGTAGAGACGGGCGAAATCCGGGTAGACGCGGGTGCTGTCGATCACGTTGAGCACGCGTTTACCTGACCATAAACCCAGCGGGCTCGGCAGGTTCACTTCGCAGTGTTCGAAGCTGAAGTGGCCGCGTTTGAGCGGGCGCACGCGGTAGCTGATCAGGCTGATCTGGCCGGGCTGCAATTCGACGTTCAGTGGCAGGTTTTCAAAGCTGAGGCCCTCCGGCACATGGTCGAAAATCTGCAGGTTCAGTGGCGCGCTGAAGTCGTGTTCAACGGTTAGCTGCACCTCACCCCAGCGGCCAAGCGCGAGGCTGCCGGGCATCTGCCGTTTGATCCGCACCGTCGGCAGTCGCTTGAGGCGCAACGCATCGAGCGTCGCCAGCGCCAACAGTGCCAGCAGCAATCCCCAGTTGATTGACAGCAGGCTCTCCGGGACATCGATTGCCAATGCCTGCAAGGTGCCCAGCACGAGGCCGATGCCGAGCAGGATGATCAGCCAGATCAGCAGCAGACGCGAAGGTTTCATGGCAACGCAATCCCCTGCAAGCGCTGCCGAAGGCTGCGATCTTTTGCGTTCACAGGCGCGGCACCGGAATCTGATCAAGCAACTGCTGCAGCACTTGATCGACTTGCAGGCCCTCAATATCCAGTTCCGGCGCAATGCGCACACGATGGCGCAACACCGCCAGCGCGCAGCCCTTGATGTCATCGGGAATCACGAATTCACCGCCGCGCAGCAAGGCCCGGGCGCGGGCGCAGCGCACCAGCGCAATCGAGGCCCGAGGCCCAGCGCCCAAGGTCAGGCCCGGCCAGGTGCGGGTGCTGCGCGCCAGGCGCACGGCGTAATCGAGCACCTGATCGTCCAGCGGCAAATCACTGGCGATACGCTGCAACGCCTGCACGTCCTTGGCTTGCAACACGGTGCGTAACGGTTGCACGTCGAGCATGTCGGCGCGGGTCGAACGGCTGACCTGGCGCACCATGTTCAGCTCCTGATCGGCATCGGGATAATCCATGCGCACCTTGAGCATGAAGCGATCGAGTTCGGCTTCCGGCAGTGGATACGTGCCTTCCTGCTCGATCGGGTTTTGCGTGGCGAGGACCATGAACGGCTGCGCAATCGGCAAGGCGCGGCCTTCCAGCGTGACCTGACGTTCCTGCATCGCTTCGAGCAACGCGGCCTGGGTTTTTGCCGGGGCGCGGTTGATTTCGTCAGCCAGCAGCAGGTTGGTAAACAGCGGCCCTTTGCGCAGCTTGAACTGCTCGGTGTGCAGGTCGTACACGGCGTGGCCGGTGACGTCGCTGGGCATCAGGTCCGGGGTGAACTGAATACGTGCGAACTCGCCGCCGAAGCAACGTGCCAAGGCGCGCACCAGCAGGGTTTTGCCCAGTCCCGGAACACCCTCCAGCAACACATGGCCGCCGGCGATCAGCGCAGTCAGCACGTCGTCGATGACTGCGTCCTGGCCGATCACAGCCTTGTGTAATTCATTGCGCACGGCCTGCGCCAGTTGACTGGCACGCTGGCGCTGCTGGGCGGCGTGGCTGGCGCTGCCGGGCTCGATCTGTTCAGTCATAGCGTGTTCCTCAAGGTTTGCAGGTGGGCGACCTGGCGGCAGAAATCGGCATTGGACATCCGCCGCTTCGGCACCGGGCTCAAGGCCTGGCTGATGGCACGGGTCGGTTGCCGGGTCAGGCGCGACAACGCCAGCCATTGTTCGGCAACGTTCAATTGATCGAAGCCGGGATGTCGGCGTCGGGCGCGGCGCAACACGTCTTGTTGCAGAGCTTGCAACAGCGATTGCTGACCGTTGTGGCGCAGCATGAAATCGGCACTGGCGCGCAGGTGCTCCTGCAACTGGCGACGACCACTCGGCGCGGGCGCCTGAAGCGGGCCATGGCGCACACTGGCCTGCCACAACCACAGGCCGATCAACGCGAGCAGGGCGACGATGGCTTGCGGGAAGTAGCGCCAGAGCAGCGTCAGCAGGCCATCGTGCTCGGTGTTGTAGATCAGCGTGACGTCGGTGTCGGCGCTCAGATACCAGAGCAGCCAGGCGTTGTCGTACTGGGCAATCGCCGTGGTTTTCCACAGTTCGGCGTCGGTGACCACGGTGATCGAGCCGAGGCTGTAGGGCAGTTGCATCATGTGCGTGGCCTTGGCGCTGTTGGCCCAGGCATGCGCAAGATTCTTCGGGTCGTCGAGGTGAAAGTCGGTATCGAAGCCGGCGTAGGCCGGCGCGTCTTCGTCTTCCAGGTACAGTTTGGTCAGGGCGGGATACGGTTCATGGGGCAGGCCTTCGGGCGGGTCCTTCAGATCCTTGGTCAGGGCCTGATGCAGTTGCACTCGATCAAGCAGCAGATCGTTGCTTTGTCTGGTCTGCGGGTCCCACAGTGCTTCGGCGACGAACACCAGCCGCCCACCGGCGCGGGTCCAGTTCAACACTTGATCGACCTGACGCGGGGGCATCCGCGATCGGTCGTTGAACAGCAACAGTGTGTGCCCGCGCGGATCGATATCCGGCAGCACCGCGAGGCTTTCGGCATGGTCAACGTGGATGCCGCGCTCACGCAGAAATATTTCTGCCGCCAGGTAGGGGTTGGCCTGCGCGGCGGGTGAGGGGCCGTGATCGACTTCCTCCTGATAAGGCTTGGCGGCCATGAACAGATACACGCTCAACGCCGCCAGCAGGGCGAAGAGCAATCCGCCGAGCCACCACAGGCTGCGCCGATTCAACGCGAGACTCCGTGACCGAACAGGGCGCGCCAGCCATCGCACAGTTCCTGTTGCAGATGCGCCGCCGGTACGCGATGCCCATAGGCCATGTTCTGCCAGTGAGTGGTCAGGATGCGGCTGAAGGCGAGCAGTTCCGGTCGTTGAAGTTGTTCGACCCGCGCCAGTACCTGGTTTTCCGTGTCGGCGTCCTTGAGCGTCAGATCGAAGTCGTGGAGCAAATGGCTGAGCAGTCCTCGATAGAGCAGGCTCAGCGCGGCGCGTGGCTGACTCTGCCAGAGTTGTTCGGCGTGGGCGGCGATGTCCTCGGGCAGGGTTTCGCGGTTAAGGTCGAGACCAAAGGCCTGTTGCGGCACTGGTCTTTTCGCTCGCGCAGGCAGCGCCGGACGGCGGCTGACGAACGCTTGCAGAAACTCGCGATAGCGCCAGATCAACCAGCCGACGGCGGCAATCACTGCGCCCCACAGCACCACTTCGATGACGGTGGCCAAGGTGTTGAATTGTCGGCCTTCGAGCCAGCCGAGCAGGGTTTTCAGCCATTGTGGGGCATCACCTTCCTTGTCGGATTTGGCCGAAGTTGCCGGATCTTCGCCAAAGCGATAGCGAGTGACGGACTCCTTGTTTTTGAACGGCGGTTGTTCGAGCAAAGCCTTGATACTGTCGTGCGAGGCCTGGCTGGTCAGCGGCTGATTCAACAAGCGCGGCGTATCCGGGCTGCTGTCAGCTTCAGCGGCCCACACCGAGGGCACATTGGGCAGCAGCAGGCACACCGCCAGCAGCACGCCGAGTACGCTGCTGTTCAGCCGTTGCCGCAAGCGGCGGAACACCAGTTCGATGTCCCATGCCTCCAGTTGCGTGCGCCGGTTCAGATAGAGGCTGAAACCACAGGCCACGTAAATCGGTTCCCACACCACCAGCACCAGCGCATAGAACGCGTTAGTCAGGTGTTCCAGCCAACGCCAGTCCTGGTCTGCCGCGAGGATCAACGATTGCCAGTCCCAGTCCGTTTCGATCTGTTGCGGCAACAGCAGGTAGAACAGCACCATCAGGCCGATCCACAACGCAGTTTCCAGGTGCATGCCAATGATGGTCAGCCATTGCGCGGCGCCGGCATTGCGTTGCAACAGCACGTGCAGTCGCTGCTGCCGTGCACTGCCATCCAGGCCTTCAAGTTGCACCACAGGCATCAGGAAACTGCGGCTCAGACTCAGCCGGCGCCAGGTCAGGCTGGCCAGCAGTTGCGGTTTTAGCAGGCGTGGCCACTCGCGCAGGGCTTGCCTGAGTGTCGGCGTTTCACCGAACAGGGCTTTGGACAGGATGTACAGCGGCAGGCGTTCGTACGCCGGTTTCAGCCACCAGAAGATAAACAACGCCAGTGACGGCGAATCCCAGAGCAACAGGCTGAGCAAGACGAACAGCGGCAGGGTGACGATCGCCCAACTGGTCATCAACAAGCGCCGGTGTTGCTGGCTCATCAGCACGCCCAGATCCATGGCTTCCCAGGCGGTGCGCGGACGGATCACCACCGTTGCGTCACTCAGGCGCATGACGGGACCTCCCGGCGAACAGCAAATAGCTCGCCACCAACGCCCACAGCGTGGCGCCGACCAGGTATTTGGTGAGTGGGGCGACGCTGGTTTTCGATGACCAATAAGCTTCGATAAACGCGGCGATCAACAGGAACAGCATGACCCCGCAAATCAGCAGTACGCTTTTGCGCGCGGCGCGTTTCAAGGCTTCGGCGCGGTTCAGGCGTCCCGGCGCGATCAATGCCCAGCCCAGTTCCAGGCCTGCCGCGCCGGCCAGCGCAATGGCCGTCAGTTCGAAGGCGCCGTGGGCAATCACGAATGACCAGAAGGTCTGACCGAAGCCGATTTCTGTCAGGTGCCCGGCCACCGCACCGATGACCAGACCGTTATAGAACAGGAAAAACGCACTGCCCACGCCCATCAGCAAACCGCTGGCAAAGGTCTGGAAGGCAATGCCGATGTTGTGCATCACGTAGTAACCGAACATCACCCAGTCTTCACTGGCGGCGCGATCGGCGGGGCGCCCGAGGTGGCCGGCCACCGGGTCGTACATGCCTTGCATTTCACGCACCTGATCGGCAGGGATCAGGTTGTAGACCAGCTCGGGAAACACATACACCAGCACACCGACGCCAATCAGGCTGCCGAAAAACAGCAGGCACGCCACCAGCACAAAAGGCCATTCGGCGCGCACCAGTCGCGGGAAGTCGGCGAGGATGAAGCTGAGCAGGTTGGCGCCCAATCGACTGCGATGCCGGTAAAGCTGCTGATGGCCGCGCAAGACCTGCTGTTGCAGGGAATCGATGAGGAAACTGCTGTAGCCGCGCTCCTGCGCCAGTGCCAGATGCTGGCAGAGGCGTCGATAGGCTTTGGGGAAACCGGCCACTTGCGAGGTTTCCTTGCCCCGTTCGAGGCGTTCAAGGGCCAGTGCAAAACGCTCCCATTCGGCCTTGTGACGATTTTCGAAAAGGCTTTGCTTCATGTTGGCCCCAGCAGGCCGCGGGCGATACCGTTGAGTTCAGCAACGGCCTTGGGCGCGGAAATATGCAGTGGCTGGGCCAGCAGCGCTGCCAGCTCGTTAACCCGTGCCGGCGTCAGTTCGGCCTGACGTTCGGCAAAGCCGAGCAGGGCGCGTTGTTCACTGAGGGTGAGGGCAATCGGTGCGCGTCGGGGTTCCGCGGCGGGTAATTGCGGGCGGCTGACTGGCTGTTCGCTGTAGACCACCAGCGTACCGGCGGCGATATCGCCCAGCCGTTTGAAAGTCGGGTGTTGCAGGCAACTGATGGCGCCGAGAAAGTAGCCGAACGGCAGCAGATCGACAAAGCGCAGCAGGTTGCGCAGCAACGACGCCGACCAGCCGATGGGCGTGCCGTCATCGTGCACCACGCGCAGGCCCATCCATTGTTTGCCCGGCGAGCGTCCCTGGCGCAGCACTTCGAACAGCACCATGTACCACCAACTGATCGCAAACAGCAGTAACGAGCCGAGGCCCATGCCGAGCTTGCCGAGGAACGCCAGCACAATGAACAGCGCACCCATGATCAGGCCGCGCAGACCCAGATCGATCGTGAAGGCCACGGCTCGTACCATCAGCCCGGCCGGGCGCAACGGCAAGTCGATGCCTTCCGGCGTTTCGACCTGATGCCGCGTATCCAGCGGCGGGGCCAGCGGTGCTTTCCTTGGCGCTGTGGGCTCGAGCATGGGCTACCTGATGTTCGCCTGTTCGGGGTGCAAGTGGGGTCGATGCTAGCAGCCTCTCGGGGGAAAACGACATAACTATGTATTGCACAGCATGTGGCGCCAGGTGTTTGAATGACGCGAGGCTGGCCGCGACTGCGGTTGAACGCCTAGACTTCGCCGATCTTCAGTTCAGGAACCGCCCGTGACTTCCATCTTCTGGTACGACTACGAAACCACTGGCATCAATCCCCGCAGCGACCGCCCGCTGCAGGTTGCAGGGATTCGCACCGACCACGACCTCAACGAAATCGATGAGCCGGTCAATCTCTATTGCCAGCCCAGCGAAGACATCCTGCCGCATCCGGCCGCTTGCGCCATCACGGGTATCACGCCGGGCCAGCTCGCTGAAAAGGGCTTGAGCGAAGCCGATTTCATGACCCGCGTCCACGCGCAACTGGCCGCGCCCGGCACTTGCGGTGCGGGTTACAACACCTTGCGTTTCGATGACGAGATGACGCGTTACAGCTTGTATCGCAACTTCTTCGACCCGTATGCCCGCGAATGGCAGGGCGGTAACAGTCGCTGGGATCTGATCGACGTGGTGCGTGCCGCCTATGCATTGCGCCCGGACGGTCTGGTCTGGCCGACCGATGACGAAGGGCGGGTAACGCTCAAGCTCGAACGCCTGACCGCCGCCAACAACATCGATCACGGGCATGCTCACGAAGCGTTGTCGGATGTGCGTGCGACCATCGCACTGGCACGGTTGATCCGCGAGAAGCAGCCAAAGCTGTATGACTGGCTGTTCCAGTTGCGCAGCAAGCAAAAGGTCATGGACCAGATTCGCCTGTTGCAACCGCTGGTGCATATTTCCGGGCGCTTTTCGGCGGCACGCAGTTATGTCGGCGTGGTGTTGCCATTGGCCTGGCACCCGAAAAACCGTAACGCCTTGATCGTCTGCGACCTGCACCTGGATCCGCAGGGCCTGCTTGATCTGGATGCACAAACGCTGCGCCAGCGCCTCTACACCCGTCGCGACGACTTGCTCGAAGGTGAGTTGCCAGTGCCGCTCAAGCTGATTCATATCAACCGCTGCCCGGTGGTGGCGCCATTGTCGGTATTGCGTGCACCGGATCAGCAGAGACTGGGGCTGGACATGGCGCTTTATCAGGAGCGAACACTGCGACTAACTGACGCACAACAAGTTTGGAAAGATAAAGTTGCGGCCATTTATGCCAGCGAAGATTTCACCCCGAGCGAGGATCCGGAGCAACAGTTGTACGACGGATTTATCGGTGACCGCGACCGGCGTCTATGTGAGCAAGTGAGAAACGCCGATCCTGCGCAATTGGCGCAAGAGCAATGGCCTTTCGATGACGAACGTTTGCCTGAATTACTCTTTCGATATCGAGCGCGTAACTTTGCCGATACGTTGAGTTTTGAAGAGCAGGAACGCTGGCGAATATTTTGTCAGCAGCGTTTATCCGCGCCTGAATGGGGCGCACCGAATACCTTGCAATCTTTTACAGAAGCCGCAGAGCAATGGGCGCTTAGTGCGACACCGATGCAGAAAACCGTGCTTAATGAATGGCAGAATTATGTCCAGGCATTACGCAAACGTTTGAATCTTTGAAATCGAACATGCCGGGACTAAATCCCAGGCATAAAAAAACGCCAGCATTCGCTGGCGTTTCTTTTTTCGCGGATTGCTCTGCGAAGACGTTACGGCTTAGCCCAGCAGGGTAGCCCAGCCTTCAACCACGTCACCGCCCCACTTGGCTTTCCACTCTTTCAGAGTCTTGTGGTTGCCACCTTTGGTTTCGATGACTTCGCCGTTGTGCGGGTTTTTGTATTGTTTAACTTTGCGAGCACGCTTGGTGCCGGTAGTTTTTGCTACACCGCCGCGTGGAGCTTTGGTTTTCGATTCCGGGTCCAGCAGCGCGATGATGTCACGCAGGGACTTGGAGTATTCGCCCATCAGGGTGCGCAGTTTGCCTTCGAATTCCAGCTCGGTTTGCAGTTTGTCGTCTTGCGACAGGTTCTTCAAACGGGCTTGCAGCTCTTTGATAGCTTCTTCGGTGGCGCGATATTCGTTGATCAAGGACATGATTACTACCTTAGTAGAGTGCTGGATGGCAGGGGACAGTGCCGCAATAATAGTCAGGCTGTTTCATCAAGTAAACATTTAAGCGGACTTTTTATTTAAATTAGTTACGAGAATTAGCAGCCAATTGAATGTTCAGTTAAATAGTGTGATGCAGTCATCACAGATATTCACAGTGATCTGATCAGGCACTGCCACTGCACCGCCATCACGTTGACGTTTCAGTCCGTCAAAAAGCCTGCGGCCGGGGCGATGTCCACGCCGACGTTGATCAATACTGCAGTTTTGTTGCGCAGTCGCTAGAATGGCGGCCTTTGCGAAGTTCTGGAGTTTCCCCCTCATGCGCACTTTTCGGCTGGTGATTTCTTGCCCGGACCGCGTTGGCATCGTTGCCAAAGTCAGTAATTTTCTGGCAGCCCACAATGGCTGGATCACCGAAGCGAGCCACCACTCGGATAATCAGGTTGGCTGGTTCTTCATGCGTCACGAAATTCGTGCCGACTCGCTGCCATTCGGTATCGAAGTTCTGCGTGAGAAGTTTGCGCCGATTGCCGAAGAGTTCTCGATGGACTGGCGCATCACTGACACCGAGCAGAAAAAACGCGTAGTGCTGATGGCCAGCCGCGAGTCCCATTGCCTGGCCGACCTGCTGCATCGCTGGCATAGCGATGAGCTGGATTGCGAGATCTCCTGCGTGATTTCCAACCACGACGACCTGCGCAGCATGGTCGAGTGGCACGGCATTCCTTATTACCATGTCCCGGTCAATCCGCAGGACAAGCAACCGGCCTTCGATGAAGTGTCGCGCCTGGTCAAACAGCACGACGCCGAAGTGGTGGTGCTGGCGCGTTACATGCAAATCCTGCCGCCGGACATGTGCCGCGAATACGCGCACAAAGTCATCAACATTCACCACAGCTTCCTGCCGTCGTTCGTCGGCGCCAAGCCGTACCATCAGGCGTCCCTGCGAGGCGTGAAGCTGATCGGCGCGACCTGCCACTACGTGACCGAAGAGCTGGATGCCGGCCCGATCATCGAGCAGGACGTGGTTCGTGTCAGCCACAGCGACAGCATCGAAGACATGGTGCGTTTCGGGCGTGACGTCGAGAAAATGGTGCTGGCGCGTGGCCTGCGTTATCACCTCGAAGATCGCGTGCTGGTGCACGGCAACAAGACCGTGGTGTTCTGATCGAACCCTCGCGTGCTTGAAAATCGAAGGGCCTGGGCGTTCAATCGCTCCAGGCCCTTCGCCGTTTCAGACCTGAGGAAAAGCTCATGAGCGATCCACTGAACAAAGCCACATCCAAAGCACCCGCCACCTTGGGTGAAGGCTGTTTGAGTCGTTATGACCCCGAAGACATGAGCCCTGAGGACGGCACGGAGTTTCCGGGTGCTGCCGAGTTGTGGGAGCAGGTGAAACCGGAGTCCGACGAAAGTACCGAGTCGAATTGAAAGACCGCCGTTCAATGTAGGCGCTGCCGAAGGCTGCGATCTTTCAGGCTTGACGCACCTTCATCAATTTCCTCAGCAACGGCCGCCCGAGCATCATCAAAAACACCGGCCCACCCACCACCAGATAGAAGTAGAACGTCACCACCCGCCAAATCAGAATCGCCGCTGCGGCGGTGGATTTGCCGACCATCGGCGCCAGCAGTGCCGCCGAAGTCAGTTCCGCCGCACCTGCGCCACCGGGCAACAGACTGAACTGCCCGGCGCCCAGCGAGACCATCTGCACCAGAAAGCTCCACGCCCACTGCAAATCCGCCCCCAATCCGCGTAGCGCCAGATACAGCACGCTGTAGCGCAGCAACCAGTGCACGCAGGTCAGGGCGAAGACTTTGCTCAGCGTCTGCCATGGCAGCTTCAGCGTATCGATGAACGCTGCGAGAAAGTGCAGCAGCTTGCGCGCCCAGCGGCGGCGGGTACTGGCCCGCACGTTGAGGCGGATCAGCAAGCGTCCGCTGAGGCGAATCAGTTGGCGGTGATAGCGCGCCAGCAGCACGCAACTGCACAAGCCGCCGAACAGCGAAACGGCGCTGACAATCAGCAACCCTTCCATACGGTCGCTGAGGTGCTGGAACAGCGCGTAAATCAGAATCCCGCTGAGGGCGCAGAGAAAGAACAGCAAATCACTGAGCTGATCCATGGCAAACACCGCGCTGCCCCGGGCCGGGCGCACGCCGCTTCGGGCCAGCAGCGCCATGATCGTCAGCGGGCCGCCACTGCCGCCGGGTGTCGCGCAGTAGGCGAACTCGGCGGCCATCACTACGCCGAGGCTTTTTAGCGGGGTGACTTGATCCCGTTGTTCGCCCAGCAGTAACCGCAAGCGCAGGGTATTGATGCCCCAGCACAACAGAATCATGCCGAACATGATCAGTAGCCAGGGCAGCGGAAAGCTTTGCAGACGCGCCCAGATATCGCTACCACCGAGCAGCAGCGGGATCAGTACGGCGGCGAGCAGGCCGACCAGCAAGACGATGCCGCGACTCATGCGGCGCGTCCCGGTTGACCGCGCTGTTGAGCGAGCCAGTTTGTTTTGGTCATCGGTACGCGTCCTTCATTCAGTAGCCTTTGCAGGGTGTTAAACCAGTAATCGCGGGAGAAGTTGTGGCGCATGTCCACCGGGTGCAAGCCTAGCCGAATCACCGGCGCCTGGCGCCAGCGCTGTTGACGCTGCTCGCTGAGGATTTTCGACAGGCCTCGACGCCAGGCGCTGCGGGCGCTCCAGACCAGCCCTGGGGCCTCGACCGGGCTAAAATCCGGCAAACGATAAAGATGTTGCGGATCGCTGGTGTAGTGCAGCGGCAGTTCGCGCAGCGCCTGGCGGGTGCCATCGCTCATCAGCCACGCCGGGGCGACGAAACCGTGCAGCGGCCAGTCGTAGCGCTGAAACACTTCGATGCCGGAACGCAGGCGCGCGAGGGCGGCGCTATGGGGCAACTTATAAAACTCACCTTCATGGGTGTAAATCCGGCGCATGAACCAGTCCCGGGGCGAGGTCGGTGGCGGCCCGTCATCACTGTGAAAATAGCCGTGCAAAGCCAGTTCATCGTCACGGGCGACTCGCTCGCTGAGCATCCGGCAAAACACGGGATGGGCGTCGAGGGCGTCGTGCCCATGAAAGTCCGGTACCACCAGCCAGGTCATGGGGATACTGCCCAGCGCATCGACGGCTTCGACAAAGGGGCGATAATCCGCCCACGTCGAGGGCGCCACATCGTGCAGGACCAGCAGGATCGCGGGACGCTCGCAGGCTTCAGCCATTGGCCACCTTCGGAGTCGAATTGCCGAGTACCGCGTGATAGTGACCGAGCAGGCTGTCGACCACTGCGTCCCAGGCGTAATGGCGCTCGACATACTGGCGCGCCTGTTGGCCGAGGACGTGGCTGCCGCGACTGAACAGCTCACGCACGGCATTGGCCATCGCTTGCGGATTGTTCGGCGTGCAGAGCAGGCCGCAGCTGTCGTTGACGATTTCGGTGAACGCGCCAGCCGCCACCGCGACCACGGGAATACCGCAGGCCATGGCTTCGAGGATCACCAGCCCGAAGGTTTCCTGATCGCCGGCATGTACCAGCGCATCGGCGCTGGCCATCAAACGAGCGACGGTCGGAGCCTTGCAGAACTCATCAATGACGCTGACGTTGTCCGGCACCACGGCGGGCATCGCCGAGCCGACCAACAGCAGGTGATAGCGCGGGCCAAGGCGTTGCATGCACTTGAGCAGGACTGGCAGGTTTTTCTCTTTTGAGCCGCGTCCGGCGAAGATCAGCAGGCGTGTGTCGTCACCAATACCCAATTCGGCGCGCAGCCCCGGATCGCGGGCGTCGGGGTGGAAGGTTTGCAAGTCAACGCCCAGCGGCTGCACGAAAACATTACGCACGCCGAGACCGGTGAGTTTGTCGGCCATCACCTGGCTGGGCGCCAGTACCCGGTCGAAGTTGCCGTAGAGCTTGGTGACATAGGCCTCGACGTTCGGCGTAAGCCAATGGCCCATACGGTTACTGACCAGCAGCGGCAAGTCCGAGTGATAAAAACCGATCACCGGCACATCCAGCTGCCGCCGGGCATCCAGTGCCGCCCAAGCCGTGAGGTAAGGGTCGCCGACTTCGATCAGATCCGGCTGCAAATCCTGCAGGACGTTGCGCCAAGGGGCCAGTCGGACGGGGAAGCGGTAACCCTTGCCGAAGGGCAGGGCGGGAGCGGGAACCGTGTAAATGCCATCGTGTTCACCGAAATGCGCACCAGGGATCAGCAGGCTGTGGCGGATCCCTGCCTCGACCCCCAGCCGTCGGTGCTTGGCATCCAGGTAAGTGCGTACGCCACCGCTGGCCGGGGCGTAGAACATGGTGATGTCGGCGATGTGCACGGTGATCGTCCCTCCGCTGCGTTGTTCTCCCTTGGTTGACCTTTATCCAGAATAGATGTTCGGTCGGGATTACGCGGTGGGCCCCTCACCCTAACCCTCTCCCGGGGGAGAGGGGACTGATCGAGTTGTTTTTTCGAGTTACGCCGACCTGAAATACCGAGCCGAACTCAGTTTTGAAAGGCTCGAAGATCGGCTCCCTTTCCCCCTCGCCCCCTTTGGGGGAGAGGGTTGGGTTGAGGGGGTATGCTTTTGATCTTTAGATGCGGAAACTGCCCACCAACTGCTTCAGGCGCGAAGCCTGCTGCTCCAGATCCGAACAAGCGCGCAACGTTGCCTGCAAGTTCTCCACGCCTTCCTGGTTCAGCGTATTGATCTCGGTGATATCGACGTTGATCGATTCGACCACGGCCGTCTGCTCTTCGGTCGCCGTCGCCACCGACTGGTTCATCCCGTCGATCTCGCCAATGCGTTGGGTCACGCTGTTCAAGCGTTCACCGGCCAGGTTGGCGATTTCCACGCTGTCCTGGCTGTGGCGCTGGCTGTCGCTCATGGTGCTCACCGATTCGCGGGCGCCGACTTGCAGCTCCTCGATCATGGTCTGCACTTGCTGCGCCGATTCCTGGGTGCGGTGCGCCAGATTACGCACTTCATCTGCCACCACGGCAAACCCACGGCCGGCCTCACCGGCACGCGCCGCTTCAATGGCCGCGTTGAGCGCCAGCAGGTTGGTTTGCTGGGAAATGCTGGTGATCACTTCGAGAATCTGGCCGATGTTCACGGTTTTGCTGTTCAGCGACTCGATGTTGCTGCTCGACGCGCTGAGCATGCTCGACAACTGATTCATCGCCTTGATACTGCGATCCACCACCTGCTGGCCATCTTCGGCAAGACCGCGAGCGTCGCTGGCCTGGTTCGAGGCTTGCGCGGCGTTGCGGGCGATTTCCTGAGCAGCGGCGCCGAGCTGGTTGATCGCGGCGGCAACACTGCTGGTGCGCGAAGCCTGCTGATCAGAGTTGTACATCGACGAGTTCGACGCCGCGACCACGCGCAGGGCGACTTCGTTGACCTGCCCGGTGGCCGAGGACACTTCGCGGATCGAACCGTGAATACGCTCGACGAAGCGGTTGAACGCCGTACCGAGAACACCGAATTCATCGTTATTGACGATGTTCAGACGTTTGGTCAGGTCACCTTCGCCATCGGCGATGTCTTCCATGGCGCGGGTCATGACGTGCAGCGGCTGGATCAGGATGCGGATCAGCATACCGAGCAGGGCAATGATGATTGCCACGGCAATCACCGTCGCGATCACCGCCGAGGTGCGGAACTGGCTGAGCATCGCGAAGGCCTGATCCTTGTCCACCGACAGGCCGATGTACCAGTTCACCGACGGCAGGCCCTTGATCGGGGCGAAGGTGACGATGCGGGTCTTGCCATCGACGGTGACTTCACTGAAGTCGCTGCTGATGCGCGGGGTGTCCTGCGGATACGCTTCTTTAAGCGATTTCATCACCAGCGCTTTGTCCGGGTGCACGAGGATCTTGCCGTCGGCGCTGACCAGGAACACATAACCCATGCCGTCGAAATCCCGGGCGGCGAGGGTGTCGACCAACGATTGCAGGCTCAGGTCGCCGCCGACCACGCCAACGCTCTGACCGGCCTTTTTCGAGGCTGTGGCGATGGAGATGATCAACTGCCCGGTGGCCGCGTCGATGTACGGTTCGGTCAGGGTCGAGGTGCTGCTGGTTTCGGCGCCTTTATACCAAGGCCGTACCCGTGGATCGAAACCGTCCGGCATCTTCACGTCCGGGCGGATGGTGAAGTGGCCGGTGGCATCGCCCAGGTAGGTGGCCATGAACGTCGAGGTCAGGGTTTTCTGCTCCAGCAGGCTGGCGACGTTGGCGGGTTCGGGATTGATGGCAATGTTCTGAGCGGCGTTCTCGACCAGCAGAATGCGGCCGCTGAGCCAGGTCTGGATATTGCCGGCAGTGACCTCGCCCATCTCGTTGAGATAGTTGTTCAGGTCATCGCGAATCGCGTTGCGCTGGAGCCAGTCGTTGTACAGCGTAAACGAGGCGAAAGCGGCGATGACGATGAGGGCGGCGGCAAGCAAAATTTTATGGCTGAAGCGCAGATTTTTGTTCATGGCTTGGGGTTCCGCTAAGGTCTTAATGTCCTGGGCGTGCTTTTATAAAGACGCGCAATATGGGCAAGGGTGAATACAAGCTGATATTTCCGTCTCTCCTTAGGGAAATGTCCGACCCGACTTTTCAGTCAGGTTCTCGCCTCTATTTATCGGCCATCGCGAAATAAAGATTAACCATTGGGTGACAAAATGCCTGACTCATCGCAACTCGTAATCGGCGCCGATCTCGCGGGGCAACCGATCGCCCAGGCCATGCGCCTGGCCAACCGCCACGGACTCATCGCCGGCGCGACCGGCACCGGCAAAACCGTGACCTTGCAGCGTCTGGCCGAAGCCTTCAGCGACGCTGGTGTCGCGGTGTTCGCCGCCGACATCAAGGGCGACCTGTGCGGTCTCGGTGCCGCCGGCAATCCGCAGGGCAAGGTCGCCGAGCGCATCGCCGGCATGCCGTGGCTCAACTACCAGCCGCAGGCGTATCCAGTGACCTTGTGGGACATTCACGGTCAGTCCGGTCATCCGTTGCGGACCACGCTGAGTGAAATGGGCCCGCTGCTGATCGGCAGTCTGCTCGAACTCACTGACAGCCAGCAGTCGGCGCTATACGCCGCGTTCAAAGTTGCCGACCGCGAAGGGCTGTTGTTATTGGATCTGAAAGATCTGAAAGCGCTGCTCAATCACCTCAAGGACAATCCGCAACTGTTGGGTGAAGACGCGGCGCTGATGACCACCGGTTCCAGTCAGGCACTGTTGCGGCGTCTGGCGACGCTGGAGCAGCAGGGCGCCGAAGCCTTGTTTGGCGAGCCGGCATTGCAACTCGAAGACATCCTGCAACCGGCGGCTGACGGCCGTGGGCGCATTCATCTGCTCGATGCCAGTCGTCTGGTACACGAGGCACCTAAGGTCTACGCGACGTTCCTGCTGTGGCTGCTGGCCGAGTTGTTCGAGCAGTTGCCGGAGCGTGGCGATGCCGACAAACCGCTGCTGGCGCTATTTTTCGATGAGGCGCATTTGTTGTTCGGCGATACGCCGAAGGCCTTGCAGGAGCGGTTGGAGCAGGTGGTGCGGCTGATCCGTTCGAAAGGCGTGGGTGTGTATTTCGTCACCCAGTCGCCGACCGATTTGCCGGACGATGTGCTGGCGCAACTCGGGTTGCGTGTCCAGCACGGCTTGCGCGCGTTTACCGCCAAGGAGCAGAAATCCCTACGCGCCGTGGCGGACGGGTTCCGGCCGAATCCGGCGTTCGACAGCCTGTCGGTGCTGACGGAGTTGGGGATTGGCGAGGCGCTGGTCGGCACCCTGGCGGAAAAAGGCACGCCGGAAATGGTACAGCGCGTGCTGGTCGCACCGCCGCAATCGCGGATCGGGCCGTTGACCGAAACCGAGCGCACCGTGCTGATTGCCGGCTCGCCGTTCAAGGGGCGCTATGACAAGCCGATTGATCGCGAGTCGGCGTATGAAATCCTGATGGGGCGCAAAGATCTGGCGCCGGAAGCTGAGACGCCCGCAGGCAAGCCGGCGGCCGAAGAGCCAAGTCTCGCCGACAGGGCAGGGGAATTCCTCGGTACGGCAGCAGGTCAGGCGCTGAAGTCGGCGATGCGCCAGGCTGCCAATAACCTCGGTAAACAACTGGTGCGCGGCCTGATGGGTTCGTTACTCGGCGGCAGCAAACGCCGCTGATCCCATGTTGCAGGAGATCCAATTGTGGGAGCGGGCTTGCTCGCGAAGGCGCCGTGTCAGACGCCATATTCGTTGAATGACACACCGTTTTCGCGAGCAAGCCCGCTCCCACATTGGGCCGGCGCGCACATTTAGATAGATCTCAGGATTTGTCTTTGGCGTGCGCCGCCAACCGCTCTAGCGCCGCGCGCAACCCCGGATCACTGATCCCGTCTGCCGTCGCCTGGATCGTTGCCGCGGCATCCGTCGACAAATCCATCGTATTGCCGACAACCCCGCGCTGCACCGTCGGCGGCTGTACCTTGAACAGAATTCGCGTCAGGCTGGCGAACTCGTCAAACATCTGCAACTGACGTTGCAGACGCTTCTGCTGATAGCGCAGACGTGTCGCCCAATGACCATCGGTGACAATCAGCAACAGACTGCCTTCACGCCACGACGCCACATGGCAATGTTCGCGGGCGGCGGGTTGCAGTTGGCTTTCGAGCAGGCGTTGCAAATGCCCCAGCCGTTGGGCATGGCCGAGGATGGCTTTGAGCGGCTTGGCTTCGCGCAGGAGAACGGCGGGTGCTCTGGCCGTGAGAGGGCGAAATGCCATGATCGAACACCTGAAGTAACAGAAACGCCATGGTAGCAGAAAGGCCGAAATCACTCGCCCATTGCTTTTGCCCCCGCTTTACCCATTAAATCAACGACTAACTTCTGCCTTTCATGACTTGAAGTTGAGCAAAACGCCCCTATTTTAAGTGAGCCCCGTCAAAGCGCAGTGCCAGCATCGTGGAACATCGCCACTTTCCTCACTTCCGTTTCCGGGTAGAATGCTCGTTCGCATGCGGCCATGAGGGCTGCACGGGCGACGCTCACGGGGCCGCCCTCCATCCCTTTAGTGTGGAAGATCCTGCCGATATGTTTGCGCCTTTGTTAAAGAAACTTTTTGGAAGCAAGAACGAGCGTGAAGTCAAACGCATGCTCAAGACGGTGCAGCTCGTCAATGCCTTCGAAGAGCAAATGGTGGCCCTTTCGGACGATCAATTGCGCGCCAAGACCAATGAGTTCAAGGCCCGCATCGCCAAAGGGGAAACCCTCGACAAGCTGCTGCCAGAAGCCTTTGCGGTCGCCCGCGAAGCCGGCAAGCGCATCATGGGTATGCGCCACTTCGACGTGCAGCTCGTCGGTGGCATGACCTTGCACGAAGGCAAGATCGCCGAGATGCGTACCGGTGAGGGTAAAACCCTCGTGGCTACCCTGGGCGTTTACCTCAACGCACTGTCCGGCAAGGGCGTGCACGTTGTGACGGTGAACGACTACCTGGCCCGCCGTGACGCCAACTGGATGCGCCCGCTGTATGAATTCCTCGGCCTGACCGTCGGCGTCGTGACGCCGTTCCAGCCGCCGGAAGAGAAGCGCCAGGCGTACGCCGCCGACATCACCTACGGCACCAACAACGAATTCGGTTTCGACTACCTGCGCGACAACATGGCGTTCAGCATGGAAGAAAAATTCCAGCGCGAACTCAATTTTGCCGTGATCGACGAAGTCGACTCCATCCTCATCGACGAAGCGCGTACTCCGCTGATCATTTCCGGTCAGGCCGAGGACAGCTCCAAGCTGTACATGGAGATCAATAAACTGATCCCGCAGTTGGAACTGCACGTCGAAGAAGTCGAAGGCGAAGTCACCAAGGCTGGCCACTACACCGTTGACGAGAAAACCCGTCAGGTCGAACTCAACGAAGCCGGTCACCAATACATCGAAGACATGCTCACCCGCGTCGGCCTGCTGGCTGAAGGCGAGAGCCTGTACTCGGCGCACAACCTGGGCCTGCTGACCCACGTTTACGCCGGTCTGCGTGCGCACAAGCTGTTCAACCGCAACATCGAATACATTGTGCAGGATGGCCAGGTCGTGCTGGTTGACGAACACACCGGTCGTACCATGCCGGGCCGTCGTTTGTCCGAAGGCCTGCACCAGGCCATCGAAGCGAAAGAAGGTCTGAACATCCAGGCCGAGAGCCAGACGCTGGCTTCGACCACGTTCCAGAACTACTTCCGCCTGTACACCAAGCTGTCCGGCATGACCGGTACCGCTGACACCGAAGCGTTCGAATTCCACCAGATCTATGGTCTGGAAGTCATGGTCATTCCGCCGAACAAACCGTTGGCGCGTAAAGACTTCAACGACCTGGTGTTCCTCACGGCCGAAGAGAAGTACGCGGCCATCGTGGCGGACATCAAGGAAAGCATGGCCGCTGGTCGTCCGGTGCTGGTGGGTACTGCGACCATCGAAACCTCCGAGCACATGTCCAGCCTGCTCGTGAAGGAAGGCATCGAACACAAGGTTCTGAACGCCAAGTTCCACGAAAAAGAAGCCGAGATCATCGCGCAGGCCGGTCGTCCGGGCGCGCTGACCATCGCCACCAACATGGCCGGTCGTGGTACCGACATCCTGCTGGGCGGTAACTGGGAAGTGGAAGTGGCTTCGCTGGAAGACCCCACCCCTGAGCAGATCGCCCAGATCAAGGCCGACTGGCAGAAGCGTCACCAGCAAGTGCTGGAGTCCGGCGGTCTGCAGGTGATTGCTTCCGAGCGTCACGAATCCCGTCGTATCGACAACCAGCTGCGTGGCCGTGCCGGCCGTCAGGGTGACGCCGGTTCGAGCCGCTTTTACCTGTCGCTGGAAGACAGCCTGATGCGCATCTTTGCCTCTGACCGGGTGAAGAACTTCATGAAAGCTCTGGGCATGCAGCCGGGCGAAGCGATCGAGCACCGCATGGTGACCAACGCGATCGAGAAGGCGCAACGCAAGGTTGAAGGCCGCAACTTCGACATCCGCAAGCAACTGCTCGAGTTCGACGACGTCAACAACGAACAGCGTAAAGTGATTTATCACATGCGTAACACGTTGCTGGCCGCTGATAACATCGGCGAAACCATCGCCGATTTCCGTCAGGACGTGCTCAACGCCACCGTCAGCGCGCACATTCCGCCGCAATCGCTGCCTGAGCAGTGGGACGTAGCGGGTCTGGAAGCGTCGATTGCCAGCGACTTCGGCGTGAAACTGCCGATCCAGCAATGGCTCGACGAAGACGATCACCTGTACGAAGAAACCCTGCGCGAGAAGCTCATGACCGAGCTGATGGCGGCGTACAACGAGAAAGAAGACCAGGCCGGTGCCGACGCACTGCGCTCCTTCGAGAAACAAATCGTTCTGCGCGTACTCGACGATCTGTGGAAAGACCACCTGTCGACCATGGACCACCTGCGTCACGGCATCCACCTGCGTGGTTATGCGCAGAAGAACCCGAAGCAGGAATACAAGCGCGAGTCGTTCACGCTGTTCTCCGAGCTGCTGGATTCGATCAAGCGCGACTCGATCCGTGTGCTGTCGCACGTTCAGGTTCGCCGCGAAGATCCGGAAGCCGAAGAGCAACGCCTGCGTCAGGAAGCCGAAGCGCTGGCCGCCCGCATGCAGTTCGAACACGCCGAAGCGCCTGGTCTGGATCAACCGGAAGCCTTGGGTGAGGAGGTCGATGTGGCCCTCGCCACTGCCCCGGTCCGCAACGAGCAGAAGCTGGGCCGAAACGAACTGTGCTACTGCGGTTCGGGCAAGAAATTCAAGCATTGCCACGGGCAGATCCAGTAAAACCCGTTTCAATCGCTGAAATACCCGCGCCGCGACCGGCTTCTGCCGTCGCGGCGTTTTGCCATTTAAACCACCGTCGCTGCAAGTGGCGGTGCTGACATCATTGAGTAAGGAGCGCATTCATGGCTGTTGGTCTTGGTCCTTTGCCAACGTTGCACCCGGTTGCCGGTTTTGAACTCGGTATCGCCTCGGCCGGCATCAAGCGCCCAGGGCGCAAGGATGTCGTGGTGATGCGCTGCGCCGAAGGCTCCACCGTGGCGGGCGTGTTCACCTTGAACGCCTTTTGTGCGGCGCCGGTAATTCTGGCGAAAAAACGCGTACACAACGCCGTGCGTTATTTGCTGACCAACACTGGCAATGCCAACGCCGGCACCGGCGAGCCTGGTTTGGCTGCTGCCGAGCGCACCACCGCGAAACTGGCCGAGCTGACGGGCGTCGATGCCAGCCAGATTCTGCCGTACTCCACCGGGGTGATCGGCGAGCCACTGCCGGTCGAGAAGATCGAAGGCGCGCTGCAAGCTGCACTGGACGATCTCTCGGAAAACAACTGGGAAGCGGCCGCCACTGGCATCATGACCACCGACACCCTGCCAAAGGGTGCCAGCCGCCAGTTCGAACATGATGGCGTGACCATCACTGTCACCGGCATCAGCAAAGGCGCAGGCATGATCCGCCCGAACATGGCCACCATGCTCGGTTACATCGCCACCGACGCGAAAGTCTCCCGCGATGTGCTGCACAACCTGATGCTCGATGGCGCCAACAAGTCGTTCAACCGCATCACCATTGACGGCGACACCTCGACCAACGACTGCTGCATGCTGATTGCCACCGGCAAGGCTGCGCTGCCGGAAATCACCCGTGCCGAAGGCGAGTTGTTCGCCAAACTGAAACAAGCGGTGTTCGAAGTGTGCATGGACGTGGCCCAGGCCATCGTTCGCGACGGCGAAGGCGCAACCAAGTTCGTCACCGTTGAAGTCAATGGCGGCGGCAATCACCAGGAATGCCTGGACGTCGGCTACACCGTGGCGCACTCGCCGCTGATCAAGACTGCGTTGTTCGCCTCCGACCCGAACTGGGGCCGTATCCTCGCCGCTGTCGGCCGTGCCGGCGTGCCGGATCTGGACGTGAGCAAGATCGACGTGTTCCTCGGCGACGTGTGCATTGCCAGCCGTGGCGCGCGCGCTGCGACCTACACTGAAGCGCAGGGCTCGGCGGTGATGCAGCAGGAAGAAATCACCATCCGCATCGAATTGGGTCGTGGCGATTGCAGCGAAACCATCTGGACCACCGACCTGTCGCATGAATACGTGAAGATCAACGCCGAATACCGCACCTGATCCATAAGGTGGGAGCGGTTTCCGGCCTCATCGCTGGCAAGCCAGCTCCCACAGGGGTTTGTGTCGTTCACAAATATTGCGTACACCAAACTACCTGTGGGAGCGGGCTTGCCCGCGATGACGGACGACCAGACGCCAGACATTCTGGATTGTTTCCCTGACGAGAAGGCACCCAACCATGTCCCTGCACCTGATCATCGGCGACAAACTGCTTTCCTCCTGGTCCCTGCGCGCCGCCCTGGCCGTTGAACTGACCGGTGCGCCCTACACCGAAGAGCTGATCAAACTCGGCAAGCCCGACACCCGCGAGCAACTGCTCAAGCTTTCGCCGACCGCGAAGGTGCCACTGCTGAAAACCGCCCGCGGCACCATTGCCGACTCTTTGGCGATTGCCGAGTACCTCGCCGAGCAGTTCCCGTCCGAGCAGCTCTGGCCAACCGATCTCTTCGCCCGTGCTCAGGCCCGATCCGCCTGCGCACAAATGCACAGCGGCTTCTTCGCCATGCGCAATCACATGCCGTTCAACCTCAGCCACGACGCGCCGCTGAACCCGGTGCCGCCGGAGGTGAAGGTCGATATCGAACGCATGCTCGCGCTGTGGGCCGAATGCCGTGCCGTCGCCACTGAAGAAGGGCCGTATCTGTTTGGCCGTGTGAGCCTGGCCGATGCGTTCTTCGCCCCGATTGCCGTGCGTCTGCGCACCTATCAGGTGACGTTGCCGGCCACCGACGCAGCCTATGTTGAAACCGTCTACCAATGGCCGGCCTTCAAGGCCTGGCAAAAGGCTGGACTGGAGGAGTTGAATCCGTGAAACGTGTACACGTCGCCGCCGCTGTCATTCGTGACGTGGCTGGCAAAATTCTCATCGCTCGTCGTGCCGACACCCAGCATCAGGGTGGTCTGTGGGAATTTCCCGGTGGCAAGGTCGAGCCTGAAGAGTCGGTCGAAACCGCACTGGCCCGCGAGCTGCACGAAGAGTTGGGCATTGTCGTGGGTGCTGCCCGACCCTTGATCAAGGTGCGCCACGACTACCCCGACAAACAGGTATTGCTGGATGTCTGGGAAGTGTCGAGCTTCAGCGGCGAACCCCACGGCGCAGAAGGTCAACCGTTGGCCTGGGTCACCGCGAAGGAGCTGGCGAATTACCAGTTTCCGGCCGCCAATCAGCCGATTGTGGCGGCGGCGCGTTTGCCCGCTGAATACCTGATCACTCCGGAAGACCTCGAAACGCCAGCCTTGCTGCGTGGCATCCAGAAGGCAATCGCGGGCGGGATCAAATTGATCCAGCTGCGCGCGCCGAACGGTTACGACCCCAAGTATCGCGATCTGGCAGTGGACGCGGCGGGTCTGTGCGCGGGCAAGGCGCAGTTGATGATCAAGGGGCCATTCGAATGGTTGGGAGATTTCCCGTCCGCCGGTTGGCACATCACCGCCGCGCAGTTGCGTAAATATGCGGCAGCGGGGCGTCCATTGCCGGCGGAGCGCTGGTTGGCAGCGTCTTGCCACAATGCCGAAGAACTGGCGCTGGCCGAGCAGATGGGTGTGGATTTCGTGACCCTGTCGCCGGTGCAGCCGACGCTGACTCACCCGGATGCGCAGCCGCTGGGTTGGGAGCAGGCTTCGACGTTGATCGAGGGATTCAGTAAACCGGTGTTCCTGTTGGGGGGAGTTGGCCCGGCAGAGCGCGAAAAAGCCTGGAACTGCGGGGCCCAGGGTGTGGCGGGGATTCGCGCATTCTGGCCTGATTCTTTGTAAAGGCGGCTGGCCTCATCGCCGGCAAGCCAGCTCCCACAGGTTTTTGGGTTTACACAGCATTTGTGAACGACACAAAGCCCTGTGGGAGCTGGCTTGCCAGCGATGGCGTCCGTTCAGACGCTACATCTCTGTGGGTTTCGCCGCCGGCTGCCAGAGAATCTCCGCCACCCCCTGCCGCCGTGCAATCAGCCTTGCGGCCACAAATAACAAATCCGACAACCGATTGATATACGCCAGGCCAACCCCGGCCAACGGCTCAATCGCATTCAAATGCTGACAGCGTCGCTCGGCACTCCTCGCCAGGCTCCGGCACACATGGGCCTGCGCAATCAGCATCGAGCCGCCCGGCAGAATGAAATTCTCCAGCGGCCCCAACTCTTCATTCCAGACATCAATCGCCGCTTCCAGACGCTCGATTTCCGCCGCGTTCAGCGCCTGATATTCCGGCATGGCCAACTCGCCACCGAGGTCGAACAGTCGATGCTGACAAGGCGCCAGCACCTCGATCAATTCATTCAACCCGGGCGTCGCGTCACGCTCGGCAATCAATCCGGCAAGCAGTACGCCGACCTGACTGTTCAGCGTATCGACTTCGCCAATCGCCTCGATGCGCGGGTGATCCTTAGGCACGCGGCGACCATCGCCCAGGCCGGTTTCGCCTTTGTCGCCAGTGCGGGTGTAGATCTTCGACAGGCGAAAGCCCATGGGTTACCTCGTCAGTTGATTGGTTTCGGCAGCGATGGGCAGTGGCTGGGTCAGCGGCAGGCGCAAGGTGAAACAGGTGCCTTGCCCGGGCGCCGACTGCACTTCCATCTGCCCTTTGTGATTGTTGGTGATGATGAAATACGACACGGATAAACCAAGGCCCGTGCCCTGGCCGATTTCCTTGGTGGTGAAGAACGGCTCGAACGTGCGTTTGCGCACGTTCTCGCTCATGCCGATGCCGTTGTCCTCGACCTGAATCTCCGCCCACGGCGGATTAAGCTTGGTGCGCAGAATAATCCGTCCTGGCTCGCTGTCGTCTTCGCGCTGGTGAATCGCTTGCGCGGCGTTTTTCAGCAGATTGAGCAGCACTTGTTCCAGCTCGTTGGCCGTGCCTGGCACTGGCCCGAGCGCCGGGTCGAACTGGCGGATGATCGCCTGACCCTTGAAGTCGAAACCGATGGCCAGATCGAAATCATTGCCGGCGATTTCCACCGCTTGATCGATCAGTGCCGGCAGATCGCACGGCGCCATTTGCCGAGTGCTGCGGCGGCTGAAACTGAGCATGTGCGTGACGATTTTCGCCGCCCGTGCCCCAGCCTGTTGAATACCGTCGAGCAGTTGCGGGACTTCCCGCCCTTGCAGGTAACGATTGACCGTGTCCAGTTCAATGCCCAGTTGCTCGGCGGTTTCGAGGTTCTTCGGCAGCTCCGTCGACAAGCGCCGGCGGATGTTTTGCACGTTGTGCAGGATTGCGCCCAGCGGGTTGTTGATTTCGTGGGCCATGCCGGCGGCGAGGCCGCCGACCGAAAGCATTTTTTCCGACTGCACCATCATTTCTTCCAGCGACAGGCGCTGGGTGATGTCGTCGATACGGATCACCACACCACGGCCGGCACCGCCCATCAGCGGGTAGAAGGTCAGGGCGTAATGCTTGGGCTCATCATCCTTGAACCAGGTAACGCGCTCGACTTTCGCCACGGTGTGTTGTTCAACGGTTTGCTTGAGTTGCGGCAGAAACGGCTTGAGCGGTTCGAAGGCAAGAAAGATCGGCTGGTTCAGCGCTTCGTCCAGCCGCGTGCCAGAGAGCGCGCTGGCTTCCTGGTTCCACTGCGTGACGTAGAGCTGCTCATCGAGGGCGATCAGCGCGGACGGCATGGAGTCGATGATGCTGTTGAGGTAGTTCTGGAAGCCGGTGAGTTTCTTCTCGATCTTGCTGCGCACCTGCACTTCGAGTTCCAGCTTGCGATTGGTGTGACGGGTTTCTTCGGCAAGCCCTTGGGCCTGATCGTAAGCCGCTTGTGAGTCATCGCGGGCGCGTTTGAGTTGCTGCTCGCGGGCTTCGATGCGCGAGAGCATGGTGTTGAACGCCTCGGCGAGGCTGCCGATTTCGTCATGATTGCCGCGTGAGGCGCGCAGGGCGTAGTTCTCTTCGCGCGTGACCTGCCGGGACAACTCTTCGAGCTGATGGATCGGCCGGGTGATCAGGCGTTTGATCTGCCGGGCAATCACCAGCCACAACAGCACGCTGAAAATCAGGATGCCCAGGCTCGCCGTCAGCGTGCCAGTGTAGAACGCCATCGGCAGCTCACTGCTGGCCACCAGCAGCAGATGGCCCGGCGCGGTCCCGGGGCGGGGCAGGGTGATCAGTTGGTTGCTGCGAAACTCGGTGAGTTGCCAGGCTTCGATGTGCCGGTAGCGTTCCGGCAGAGCGAGTTTGTCACCGTGTTGCACTTGCGCGAGCCGTTCGCCTTTGCCGTCATACAGTGCGGCGGCGCGCAGCGGCGAATAGCTGTCGAGTTCCTTGAGCAGGCGTTCGGCACTTTGTGGCGATTGCAGGGCTTCACTGACCAGACTCGGGTTGGAAATCAACCGGCCGATGGTCTGCAAGGCCTGCGGGGCCATGCTTTCCTGGGAGATGTAATAGGCGGCGCTGATAAAAGTCAGGTTGGCGACCAGCAAGACAGTGGTCAACAGCACCAGCAGGGCAGCCAGCAGTTTCTGGCCGACCGGCAGGTTTTCGAGGCGCTGGCGCAATGGCATCAGGGTTATCGCAGCAAAGGAACAAGTGGCCAGCGTAGCCGCTGCTCAGTCGCTGGGCAATCCAAGGCTGTGCAGATGCGCCACCAGGCGTTGCTGTAATTGATTGAGGTGCGGCAGGTTCAATTGGTGGCGCTCAGCGACTTTGCAGGCGTGGCCCAATAGATAGCTGATTTCGGTGCGACGCTGGTTGGCCACGTCCTGATACATCGACGAGTAATTGGCGGCGGTGGCCTGGATTACCCGTTCGACTTCCTGTTGCAGATTGTCCGCCGCTGCCGGTTGGCCGCAACGCTCCAGCAATTCGGCCAGCTCGGCGCACAGCGTGGCGACTTCACAATGATGGGCCTGCAATCCGCCGTTACGGCAGCCGTGCAACACGGTCAACGGATTGATCGCGCAGTTGAGTGCCAGTTTGCGCCACAGCCGCGTGAGGATGTCGGTGCTCCATTCATGGGGGATTTTCGCTGCCTCCAGATCGTCCAGCCAGATCGGCGCGACCGGATGCGCGACATCGCCGAGCCAGGTGAAACCGTGGCCGGCGAACACCACACGCCAGTCACCGTCGCGGAACGCGCCCTCGGTGCTGGAGGCGCTGATGCAGCGCGCCTGCGGCACTATTGCGGCAACGGCGTCCTGACTGCCGAGACCGTTTTGCAACAGGATCAGCTCGGCATCGGTTGTCAGGCGCGGAGCGAGGAGGGCGACGGCACTTTCAGCATCGTAGGCCTTGCAGGCCACCAGCAGGCGACGGATCGGTTCGGGGCTGTCCGGGGTTTCGCCGGGAACTGCATAGGTATTCGCTTGTCCCTGTTCCACGAGCGTCAAACCGCCCGCCGCGTTGTAGCTTTGCAAGCGCACCGCGTCGCGCACGATCAGCCTGACCGGCACTCCGGCCCGAGCCAGTCGTGTAGCCCAAAGTGTGCCGAGACTGCCGGCGCCGAGAACATGCCAGGGGGTAGACATCAGTTTTTTGCTCGATTGGTTGCAGGCATGTGCGGCTCGCCGTGTCGACAGGAAAAGACCCGTTATAATGAGCCCGATTTTAACCGCAAGCCAAGCGCGCTCCATGCACATCGAGCGCGCCTTTTTTATTGGAGAGATTACATGCCGTCGTTCGACGTGGTATCCGAACTGGACAAACACGAACTCACCAACGCGGTCGAGAACGCCGTGAAGGAACTCGATCGTCGTTATGACCTGAAAGGCAAAGGCAGTTTCGAGTTCAAGGAAAAGGACCTCACCGTCAGCCTGACCGCTGAAGCCGGGTTCCAGCTGGAAGCGATGATCGAAATCCTCAAGCTGGCGCTGGTCAAGCGCAAGATCGACGTGCAGTGCCTTGAGGTCAAGGACGCTTACGCTTCGGGCAAGCTGATGAAGCAGGACGCCATCCTCAAGGAAGGTATCGACAAAGAGCTGGCGAAGAAGATCGTCGGCCACATCAAGGACGCCAAGCTCAAAGTGCAGGCCGCCATTCAGGGCGAGCAGGTACGTGTGACCGGCAAGAAGCGTGACGATCTGCAAGAAGCCATCGCCGCCCTGCGTGCCAAGGAATTCGGCATGCCGCTGCAGTTCAACAACTTCCGCGACTAAGCACCTCGTTACCCTGTGGGAGACAGCAAAGCCCCTCCCACATTGGATTTATGTACACCCCGGCGGTTTTCTGCCGTTCATCTCTCGCGTGCCGAATGGCCGGAAATCAGGAGTTAAAACATGGATTTGAATGCTGAGGTAGACAACCTGGTCAAGGCGTCCCAGGCGTGGATCCCGATGATCATGGAATACGGCAGCCGCGTGCTGCTGGCGGTAATCACCCTGGCCATAGGCTGGTGGCTGATCAACAAGGTCACGCAAAAACTGGGCGGTCTGCTGGCCCTGCGTAACGCGGATCTGGCGTTGCAAGGTTTCATCAGCAGCCTGGCCAACATCATTCTCAAGGTGCTGCTGATCGTCAGCGTCGCCTCGATGATCGGTGTCGAAACCACTTCGTTCGTTGCCGCGATCGGTGCTGCCGGTCTGGCCATCGGTCTGGCCTTGCAGGGCAGCCTGGCAAACTTCGCCGGCGGTGTGCTGATTCTGTTGTTCCGTCCGTTCCGTATCGGCGACTGGATCGAAGCGCAAGGTGTGTCGGGTACCGTCGACAGCATTCAGATTTTCCACACGGTGCTGCGTACCGGCGACAACAAGACCATCATCGTGCCAAACGGCAACCTGTCCAACGGCATCATCACCAACACCAACCGTCAGCCGACCCGCAAGGTTGTGTTCGATGTGGGTGTGGATTACGAAGCCGATCTGCAAAAGGCCCGTCAAGTGTTACTGGATTTGGCCAAGGATGAGCGCGTGTTGCAGGATCCTGCGCCACAGGCCGTCATTTCGACTTTGGGCGACAGTTCGATCACGGTTTCCCTGCGTGTGTGGGTGAAAACCGCAGACTATTGGGATGTGATGTTCATGTTTAACGAACAGTCCCGCGATCGTTTAAAGACTGCCGGCATTGATATCCCGTTTCCGCAACGGGTGATTCGGGTAGTTCAGGAAACTGCGGTATAGAAACAACGTTGAGAGCTGGCCCAGCGGTCAGTTAATTAATGAAAAGCCCAAGAGTTGTTCGCACTCTTGGGTTTTTTTATGGGCCAGGTAAAAGTTTGCTGACTAATAGATAGCTGGCTAAACGTTATTGTTTAAAGGTGAGTTGCCATAGTCATAAAAAAACCGTCCACCTGAAACAGGTGGACGGTTCTTTTTAGAGCAACGCTATGAAGTAACGCCGATTTACATCCTGATTACAGGATGTGCAGCGGGTACTCAACGATTACACGCACGTCGTTGTTGTCTGCGGTGTAGTCGGCGTTGTACGCACCGTTTGCACGATAGATCGCGCTACGCAGGCGGAACGACAGATCCTTGGCTGGACCTTCCTGCAGTACGTATTTGGTTTCGAAGTTGAACTCGTTTTCCTTACCTTCGGTATCGGACGAGGTCTTGATGTTGTCGCCTTTGACGTAACGCGCCATGAAGCTCAGGCCAGGAACGCCGTAGGTCTTCATGTTCAGGTCGTAGCGAGCCTGCCAGGAGCGTTCGTCGCGACCGATGAAGTCGGAGATCTGGATGGAGTTGGCTACGAAGATCGTGCTGTTACCGTCCACGCCGTACAGGTAGTTGGTGTCACCGGTGGAACGCTGGTGAGCGATGGTGAATTTGTGTGCACCGATGCTGTACGCCGCTGCAAGGCTCCACAGTTTGTTGTCCAGTTCGCCATACAGCGCCTGGCCCTGATCCTTGGTGCGGTAGCCGTTGAAGTCGATGTTCAGCGACTGCTCGTCATTGATCGGGAAGGTGTAGTTGGCGTTGATGTATTGCTTCTTGAAGTAGTCATCAACGTCCGACGCAGCAACACCGGCAACGAAGTTATCGGTGAACTGGTAGGTAGCGCCAGCGATGTTGGCGCTGGTCAGGCCCGGGGTGGACTTGCCGTTGATGCTGTCCTTGCCCATGCCGGTTTGCGAGCTCAGCGCAGTGAAACGACCTGCGGTCAGTTCCAGACCCTTGATCTCTTTGCTGGTGAGCAAGGTGCCTTCAGCGACTTCTGGCAGCAGACGGCTGTCATCGGTAGCGAATACAGGGCTGGCAACGAATTGACGACCGTACTTCAGAGTGGTGTCGGAGAGGCGGAACTTGACGGCTGCGCCAGTTTTGCCTTGAGCGTTTTCTGGCTCGTTGTCGCCATTACGGGCAAACAGACCGTTACCGGAACGACCTTCGCCACCATCCAGCTTGACGGTGCCCATGGCCATCGCGTCAAGACCAAAACCGATAGTGCCTTGAGTGAAGCCCGACTCGTAGGTCAGCAGTTGGCTGACACCAGTGTCCTGACGATAACCGCTTTTGAAACCGCCACCGTCTTTGGCAATGTTGCCGTCCCCATTACGGAAGTCACGGTTCATGTATTCCAGACGGGTTTTCAGATTCAGGCTCTGATCTTCCAGGAAACCCTTCGCGTCATCTTGAGAGGACGCTACTGCGAACTGCGAGGTGCCTGCTGCAACAGCCAGGGCGATCATGCTCCACTTCATCACGCGCATCGTGATTTGCTCCTTTGGTTTTTAGAAGAGTACTGCCGTCCCACCTGTTTTATTATCTGGGCGGCTCTTTCTTTTTGTGTCGGCGCAAACTTATATCACGCCGACATTGTTGGCGATACTTGCGAATCTAACCTTGCACCTTCTTTACGACGCTGTCGCAATTGGCTGTGTAGATGTCGCAAATTCACAGTACCGATGCAATCGGACCGACAACTTTTTCGCTGTTTTTCTAGCCTTTTGCATCGCTAAAAAAGAGTCCCTGGCAAAACACTTGAATCTCCATCGGGCAACCCTGCCACTATTTTCTTCGGGCTTAAGGCTTCCACTTCCCGTGGTGCGCTTATAGTCCATATGAGTACGAATGCAACAAGCGTGCACAAACCGCAATATCGGTGCGGTTATTTTTTTGAACGCTTGTCTTTACCTGTAAAAGCCTCATGAATACGGGGCGCCAAGCCCCTTTCTATCAGGGCTTGACGCCGTTGTTTCTATGGTGTTGCCGCACAGCTTCAAGCGCGCGACAACCAAAAATGTTACCGGTTCACCCCACCAGTGAGTATTCGGCGGATGCCCGACGCACTGAGCGTAGACGCACTGTGCGGTTTTGGTGCAAAAAAATTTACCCGCTGTACCGTATTCATACAGTTCAGGCTATGGGGGCTTTGTGCTCGTCTCAGGTTTTTTCAACCATTTCAGCGTGATGCTCCCGTTTCGGGTTCCGTACTGGTGCAGGGTTTCGATAAATGTCACATCTCGGGGCGCTCAATCGGCACTGCCGTCGTGAAGGCGAGCGCTTTCGCAGGTATGCTGCCGGTCTGTCGCTTGGCGCGCCGCACTTGGGCGGGGCCGCTAAGCTCAATTATGTAGATCAGCCGGGAGTGCGCGCAGTGTTTGCTTTAGATTCACGACTTCAACAGGACACGCTGGCAATCGGCGACTTCCCGCTCTGCCGTCTGCTGCTGTCCAACGACGCCAACTACCCATGGTTCATCCTGGTGCCTCGTCGCGACGATATCAGCGAGTTGTTTCAGTTGGATGTCGCTGATCAGCAACAGCTATGGCTGGAAACCACAGCATTGGCCGAGTTGCTCAAGGACTTGTTCGATGCCGACAAAATGAACGTCGCGACTCTGGGTAACGTGGTCAGCCAGATGCACATGCATGTGATCGTTCGTAAACGTGACGACGCTGCATGGCCGGCCCCGGTCTGGGGCCGGCATCCGGCAAAGCCTTATAGCAGCGAGCAGGTGGCGGCCATCCGCGCGCGGTTGCGTGTGGTGCTGACCGAAGATTTCACCTTTGTGGAGGGCTGAATCATGAGCCTGGAACAACGTGTTACCGAACTGGAAAGCCGTCTGGCGTTTCAGGACGACACCATTCAGGCGTTGAACGACGTGCTGGTGGCGCAGCAGCGCGTGGTCGAGCGTCTGCAATTGCAGATGGCCGCGCTGCTCAAGCGTCAGGAAGAAATGGTCGGGCAGTTCGAGTCCTTCGAAGAAGAGGCGCCGCCGCCGCATTATTGAGGCGGGCACTTTCCGCCAGGCGAAAAAAAACCGCGAACAGCACGCTGCTCGCGGTTTTTTTATGCCTTGGATCAGCGACGCGGCAGAGCGGCGATCACGTCCTCGGCTTGCAGGCCTTTGTCCCGGTTCATTACCGAGAACTCCACGCGCTGGCCTTCAACCAGAACGCGGTGGCCTTCGCCACGGATTGCACGAAAGTGCACGAAAATATCATCGCCGGAATCCCGGGAGATAAAGCCGAAGCCTTTGGACGTGTTGAACCACTTGACGGTGCCGGTATCGCGGTTGGTCATGTCGTAGTTGGTTGGCGCGGCAGCCGGTGAAGATCGATAGAAGCTGACGGCCAGGTGTACAACCACGGCAACCAGGGCAATCACTAGGCTGAACAACACGGCTGGCTGGCCGGCGATGACGGGCATCGGCGCGATCAGGGTCAGGGTTTGCAGGACGACGGTCAGCACCAGAAGAGCGCTGGCCAGATTTTGCAGATGCTGGCGTGGACCTTTGTTCCAGTAAGGAATTACGGGAGCAATGATCAGGTTCAGCAGGCCGAAGAAGGCCAGGTAAAGTGCATCGGGTTGTTGCAGGTAGGGAACGGCTTCGGATTTCAAGCTAGGTATGAACGACAGCAGCAAGGCCGCTGCGCCCATTAGCAGGTGGACGATTTTCAACATTTTGATTGGCTCACGTTATGACGGCTCACAAGGAAGAGCTGAAGGCGCACGGTTCGCTTCGCAACAAAATAAGAGGCGGTAGGCACGTACACGGCATCAGCCTATGCGCAACACCCCGGAAAATGGGGCATGGCGACACACTGCCTATTTAACAGCAAAGCCTGCGGCTACTCAAATCAGCCCGGCCAGCGGCAAGGCGTCCGGTCGATTTGTCGCAGGGTGTGCGCTGATTCGGGGCTGCGGGGTGTCGACAGCCTTGCTAAAGTGGGTCTGCACCTGTTGGATGAATTCAATCGCCGTTAGGGGGTAAACATGGCAATCGATATCGGTATCAGTGAAGAGGATCGCAAGTCCATCGTCGAAGGACTGTCGCGTCTGCTGTCGGACACCTACGTGCTGTATCTGAAAACCCATAACTTCCACTGGAACGTCACCGGTCCGATGTTCCGAACGCTGCACTTGATGTTCGAAGAGCAATACAACGAGTTGGCGCTGGCCGTTGACCTGATCGCCGAGCGCATTCGCGCGCTGGGTTTTCCGGCGCCGGGCGCCTATGCCACCTATGCACGTCTTTCTTCGATCAAGGAGGAGGTCGGTGTGCCGAGTGCCGAGGACATGATCAGGCAACTGGTCGACGGTCAGGAAGCGGTGACCCGCACCGCGCGCGGTATCTTCCCGCTGCTCGACAAGGTCAGCGATGAACCGACGGCTGACTTGCTGACCCAGCGCATGCAGGTCCACGAGAAAACCGCGTGGATGTTGCGCGCCTTGCTGGAAGCCTGACCCCCGGCGCGCGGGCATGCCTTGGGCGTGCCCGCGACGTCCGGAATCTTACCTCTGTCGTCGGCTTATCCTACGGTGATGGTCAATAAGTCATCTGGATATAACTTTGTGTCTGCGTTTTGATGAGGTCACAGGATGTGGCTTTGCAAACAGGTAGAGATGACAAAGGAGTGTCACCGATATGGTAGAGGGAGACAGGCGAGGCGACAGGATCGTCGGCTTGCCGCATGAGCTGAAATTCGATCCGTTCGCCAATGAATTCGACATGTCACTGATTCAGCCGTTGTCACGATCCGTGCGATTGAACGGCTACGCGACATGCCTGCGGCTGGAACAGATTTACTGGAACATCCTCGGCAACATGGCCGCAGACAATTGCTGTTCGATCAGTTCGCTGTTGTCCCACGTCGACCGTGAGGTGCATTTGCGTCACGGCGGGGTGAAAAATTTCAGCGCGCTGGTGCGAGTGGTGTGTGTCATGAACGGGGTCAGGGAAGCCAAATCGGCGAAACCAGCCTGAAACAGCGGTTGCAAAGGAGGTGGCAGCCTGTGCAGTCTTACGGCTGCACAGGCCGCATTTAATGGATATAATCCCGCTCTTTCGCCGCAAAGCCCTGCGCGCGGTGGCAATCTGATCGCCGAGACACCCCCATGCCGATGTACGATTACCAATGCGCTTCCTGTGGTCATCAGTTGGAAGCCATTCAAAAGATCAGCGAGGCTCCGCTGGTCGACTGCCCTGCCTGCCAGGCGCCAGAGCTCAAGAAACAGCTGTCCATGCCGGGCTTTCGCCTCAGCGGCAGCGGTTGGTACGAAACCGATTTCAAGACCGGAACCAAGAAGAACCTGGCCGGTGGCGACAAAGCTGACTAGGGTTCAAACCCAGGTTGAACGACACGCGTGAGTTTCCGGGCCGCTTCAGTGCGCCGGGATCTCCACCGAATATCGAATGACGAGAAGCGAACCATTATCATGATGCGCAGCCACTATTGCGGCCAACTGAACGAAAGCCTGGAAGGCCAGGAAATTACCCTTTGCGGATGGGTTCACCGTCGCCGCGACCACGGCGGGGTGATTTTCCTCGATATCCGTGATCGTGACGGTCTGGCCCAGGTGGTGTTCGATCCGGATCGCGCCGAGAGCTTCGCCGCCGCCGATCGCGTGCGCAGTGAATACGTGGTGAAAATCACCGGTAAGGTACGTCCGCGTCCGGCCGGTGCCACCAACGCCAACATGGCGTCGGGCATGATCGAAGTGCTGGGCTACGAACTGGAAGTCATGAACGAAGCGGAAACCCCGCCGTTCCCGCTCAACGAGTTCTCCGACGTGGGCGAAGAAACCCGTCTGCGCTACCGCTTCCTCGACCTGCGTCGTCCGGAAATGGCCGAGAAGCTGCGTTTGCGTTCGCGCATGACCACCAGCATCCGTCGCTTCCTCGACGAGAACGGCTTCCTCGACGTCGAAACGCCGATCCTCACCCGTGCGACTCCGGAAGGCGCTCGTGACTATCTGGTGCCGAGTCGTACCCACCCGGGTTCGTTTTTCGCCCTGCCGCAATCGCCACAGCTCTTCAAGCAACTGCTGATGGTTGCTGGCTTCGACCGTTACTACCAGATCGCCAAGTGCTTCCGCGACGAAGACCTGCGTGCCGACCGTCAGCCAGAATTCACCCAGATCGACATCGAGACCAGCTTCCTCGATGAAAAAGACATCATGGGCCTCACCGAACAAATGATCCGCAACCTGTTCAAGGAAGTGCTGGATCTGGAATTCGGCGAATTCCCGCACATGACCTTCGAAGAAGCCATGCGCCGCTACGGTTCCGACAAGCCAGACCTGCGTATTCCGCTGGAACTGGTCGACGTTGCCGACCAGCTCAAGGAAGTTGAATTCAAGGTCTTCAGTGGCCCGGCCAACGATCCGAAATGCCGTATCGCCGCACTGCGCGTTCCTGGCGGGGCGAGCATGCCGCGCAAGCAGATCGACGACTACACCAAGTTCGTCGGCATCTATGGTGCCAAGGGCCTGGCGTACATCAAGGTCAACGAGCGCGCTGCCGGTGTTGACGGTTTGCAATCGCCGATCGTGAAAAACATCCCTGAAGACAAGCTGAACGTGATCCTCGATCGTGTCGGCGCAGTCGATGGTGACATCGTGTTCTTCGGTGCCGACAAGGCCAAGATCGTCAGCGAAGCTCTGGGCGCGCTGCGTATCAAGCTCGGTCACGACCTGAACCTGCTGACCTGCAAGTGGGCGCCAATGTGGGTCGTCGACTTCCCGATGTTCGAAGAAAACGATGACGGCAGCTTCTCCGCACTGCACCACCCGTTCACCGCACCGAAGTGCACCCCGGAAGAGCTGGAAGCCAACCCGGCCGGCGCGCTGTCCCGTGCTTACGACATGGTGCTGAACGGCACTGAGCTGGGTGGTGGTTCGATCCGTATTCACCGCAAGGAAATGCAGCAAGCAGTGTTCCGCCTGTTGGGTATCAACGAAGCGGAACAGGAAGAGAAGTTCGGCTTCCTGCTCGATGCGCTGAAGTACGGTGCACCGCCGCACGGTGGTCTGGCCTTCGGTCTGGACCGTCTGGTGATGCTGATGACCGGCGCCCAGTCGATCCGTGAAGTGATCGCCTTCCCGAAAACCCAGAGCGCTGCCGACGTCATGACGCAAGCGCCGGGTGTGGTGGACGCCAAGGCGCTGCGCGAGCTGCACATTCGTTTGCGCGAAACGCCAAAGGCTGAGTAAGACGGGCCTGAAGGCGCATCTTCGGATGCGCCTTTTTTCTTTCTATAGAGATCAGGTCGAGATTTTTTTGTTTGCCGGCCGGCGCGGTTTTGCGCGGCGGGCAACGTTTCAAAGAGAATTCGGAGCGAGTTATGGCAGGTCATTCCAAGTGGGCGAACATCAAGCACCGCAAAGAACGTCAGGATGCCAAGAGAGGCAAGATCTTCACCAAGTGGATCCGTGAGCTGACCGTTGCGGCCCGTCAGGGTGGCGGCGATCCGGGTTCCAACCCGCGTTTGCGTCTGGCCCTGGACAAAGCGTTGAGCGCGAACATGAGTCGCGACATCATCGATCGCGCGGTTGCGCGCGGCGCCGGTGCAACCGAAGCGGACAACGTTGAAGAGCTGACCTACGAAGGTTACGGCCCGGGTGGCGTGGCGGTGATGGTCGAGTGCATGACCGACAACCGCAACCGTACCGCCGCCGCCGTGCGCCATGCGTTCAGCAAGTGTGGCGGCAACCTCGGCACTGACGGTTCGGTAGCGTACCTGTTCGAGCGCAAGGGCCAGATCAGCTTCGCGCCGGGTGTCGACGAAGACGCACTGACCGAAGCGGCGCTGGAAGCCGATGCCGATGACGTGGTCAGCCATGAAGACGGCTCGATCGATGTGTTTACCTCGTTCACCAGCTTCTACGCGGTACGTAATGCGCTGGAGGCCGCTGGTTTCAAAGGTGATGACGCCGAAATCGTCATGCAACCGACCACCAGCGCCGAACTGGACCTGGAGGGCGCCGAGAAGGTGCTCAAGCTGATCGATATGCTTGAGGATCTGGACGACGTGCAGAACGTCTATTCGAACGCGGATATTCCGGAAGACGTGGCCGCTCAGCTCGGTTAAGAGCGACTAGGCTTCAATGTGGGAGCTGGCTTGCCAGCGATGGCGTCGGCACATCAGACAATGATGGCGTCTGACACTCCGTCATCGCTGGCAAGCCAGCTCCCACATTTGTTTTTGTGTTATTTCGAACCCGCAGGCGTTATGACTTTAATTCTTGGTATCGACCCCGGTTCGCGTATCACCGGTTACGGCGTTGTTCGCGATACCGGACGCGGTGGTTGCATTTACGTGGCCTCGGGCTGTATTCGCACCGGCGCCGGCGAACTGCATGAGCGTTTGCAAATCGTCTATCGCGGCGTGCGTGAAATCATTCAGACCTATGGCCCCGTGACCATGGGCATCGAAAAGGTGTTCATGGCGAAAAACGCCGATTCGGCACTCAAGCTCGGGCAGGCCCGTGGAGCTGCCATTGTCGCTGGCGCCGAAGAGTGTCTGGAAATCGCCGAATACACCGCGACTCAGGTCAAGCAAGCGGTAGTGGGCACCGGCGCGGCGAACAAAGAGCAGGTGCAGATGATGGTCATGCACATGCTCAAGCTGACCAGCAAACCGCAAATCGACGCATCCGATGCCCTGGCCATTGCCATTTGTCACGCGCATACCCGCTCCAGTCTGTTGCCGCACGGCTTGGGAACGGCACGCAGTCGTGGCGGGCGCCTGCGTCTCTGATAGCATCAGCAATCAAATTTTTCGCAAGGTGAGTTTCATGCCTGGGTCGTCGGCCTGCAGCGCACCTTCCGTCAGTCGCCAGCCCACGGCTGGCCAACGCTCAAGGATCTGAAACGTGATTGGACGCTTGCGCGGCACCCTGGCTGAAAAACAGCCGCCGCACCTGATTCTCGATGTAAACGGCCTCGGGTATGAGCTGGAAGTGCCCATGACCACGCTTTATCGGTTGCCGTCGGTCGGTGAACCACTGACCCTGCACACCCACTTGGTCGTGCGCGAAGACGCGCAGTTACTCTATGGTTTTGCCGGCAAGCGTGAGCGAGACTTTTTTCGCGAGTTGATCCGTCTCAATGGTGTCGGGCCAAAACTGGCCTTGGCCCTCATGTCGAGCCTGGAGGTCGATGAGCTGGTCCGCTGCGTGCAATCCCAGGACACCTCGGCGCTGACCAAGGTGCCAGGCGTGGGCAAGAAAACCGCCGAGCGTCTGCTGGTTGAACTCAAGGATCGCTTCAAGGCCTGGGAAACCTCGCCGGCCATGTTTGCCCTGGTGCCGAACCAGCCTGACGGCCCGGCGCCGGTCAACACCGCCGAGAACGATGCTGTGAGTGCGCTGATTTCCCTGGGCTACAAGCCGCAGGAAGCGAGCAAGGCGATTACCGCCATCAAGGACAAGAATTTGAGCAGTGAAGACCTGATCCGCCGCGCCCTGAAGGGAATGATTTAAGTGATTGAAGCTGATCGTCTGATCGCCGCCGCGCACAGTCCGCGCGAGCGCGAAGAAGTCCAGGACCGGGCCATTCGCCCGGTCAGCCTGGCCGACTATATCGGCCAGCCGACCGTGCGCGAGCAGATGGAACTGTTTATCCAGGCTGCCCGTGGCCGCAGTGAATCCCTTGATCACACGCTGATTTTCGGCCCGCCGGGTCTGGGTAAAACCACGCTGGCCAACATCATTGCCCAGGAAATGGGCGTGTCGATCAAGAGCACGTCGGGGCCGGTGCTGGAACGGCCGGGTGATCTGGCCGCGTTGTTGACGAACCTTGAACCGCACGACGTGTTGTTCATCGATGAAATTCATCGCCTGTCGCCGATCGTTGAAGAAGTGCTGTATCCGGCGATGGAAGATTTCCAGCTCGACATCATGATCGGCGAAGGGCCGGCAGCGCGCTCGATCAAGCTTGATCTGCCGCCGTTTACTCTGGTCGGGGCAACCACGCGCGCCGGCATGCTGACCAATCCGTTGCGTGACCGCTTCGGTATCGTCCAGCGTCTTGAGTTCTACAGCACGGCGGATCTGGCAACGATTGTCGGGCGTTCAGCGAATATTCTCGGTCTGCCGCTGGATCCGGAGGGCGCTTTCGAAATCGCTCGTCGCGCCCGTGGTACGCCGCGAATTGCCAACCGTCTGCTGCGTCGGGTGCGCGATTTTGCTGAAGTCCGCGCCAAGGGGCACATCACCAAGTCAGTGGCCGATCTGGCGCTGAACCTGCTGGATGTCGACGAGCACGGTTTCGATCACCAGGACCGGCGTCTGCTGCTGACCATGATCGAGAAGTTCGATGGCGGTCCGGTCGGGATCGACAGTCTCGCTGCGGCAATCAGTGAAGAACGCCACACCATTGAAGATGTGCTGGAACCGTACCTGATCCAGCAGGGCTACATCATGCGCACACCACGGGGCAGGGTGGTGACGCGGCATGCGTATCTGCATTTCGGTTTAAACATTCCGTCACGAATGGGTGAGATGCCCGTGGCAGACGAGTTTCTCGATGCCGTGGACGATTAATACACATTTGTTGTCGATTTATTCAGGGTTTGTACTGTCTGACGACGGTACTTTTGCGGTAAAGCCATTGAACAATGAAAAACAGTTGCCTCGCCGGATTGGCAACCTGAGGAGTAAGCACTAGAGTATGCGCGCGCAAAACGGGCTTGAGCCGTTCGCACATCGTTGTCGCGTTTATTACGAGGACACCGATGCGGGCGGCATCGTGTATTACGTTAATTACCTCAAGTTTATGGAACGGGCTCGAACCGAGCGGCTCCGCGAGCTGGGCTTTGCTCAATCGCAGCTTGCCGGGGAGGATCTGTTGTTTGTCGTGCACTCCAGCGAAGCGCGCTACCACGCGCCGGCGCGACTGGACGACGAACTGCTGGTAAGCGCTGATGTAATCGAATTGAACCGTGCCAGCCTGCGCTTCAAACAGCAGGTCAGGCGGGCGACGGATAATGTGCTGCTCTGTGAAGGGCAGTTTTTGGTGGCCTGTGTGCGCACTAACAGTTTGAAACCCCGGGCCCTTCCCGAAGACTTGCGTGCGGCCTTCGCCGACGCGGTCGGTCCGGGTACACACTCAAAGCAGGAGATAAAGCGTGGAAGCTAACGTCGTCGACCATTCCTCCATGTGGAGCCTGGTCAGCAATGCCAGCATCGTGGTGCAGTTGGTAATGTTGACTCTGGTGGCCGCATCGGTGACCTCATGGATCATGATCTTTCAGCGCAGCAACCTGCTGCGTGCCGGTCGACGTGCCCTGGAGAGCTTCGAAGAGCGCTTCTGGTCGGGTATCGACCTGTCCAAACTGTACCGTCAGGCCGGCAGCAACCCTGACCCGGATTCGGGCGTCGAGCAGATCTTCCGTGCCGGTTTCAAAGAGTTCTCCCGTCTGCGTCAGCAGCCAGGTGTCGACCCTGAAGCGGTGATGGAAGGTGTGGCCCGGGCCATGCGCGTCGCCATCTCCCGTGAAGAAGAGAAACTGGAGCAGAGCCTGCCGTTTCTCGCCACCGTCGGTTCGGTCAGCCCGTACATCGGTCTGTTCGGTACCGTATGGGGCATCATGAACTCCTTCCGCGGTCTGGCCAGCGCCCAGCAAGCGACCCTGGCCACCGTAGCCCCGGGTATCGCCGAAGCCCTGATCGCCACCGCGATCGGTCTGTTCGCCGCGATCCCTGCGGTCATCGCTTACAACCGTTTTGCTGCTCGCAGCGAAACCTTGCTGGGCCGCTACTACACCTTCGCCGATGAATTCCAGGCGATCCTGCACCGCAAAGTGCACACCAGCGAAGAATAAGCAGGTAATTTCCAATGGCTTTAATCGCTCGAGCTCGCAAAAAGCGCAAGCCGGTCGCCGAGATGAACGTAGTGCCTTACATCGACGTGATGTTGGTACTGCTGGTCATCTTCATGGTGACCGCGCCGATGCTCAATCAGGGCGTGAAAGTTGATCTGCCCAAGGTTTCCAGCGAAGCCTTGCCGCAGGACAACAACACTCAGGTCCTGACCATTTCGATCAAGGCTGACAAGACCTACTACTGGAACCTTGGCAGCGAAGTCGACACCGAGAAGCAGCAGGACAGGGCCATGACCCTGCCGCAAATGACCGATGCGGTGACCAAGATCATTCGCGTCGGCACCGAAGGCGGCAAGCGTACGCAGGTCTTTATCCGCGGCGACAAAACCGTTGATTATGGTTCCGTCATGGGCGCCATGGGCGGATTGCAGAAAGCCGGGGTCGGTAATGTTGGTTTGATTACCGAGGCCCCCTGATGCAGCAACTGCGAGAGCCGTCCGCCTCGGAAAGCTACTTCTGGCCTAGTGTCTGGGCGATTGTCTTGCACGTGCTGGTGTTCGGCATGCTGTTTGTCAGTTTCGCCTTCACACCAGAGCTGCCGCCGGCCAAGCCGATTGTCCAGGCGACCCTGTACCAACTGAAATCGAAAAGTCAGGCAACCACCCAGACCAATCAGAAGATTGCGGGTGAGGCGAAGAAATCCGCCGCACGCCAGACCGAAGTCGAGCAGATGGAGCAAAAAAAGGTCGAGCAGGAAGCGGTGAAAGCTGCGGAACAAAAGAAAGAAGAAGCGGCTCAAAAGGCCGAGGAAGCCAAGAAGGCCGACGAGGCTAAAAAAGCGGACGAGGCGAAGAAGGCTGATGATGCCAAGAAAGCCGACGACGCGAAGAAAGCCGAGGCCAAGAAGGCAGAAGAGAAACAATTGGCTGATATAGCCAAGAAGAAGGCTGAAGAAGAGGCTAAGGAAGAAGCCAAGAAAGAAGCCGCTGAAGAAGCCAAGAAGAAAATCGTCGAAGACGCGAAGAAGAAAGCCGCCGAAGACGCCAAGAAGAAAGCAGAAGCTGAAGAGGCGAAGAAGAAGATCGCCGACGAAGCGAAGAAGAAAGCTGCTGCCGATGCTGCGAAGAAGAAAGCGCAGGATGCGGCACGTAAATCGACCGAAGACAAAAAGGCTCAGGCCTTGGCTGATTTGCTTTCCGACACGCCGCAGCGCCAGCAGGCCTTGGCCGATGAGCAGGGTGACGAAGTCGCGGGCAGTTTCGATGACCTGATTCGTGCGCGAGCAGCAGAAGGTTGGGCTCGTCCACCTTCGGCACGCAAAGGCATGACGGTCGTGCTGCAAATCGGCATGTTGCCGGACGGTACGGTGACTTCGGTCAGCGTGGCCAAATCCAGTGGCGACGGTCCGTTCGATGCTTCGGCAGTGGCGGCAGTGAAGAATATTGGACGTTTGACAGAAATGCAGGGAATGAAGGCGAGCGATTTCGCTCCATATCGTTCATTCAAGATGACATTCACACCTGAGGACTTAGCCTTGTGAGAAACCTTCTTCGAGGAATGCTGGTCGTGATCTGCTGCATGGCAGGGATCGCGATGGCTGATGAAAAGAACATTCTGGTCACCAGTGGTAGCGATCGGGCAACGCCGATCGCTGTTGTACCGTTCGGTTTCCAGGGCGGTGCAGTCCTGCCGGACGACATGGCTGAAATCATTGGTAACGATTTACGCAACTCGGGCTACTACTCGCCGATTCCAAAGCAAAACATGATCAGCCAGCCAAGCCAGCCGAGCGAAATCATCTTCCGTGACTGGAAGGCGGTGGGTGCTCAATACATGATGGTTGGCAGCATCGTTCCAGCAGGCGGTCGTCTGCAGGTGCAATGGGCACTGTTCAACGTCGCCACCGAGCAGAAAGTGGCCGACGGCAGTGTCTCCGGTACTACCGAGCAGCTGCGCGACATGGCCCACTACATCTCGGACCAGTCGTTTGAAAAACTCACCGGCATCAAAGGTGCGTTTTCCACCCGTCTGCTGTACGTAACGGCTGAGCGCTTCTCCGAGAAGAACACCCGTTACACCCTGCAGCGTTCGGACTACGACGGTGCCCGCGCCGTGACTCTGCTGCAATCGCGCGAGCCGATCCTGTCGCCGCGTTTTGCACCGGATGGCAAGCGTATCGCCTACGTGTCGTTCGAACAGAAGCGTCCGCGCATCTTCATGCAGAACATCGACACCGGTCGCCGTGAGCAGATCACCAACTTTGAAGGCCTGAACGGCGCGCCAGCCTGGTCGCCGGATGGCAATCGCCTGGCGTTCGTACTGTCAAAAGACGGTAACCCGGACATCTATGTGATGAACCTCGGTTCGCGTCAGATCACCCGTGTAACCGCGGGCCCTGGCATCAACACCGAACCGTACTGGGGCAAGGATGGCTCGACCATCTACTTCACGTCCGACCGTGGCGGCAAGCCACAGATCTACAAAACCAGCGCCAGTGGCGGCGGTGCGGAGCGAGTGACCTTTATCGGTAACTACAACGCCAACCCGAAACTGTCGGCTGACGAAAAGACTCTGGTGATGATCCATCGCCAGGATGGCTTCACCAATTTCAAGGTGGCGGCCCAGGATTTGCAGCGAGGTAGTGTAAAGATCCTCACTGATAGCACTCTGGACGAGTCACCTACTGTTGCGCCCAACGGCACCATGGTAATCTACGCCA
>NZ_JBIUVJ010000014.1:0-52438 GCF_044742875.1 Pseudomonas sp. NPDC087817
CAGGCACGCGTTGAGCCAAACAGCACCGTGGTGTCGACGTCGACCCGTAACTTCCCGAACCGTCTGGGCGACGGCGCGAACGTCTACCTGGCTTCGGCCGAGCTGGCGTCCGTGGCTTCGATCCTGGGTCGCCTGCCGACCGTCGAGGAATACATGGAATACGCTGGCAAGATCGACAGCATGGCGGCCGATATCTACCGCTACCTGTCCTTCGACCAGATCGCCGAGTTCCGTGAAGCTGCTGCGAACGCCAACATCCCGGTCGTTCAAGCCTAACGCTGCAACGCACTGAAAAACGCCGCCCATCGTGAGATGAGCGGCGTTTTTTTTATGCCTTGGAATACCGATCCCCTGTAGGAGTGAGCCTGCTCGCGATAGCGGTGTGTCAGTCAAACTTGTATCAACCGGCAGACCGCTATCGCGAGCAGGCTCACTCCTACAAGGGATTATGTATTGAGTTTGAGGGCTTGCTGGACCGCACCATCCACGCTCAAGCCACTGAGGATTACACCATTGGCCTGCACCTCCGGCAACGCCTCCAGCACCACCAACGCCCCATGCTTGAGTCGCGCCAGAATCAATCGCTTGCCTTCCTGACGCACCCGCAAAAAGAATTCCTGCATCGCCTCGATGCTGGTGCCATCCAGATCCGGAGTTTCCTCCAGACTCAAAATCACTGTGTGCACAGGCGCATCCGAATGCCGAGTCAAGCGTAACGCCGCGCCGAGGATCCGCTCGACATTGGCGAAGAACAACGCCTCGCCCGGCCGGACGATCAACACCCCCGGCTCGCTGGTTGCCGTCGGATGGCGCTGTTGATCGACAAAGTCATGCCCGCCATCAATTCGCCCCAGCACCTGAATATCCGCCGACGACATTTGTTTGAGCATCAGCAAGACACTGATCGCCACCGCCACCAGCAAACCGTCGAGTACACCGAGCACCAGCACCGCCACCACCGCGCACAGAACCAGCACGCGATCGCGGCGCCAGATGAAGTAACGCCCCAATGGCTGCAGACTCAAACCGCGCCCCAACGCGTGCATGACAATCGCCGCCAACACCGGTTCAGGGGTCAAAGCGATCCACGGCAACACGGTCAGCACGATGATCAGCACCACCAACGCCGCCACCCCGCCGGCCCAACGTGAAGTGGCGCCCGCCGCTTCATTTGCCGACGTCGCCGAATAACCCGCTCCCGCCGGCATGCCATGGAACAACCCGGACAACAGGTTTGACGCCCCCAGCGCCAGCAAATCGCGATTGGACGTCACGCGGTCACCATGTTTGAGCGCGTACGAACTGATCGAGCCGTAAGACTCCGCGTACAGAATCATCACCAGCGCAAAGCCCACCTCCCCCAACCGCAGCCAGTCGGCGAACGGCAGCACCGGCAGGTTGGGGACTTCCAGGCTGAGGTCGATCATGCCGATCATCTTCACACCGTACGCCGGCAAGTTCAGCCATTGGCCGGCGGCGATGCCGATCACCACTACCAGCAAACCACCGGGCAATCGTGGCAACCGCGAAAACGCCGCCAACAGAATCAACGCCACTGCCGCCACAGCCGCCGCCGGCCAGTTCCACTGCGGCAATTGCTCCAGCAGTTGTGGAGCGAAGCGCACCAGATTGGCGTCGGTCAGGTGCACGCCGACCACACTGGCGACCTGCTTGAGAATGATCGTCAGCGCCAGGCCGAAGGCAAACCCGCGCAACACCGGTTTGGCAATGAACGCCGTGACGCTGCCCAGACGAAAGATCCCGGCCAGCACAAACAGCGCGCCCGTGACCAATACCAGACCGACCGCCAGCGTCGCGCGCAATTGCGAATCACCATTGGCCAGCGTTGCCGTGGCCGCCGCCAGTACGGCCGCGGAGGATGACGTCGCCGAAACAATGGCAAAACGACTGGTACCGAACAGCCCGTAACAGAGCAACCCGGCAAACAGGGCGATCACCCCAGCCTGCGGCGCCAGCGCGGCGATGGTCGAGTAGGCTACGGCTTCGGGCAGCAACAGCCCGGCAATCGACAGACCGGCGAGTACATCCCGCCAGCGATTGGGTGATTCAACAGGTTGTGGGGCGCTCGACAATCCACTGTCTCCAGACGAAAAAAAACCGCTGTGCGCATCACGCACAGCGGCCACTGTAGCTGAGTCTTCGAGGCTTTGGCTTACGCCGTCAGCGAATAAATCACCGCCGAAATTGCCACCAGACCTACTGCGGTCACGAACACGTTCGACGCCTTGCCGCGATAGCGCGCCATCGCTGGCACTTTACGAATCGCGTACATCGGCATCAGGAACAGGATCGCCGCGATCACCGGACCACCAACGGCCTCGATCATGCCCAGAATGCTCGGGTTCCAGGTTGCGACGATCCAGCAGATCACCAGCATGAACGCCGCCACAATGCGATCCAGAGCCTTTGCGCCCGGACGCTTGCCACTTTTGATGATCAAGCCCTTCAGGCCTTCGCTGGCACCGATGTAGTGACCGAGGAACGACTTGGAGATCGCCACGAACGCAATCAACGGCGCCGCGAACTCAATAGTCGGATTGTTGAAGTGGTTGGCCAGGTACGACAGGATCGACAGGTTCTGCGCCTTGGCTTCAGCCAGTTGTTCCGGCGACAGGGTCAGCACGCAACTGAAGACGAAGAACAGCACCATCACCACCATCAACAGGTGGGCACGGCAGAGGATCTGCGAGCTGCGCTGGTCGGCGTTAACGCCGTAACGACGCTTCTGATCCACCGCAAACGCCGAGATGATTGGCGAGTGGTTGAACGAGAACACCATCACCGGAATCGCCAGCCACATCGTGTGCAGCAACGCCGATGGCGCCGGCACTTGCGAAGCGGTGGCGAGGATGCCGCCGTTCCAGTGCGGAATCAGGTACACGGCGAGGAACAACAGCGCAACGATGAACGGGTACACCATCAGGCTCATCGCCTTGACGATCGCCTGCTCGCCGCAACGCACCACGGCCAGCAGGCCGAGGATCAGCACCAACGACAGCCAGATGCGCGGTGGCGGCATGATATGCAATTGATGTTCGAGGAAACTGGCGACCGTGTTGGTCAGGCCGACGCTGTAGATCAGCAGGATCGGGAAGATCGCGAAGAAGTACAGCAAGGTGATCAGCGCACCGGCCTTGATGCCGAAATGCTCCTCGACCACGTCGGTGATGTCAGCGCCTTCGCGACCGGACAGCACAAAACGGGTCAGGCCACGGTGTGCGAAGAACGTCATAGGGAAGGCCAGCAGCGCGAGGATCACCAGCGGCCAAAAGCCACCCAGCCCTGCGTTGATCGGCAAAAACAGGGTACCGGCGCCGATGGCCGTCCCGAACAGTCCCAACATCCAGGTGGTGTCCTGGCGATTCCAGCTCGAAAGTTCAGCGGGTGCTACTGCATCAAAGCGTTGGTCGACGCTTTTGGCCTGATCATTCATCCGGTCGGATCTCCGCATTCCGGTCACTTGCCACTCGGTCAGGACGCGTCGGAAAAAACCGACAGACATGCTCCGGCCGAAACAGGGGCGCGATTCTCCGCGATAAATGAGCAGAAGCAAAGACTTAGCTGAGGAATGGTTGTGCGGAGCAGATCAGTGGGGTGTCGTTTTTGGGAAAATGGCTGTCGGCGCAAGGCATGTGCGGTGTCGTTTTTTGACAACTTCCAGCGCCGACGGCGGATAAAACCTCGTTAGAAAGAACGCATGACTATCAATCCGATTGTGAGGCACGCCAAGCCAAACAAAAAACCGAGACTGAACCTGAACAAATCCGACCGAATTTCGGCTGGGGAGAGGCCTTGTATTTCGTCGGCAAGTTCGGCGTCTTCCCGATACAGTCGCTCAATTCTGGCTACGCGTTCTTCTAGGGTCATGATTATTTCCTTTCCGGGGGGCACGAGAGCTACTTGCCATGTGAACCGTGGTTGAACAATGTGGGATGCGTGACGACAAATACGATGAGTGCTGAGTCTGTTACTCAAAACTTGGCCAAAAGGCCTAATACAGCCGCAAGCGCGGTTAATACCCCAGTGCCTGCCGCAACTGGATACCAAAGTCCCTCCCGCCCCAATTTGCGTTCTTCGGCAATGAGTTTGCGTCGTTCGACAATCAGTTTCCGTGATTCATTTTGCAGTCTTTCGAGTTCCAGATTTTCCCGATCGTTCTGAAGCATGCGCCTTCCTTGGCTGTTGGCAGTGGCTGCCGGGGCTACTTTGTACCCTCATGATTTCCTATTCATCCCGTGCCAGATAGCGGATGAATCCGGCGGTTTTGTAGGCAATATCCGGGAGTCAGGTAGGCCGACTCATACAACATCGCCATAGAGATTGCGGAGGGCTAATCGACCCGGCGCAAGCCAGGCTTATTCCGTCGGCCCCCATTTGTCGAGCACTGATTCACCGCCAGCACCACGTGCTGCGCAATCACCAGCGCCGGTTCGCTTTTATCCGTCACTAAAATCAGCAAGTCGCGCTGACAGATTGCAGGCAAGCAAGTGTGCTGTGTGAAGGCTGCCTGCCCCATCGCTGGCAAGCCAATTCCCACAGGGATTTGGGACCTGGTCACGATTATTTGAGCAGCGCAGGACCTGTGGGAGCTGGCTTGCCAGCGAAGGCGTCCGATCGAACACCCGAGTCTTCCAATCCGGCCCAAATGGTCTAGCGTGAATGAATCCTCTGCCTCCCCGGAGTTTCCATTCATGCCGCTCGTTCGCGTCGAACTCAAAAAACGCACCGATCCCACCTTCGCCAAGCGCGTCGGCGAGCAGATCTACGCTGCCATGCGCAGCACAATCAATGTGCCGGAGCACGATAACTTCCAGATCCTCAACGAACACGACGGCGAACATTTCATCTTCGACCCGCAATATCTGGGCATCCAGCGCAGCGACCAACTGGTGATCATCCAGATCACCCTCAACGAAGGTCGAACGCTGGAGCAGAAAAAAGCCCTGTACCAGACCATCGCACAAAGCCTGAACACGCAACTGGGCGTTCGCCTCGAAGACGTGTTCATCAATCTGGTGGAAGTGAAAAAGGAGAACTGGTCGTTTGGCAACGGCATCGCCCAATACGCCAGTTGACAGCCCGTGGACGCCGCCAGCATGATCAGCCCCATGAACCTTCGCGCGCTGCACCTCACCCGCACCACCACGACCGCCACCGGCGGGTCGTGGTGTTTGTGCCTGGGGTAAAACCAGCGCAGCAAACCCAGGGCCCCGCCAGCAATGGACGGGGCCTTGTTGTTTCTCCCGTCCGTGCGGCTGCTTTTGTCACTCAAGGAGAAACACATGTCTGCAGCACTGTTGATCATCGATATGCAGGTCGGTCTGTTCCACGGCCCGGAAAAACCCCACGACGGCGAACGCATTCTCGCCAACATCCGGCAGTTGATTGCAAAGGCGCGCCAACACCACGTGCCCGTTTTCGCCGTACGACACACCGGCCCCGAAGGCTCGCCGATTGCTGCGGGCAGCCCCTTCTGGCAATTGTTGCCAACGCTTGAACTGGACGCAGAAGTCGATCACCTGTTCGACAAGTCCCGACCCAACGCCTTCCACGACACTGACCTTGCGCAGCAGCTCAGCAATGGAGATATCAAAGATCTGTACCTCGTTGGCATGAAGACTCAGTTCTGCATCGACAGCACCTGCCGCGCCGCTGCCGATCTGGGCTTCAAACCGCTGCTGGTGGCTGACGCCCACACCTGCATGGACACTCCGGCGTTGACCGCCAAAGCCATCATTGACCACCACAACGCAAGCCTCGGCGGCGCGTTCGCCCGGTTGATCAACAGCGCCGACGTGACCTTCTGACGAAGCGCCCGCGCGCTCCCCGTTTCAGCTCCTACACTGGCTGGAACGGGGCAGCGCTCGGCCATTGCCAAACCGCTCTGGAATCAGCACTCTGCAACGACTTTCGCGACCGAACCGCCGACGATCAAAGGAGCCGCGCAATGCCCGCAACCGTTCTGGTACTGGTTGAAACCATCAATGATTACTTGCCGATTCTCGAGCATCAGGGCTTTCATCTGATCCTCGCCCCCACGCCTGCCGAACGTGCGCAAGCCATCGCCACCCACGGCCCGCGCATCGACGCGGTGCTGACCCGGGGCCCGCTGGGCCTGACCTCCGACGAAATCGCCGCCCTGCCCGCGCTGAAAATCATCACGGTGATCGGTGCCGGTTACGAGCAGGTCGATCTGCAAGCCGCCAGTGATCGCGGGATCACCGTGACCAACGGCGCCGGGGTCAACGCCTCGTCGGTGGCTGACCATGCGATGGCCATGCTGCTCGCACTGGTGCGTGATATTCCGCGCTGTGACGCCGCCGTGCGCCGTGGCGAATGGCCGAAAATCATGCGTCCGTCACTCGCCGGCAAGCGCCTGGGTATTCTCGGCCTCGGTGCGGTGGGCCTGGCGATTGCCAAGCGCGCAAACCTCGGCTTCGACATGGACATCAGCTATCACAGCCGTCAGGTGCGCAGTGACGTGCCTTACGCGTTCTGCTCGACCCCGACCGAACTGGCGCGGGCGTCGGACTTTCTCATTGTCGCCACGCCGGGCGGGATCGGCACGCAGCATCTGGTGACGCGTGCGGTGCTCGATGCGCTGGGGCCGAAAGGGTTCATCGTCAATATCGCCCGGGCCAGTGTGATCGCCACGGCGGACTTGATCACCGCACTCGAACAACGGCGCATTGCCGGCGCGGCGCTGGATGTGTTCGATCATGAGCCACAAGTGCCGGACGCGCTAAAAACCTTGGCCAACGTGCTGCTCACGCCCCACGTCGCCGGCCTGTCACCGGAAGCCACCCAAGGCACCGTGGAACTGGTGGGAAAAAACCTCGTGGCGTTCTTTTCCGGGCAACCGGTGCTCACGCCGATTCAATTGCCGCCGAGGGTCAACAACCAGCGCGTGCACTAAAGCACCCCAAGCAACGTCCACAGGCGCCGCGATTCAGCGTCGGCGCTGATCAACTCGCCGAGTAATTCGCTCAGCGGCTTGTTGCCCCACTCGACTCCGCGCCGGATCAGATAGGGCACCGGACTGTGAGGTTCGGTGCGCGCGAGGTATTCGGCGATCAGCAGCAATTGCCGGTATGCCTCTTCGCGACTGGCCGGCTCACGAAAGGCCTGCGCGAGCGGCGCGGATTCGTCTGATTGCGCGACCACCACGGGCGCTTCGACCAACGGCGGTGGCGGCGCCGGTTGTTGTGGGTGCATGGCGATAAACTCCTGAACCAGGGTCAGCAGCGCTTCAATGGTGTCCTGCAAAGGGTGCAGCCCCGGCGCCTGATCGCCCAGATAGGCATCACTCCAGCTATCGAGCCGTTGCAGGTGTTGCAGGCTCAGCAGCAGATTGCCCTGAGTACGCAGCCAGAACGCCAGCGGCGTGGCGCGGATCTGCTCGTTGAGTTTCTTCTGTTCGTTGCGCGCGGTTTCCGCCAGGGTCTTGGCGTTTTTGCTGTCGTTGGTCTGCACCTGGTGAACCTGCAAGCGCCGCCAGACTTCCAGGGTATAAGCCTCAAAATCGCTGTTGCGGCTGCCGAACAGCGGCACCCGCGTGAGCAGCACTTCACTGTAGCGACGCACCAGCCATTCCAGCGGAATCACCCGCCACGACTGGTCGCCGTCTTCTGCCTGCGGATGCAGTTGCTCGGGAAAACGCTCACACAAACCGGCGATCAGCGCCAGGCTGCCGGGCAAGCCGTCCAGCGCTTGCAGATGCAGCCACGCCTCGCCGAGCCAGGCGCTGAGCATCAGGTCCTTGCTGCGTTCCAGCAATAGCGTGATGGCGAGTTTCTCGACGTCCGGCCAGTTCGCCCGCTTGAGTGTCGACTGCCAGACTCCGGTCGGCAGGCTGGCGTCGTCCTCGCGGCGCAGGTCGCGCAACTGGTCGAACTCACGTTCATAGCGCAAGTCGACGCCGCACGGCGCGTCCGCGCTGATCGGCGCGAGCAACTGATCAATCAGATCCGGCAACGTGGTCGATGGCAGGCTCACAGATTTTCCTTTTGGGCTTCAAGCGCAGCCGTGGTGCCGGTCACCTGAAACGGCGAGCGCGGCGCACGGGTCGGCAATGGTGCAATCGACAACGGCAGTTTCGAGCCCTGGCTCATCAGCGAGAGGCGCACGAACATCCGCGTGAAGTCACTGGTGACACTGTCGCTGGACGCCGTCACGGGCAAACGCAAGGTCAGCGGAAACTCGGTGTAATCCATGCTCGGCTGGCGCTGTACCGAGAAATGCGCACGCATCAGACGCAGCAACGACCACGGCCCGCCGTACTCCCAACCGGCCTCCAGATCACGCACCACCAGGTTCGGTTGCAACGGGTCGTTGACCGGCCGCTCCTTGCCGTTACGCGCCCAGCGCAGGGTCAGGCGGATGGGCTGGCCGACCATCCAGCGCAGGTTCGGTTGCTCGGCCGGGACCGGATAGTTGATCTGCTGACTGCCGGCGAGCAGGCCCCAGGCAATCACCTGATCGGCGCCCTTCTCATCGTCACGATCGGTACGCCAGCGCACGTCCAGTTCGACGCCGAGGATGCCGCTCTTATCGCGCACGAACAGTGGCGTCAGCCAAATGCTGGCCTGTTTCAAGCGATTGAGAAAATCTTCCGCCGCCAGGCGTTCCGGGGTCTGGCTGAGCACCAGTCCGGCTTGCGCCACAGGCAGTCGTTTATCGATGATTTCGAGGAAATGCTGAACCCGAGCCGGGTCGGCATCTTGCGCCTGCACGCCGTTGGCAAACGGAAAACGATCGGCCAGGTATTGATTGAAATAGTTGGCCAGTTCATTCCACGCCGCTGCCGCCTGTTGCTGTTGCAAGAACTGGCAGCGCTGCATCGCCGCCTGTTGCAGTTCCACCGCGCGCATCGCCAGCGTTCCGCGCCCGCCCACCAGATTGGCGGTTTGCAAGACCTGCACGCAGGACGCGGTGTCCATGTCGATGAAATCGCGGCTGACCAGTTGCTCGATCTGTGCCGGCGAACTGGCCGGGTTGGCATCCTTGTACTTGAGCAGTTCGTCATTGAGCGCGCTGAACTGCGTCACGCGCTCGTAATCCAGCGCCGACAGATTGCCTTGTTGGGTCATCAGCCACTGCAACGCCGACTGCCGTCGCTCGGTGATGCCGAGCATGGTGTTGAACTGCTGCTTGAGGCTCAGTTTCAGGTCCTGCACATCAGTGGCACCGTACAGTTGCAGGCCGAGGTTTTTCGAGCCGTCCCACTGGCTGATTTCAGTACGCCCCGCGAACAGCGGTTGCGCGGTGATTTCATCGAGGCCACTGACAACCTGCGCCATTGCCCGCCGGTTCAACGCACCTTGCAGACGCGCGGCCAGATCATTGCGATGCACCTCGACGAAGGCCTTTTGCAAGGCCATGGCCTGCTCGGCCTGCACATTGAACACCGCGTACGGATGAGTCTGATCGTTGTGATCCTTGAGGCTTAACCACATTGCCTGAGCGGCGGCGGCTTCAGCCGTTTGCAGCAATGCCTCGCGATAGGCCGGCGGGATGCGTGGCAACTCTTCGGCGACATAGCTTTTATAACTGGTGAAGTAATTCAGCGAGGTATTGAGATCATCGCCATCCACGGTCTGGCCTTGCAGATTGACGTTGTTTTGATTGGCGCGCATGGCCACCGACACAAAGTCGCGCTTGAACAGCGCCTGCACGGCGTTGTTGAGCTTGACCACATGTTCCTGCAACGCCAGTTGCCCGCTGCCTTGCTGGATCAACAGATTGCCGCGTGAACCAACCTGGGCGATCCACTGATCACGGAAACTCTGCTGCAACTTGCCAGCCTGCTGATCGAGTTGCTGCTCAACGACCGGACCGAGCAAGGTGCTTTTGCGCACCTTGTCGAGAAACTCACGATAACCCGGCACCAGTTCCTGGCCCTTGCCGCGACTCCACGTCGAGTTGGTCAGGGCAACCGCCGCTTGCAGGTCATCGATCAACGCACGCAAGTCTTCCAGCTCAGTGAGGCTGTTGCCGCTGCCAGCCTCGAGTCGTTCCAGATGCAATTTGAGGTAGCCGGCCTTGCTGACGAAGTTCTCGGCAAGAAAATACTGATCAAGCCAGCGCTGCATCAGCCCGTTGAAGTTACTGGTGACCAACGGGCGCTCGACGCTCAGATCCAGCGCTTGCACATCACCGCCATCCCCCGCCGCCAGCAAACGGTTGTAGTACGCGGAATGCGGCACGGTCGCCGCATTGAGATTCAGTGACAGCGCGCTATTGCTCAGTTGCACGAGATCGTCCAGCGGCGCCCGCTGACTGTTCTGCACCTCGGCAAACAATTGATTCTGCTGTTCCAGACGCAACGCCCGATCTACCAGATCCGTAGCCTTTTGATAATTCTGCCACTGCGCCGGGTCCTCACTTTCCACACTGGTGCGCCGATCGGTACTGCGGATCGCCTTGATTTTCGTAAGCTCGGCGACCAGCAATTGGTGCAACGGCTGGACCATCTGGCGCTGAGCAGACTTGAAGAGTGCCTGTTCGATTTTCACGTCCACCGAGGAAAACCATGAGGTCGGAAACGCCAGCGAAATGTAGTGCCAGTGCGGGGCGCGCTCCAGCACCCGCCAGAAACTCTGCACATTGCGCCGAGTCGGCTCGACCCGATGCGCGTCATCGGTGACCGCCACGTAGCTCTTCTGCGCACTCTGCATCAGCCGCGCCAGTTCATGGGCATCCTTGACCGACTGATTCCACACCCACAGCATCGCCACCGCCCAGACCACGCCCACTACCAGTGCGACCCCAGCGGTGATCCGCTGCCAGCGCTGACGCAAACGCAGCAGGCGCGGCACACCTTGGGCCAGACCGCGCTCGCCGACCAGCCGCTGGCGCCACAACTGGCGCACGAACACGCTTTGTTGCAAGCCGCTGTCGTCGGCGGAAAAACCATCCCTGGCATCTTTCGACGCCTGACTGGCAGTGAAATACACGCCGCGAAAACACGGCGCTTCGCCCTGTGCATTACCCTGAAACACCGGCTCCAGCACGCTCTGCAAACCACGGCGCAGGGTTTCCAGACGCTCCGGCAGCGCATACAGATCCGCGCTCAAATGGCCGGACAAGGTGCCGACCTCGATCACCGCTTCAGCAACAGCGCGGTGGATTCGATCCAGCGCCTGATCGCTCCACTGCCCTTGCCACACGGCGTCACGCGCGTAGGGCGACGACCAGCCCAAAGTGCGTTCGCGGGCCTCGTCGGGTAAGGCACTGATCAGTTCCTGAAACCCCGGCAACTCTTCCAGGCCGGTGATGATCACGTACACCGGCACGCTCAAACCGAAGCGTTGCAGCAAATCGATAAAGCGCCGGCGCGCCGCCAGACCGAGGCTGGCGGCTTGTTCGAGATTGCTCAGGCGACTCACCGGCACTGTCCAGATCACCCCGTCCAGCGGCCGTTTACTGCGCAAACGCAAGATCAGACCGAGCAGCCGCCACCAGCCGCCGCGCTGCAAATGCATGCCGTCGTCCGGCAGGAACAACGCCTGCGGCACCACCAGCACCGCGCCTTCGGGGTCCGACCACCAGCGGCCGAACCACGCCGGTTTGTCGGTCGGCTGCAAACGCCATTCGCTGACCAGTTGCGTGCCCTGGATTTCGTCGCCGAGCATCAATAGCCACGGCATCTGATAGCGGTCGCGACTGCCCTGCTCCTGCTCCATGTGCCGCACCGAGGCATAAAAACTGCGGATCGCCGCGCCGCTCTGGGTGCGCAGCCACCACACTGCCACGGCGATGATGACCAGCAACAACAGTAACGCGAAGACCCACGCGACAATCGTCAGGGTGCTCATGAGTCGTGCTCCGCGGGCGTCACCGAATCGGTCATTTGCAATACCGGTTCCAACTCGGAACGAATGTCACGCCAGAGAAACTGACCGAGCCCGGTCAACACCAGCACCATCGCCAGAATCCCCAACGCCAGACGAAAACCGTCCGGCAGCGCTGTACGTACCGGCAACTGCAACGGTGTGACCAGCGAGGGCTGCACCAGTCGCTGGCTGACGCCTTCATAAGAGGCCTCGTCCTGCCAGGCAAAGTTGAACAGCGCCAACCGCCATTTCTCCAGTTGCGCCTGACTGTGCTCGCCGCGCAGACGCCCGTGGAAACCGAGAATCAGGCACTGCAAATACACGTTGGCGAGATCGCGGGCGGTCGGTTGCTGTTCATCGAGCAGGGTTTGAATCGCCGCCGGCACTTGCTCGCCGGCCTGCCGGCTGGAATACAGGCGCGACTCCAATGGTTTGTCCTGCCATGCCGCCTGCCCCGGCCATGGCGTAAACAACAGGGTTTCGTCGACCAGTGCGACGAAGGCATACACCAGTGCCTTGACCTGCTCGGTCGCCGAGTCGCCGACCCGCGAATACGCAGTGCGCCACAAGCGTTGCGAAGCCTGAGTGGACAACTCGACCGCGGTCTCGACCAGCGCCGCTTCGTCTTCGCTGTCCTTGGGCAATTGCACCCAGTCCTGTTGCCATTGCTGCCATGTCTGGCGGAACGCGCTGCTCAACGGTGCGTCCTGCAACCCCAGGCTTGCGGCACTTCCTTGCGACATACGGCGTTCCTTGTGTGATCAGGCACTTTCACTGTTCTGCGCGACAAACAGCACCACTTGCCACGGACTGCTGGTCAGCTTTGCAGCGGGGGCGGCGATCATCAGCGGCAGTTGCGCGTCGAACCAGGCGCCCTCGGCCGTGATCACAAACAGTCGCGTGTCTTCGCCGACGCTGTAGGCCACTTGCTCGCTGCGGCTCATGGCCTGATGGCTCAGCCCACTCATGCGCTGGCGGCTGAGCAACGCAATGTGCGGCGCCGAGGCGATGATCGCGCCGCGCAACCAGTCGATCGCCGCTTGCTCGCTGGCACCATTGGGCATGCGCAAACCAACGACCAGACGCTGGCTCGGTTGCTCGTCCGGCAACTGAATGGAAAAGCTCTGTTCACCGCGTTCGAACGGCAGGCTGCGATAGCCGGCGCGGATCAGTTCGAGGGTGGTTTCCAGCCATTGCAGCACAGCGTCGTAACCGCGCTGCAGCTCAAGAAAATCCAGTGGTGCGAACGCCGGGACGCCGGCCAGTGGATCGAGCGCCGACCAGGCGCCTGCGAGGCCAAGCAAATGCACGTACAAGGTTTGCGGGTGCGCGATGCGACTGTTCAGCGTGCCTTCGACTTCCGGCAGCCGCGCCCACAACGCGGTCAACTGGCGGCGGATTTCCAAGGCATCGTCCTGGTTGCCAGCCTGTTGCGCCTGCCGCAAACGGCCACCGAGAAACAGACATTTTTCCCGCGCCCGTGCACAGAGCCCGGCGATGCGGCGTCCGAGCACGGATTCCGGCAACAGGACCGGCGTTGGCGGCGTGTACGCCAACGGCAGAAAGCCGCCGCCCTCCTTGCGGATTTTCAGCAACGGCAGGCAGATTGAATCAGCCTTGTTCAACTGCGTGCACAACCGTGGATTGGGTCGCCACACGGTGATCGATTCGGGGAATTCACCGCTGGTAAGATCCGGCAACGCTTCACCGACCACCGACTGCAAGCGGCCCTTGAGCGGCAGCAATTGCCCGGCGCGCCACATCGGGCTGATCGCCAGGAACACCGTGACAGTGGCATCGTCGGTGGCGTTGATTGCGGCGCTGACATCCAGTTCCAGCGTCGGCCCGACACCGGCCAGCAAATCCACCGGCAAGCCATCGGGCATCGTCCCTTGCAGCGACAACACCCGCACCACGCCGGCGCTCAGCGCCGATGGGTCGAACTCCATGTGGCTGACGCCCCAGAACCATGGATTACACGCCTGCGCCAGATGCGCGCCGAGCGCTTCGGCCCGCAGCCCTTGCAACTGAAAATGCTGCGGCAGCAATTGCATGCCTTCGTGCCAGCAAACCGCGTCAGGTAGCAGACTCATACGACTCCTTTCGACCCTGCCGCCAGTCGGCGGCGAGCGGTGTGTTTCAGTTTTCCTGGCTGACCAGACTCATTTCACGACTGTCGAATTTGAGCCAGGCCTCGCTCTGATCATCGAGGCGCAATCGGTGCGCTCCGGGAGTGTTATAGCTGGCGAAGACTAAAAGTCCAGAGGCCTTCTTGCCCCCCAGCGGGAAGGGTTGGCGGTCGATGAATTGCCCCGGCACCAGCTCCAGTCCCCATACACTCATCAACTGACGATAGTCGCGCTGGTACTGCTCGCGCTCGGCAAACCACTGACTGGCGCTGATGCCGGACAGTTGCTTGAGCAGATCGGGGTCATTGACCGCAATGAAATCCACGGCAATCGGTGTGTCGTCATTGGCCTTGGGCGCGACGTCGAGGGTCAGGCTGTCGAGGTCGACTTTCGGCCCGAAGAAAGAACAGCCCGCCAGCAGTGCCAACACCCACGTTAGAAAAAGTCGTCTACACAAAATGAATTTTCCTTTTCCCGAATCTGTCCAAAAATGTTTTTCCTTGCATTTTTATAGACCTGTTCTAGCGTCTTGGGTAGTTCGGTTCCTACAGCCGAATGAGGAAGGTTTGTCAAAGGAACGACAGGTCATCTGCCTCCCTTTCTAACCTACGGTCCAGCAAGGGAAAGCGATGAACGGGCCACCCCGATGCATTGCGCCCGCTCATCGCATCGGAGTCCGCCGTCATGGCAGAAAGTACTCAACACAAGCTCGACCGGGTGCGTCCGCCCCGAGTGCAAATCACCTACGACGTCGAAATCGGCAACGCCATCGAGAAAAAGGAATTGCCGCTGGTGGTCGGGATCCTCGCCGACCTCTCCGGTAAACCGCTCGAGCCATTGGCAAAACTGACTGAACGACGTTTCACCGAAATCGACCGCGACAACTTCAACGAGGTACTCGCCTCGATCGGCCCGCGCGCCACGCTGCAAGTCAACAACACCCTCAGCGGCGACGACAGCAAGCTCAATATCGAACTCAACTTCAAACACATCGACGACTTCGACCCGGTCAAGGTAGTGGAGCAAGTCACGCCGCTGCGCCGTTTGTTCGAGGCCCGCCAGCGTCTGCGCGATCTGCTGACCAAGCTCGACGGCAACGATGACCTGGACAAGCTGTTGCGCGATGTCATCGCCAACACCGAAGGCCTGCAGGAAATCAAATCGGCCCGCCCGGACACCGCTACCCCGGCAGCTGATGCCGAGGCGCCGGCCGAACCGCAAGCCTGATCGTCCACTTAATCGAGGGGAGAACTCACCATGCCCGCCGCCGCCCAGAATCAAGCCAGCGAAAATGCTGCAGCCGAAACTTTATCCCTGCTCGACCGGATCATCGCCGAGGGCCGCATGGCCCACGATGACAGTCAGCAGGATTACGCCCGCGACATGCTCGCGGAGTTCGCCACCCAGGTTCTTGACGAAGGCATGGCCATCGACAAGGACACCGTGGCGATGATCAACGACCGCATCAGCCAGATCGACGAACTGATCAGCGCCCAGCTCAACGAGGTGTTGCATCACCCCGACCTGCAAAAACTCGAAGCCTCGTGGCGCGGCCTGCACATGCTGGTGCAGAACACCGAAACCAGTACCCGGCTGAAACTGCGCCTGCTCAACGTCACCCAGAAAGAGCTGCAGAACGACCTGGAAAAAGCCGTCGAATTCGACCAGAGCGCGCTGTTCAAGAAAATCTACGAAGAGGAATACGGCACCTTCGGTGGCCACCCGTTCAGCTTGCTGGTCGGCGACTACACCTTCGGCCGGCATCCGCAGGACATCGGCCTGCTGGAAAAACTGTCGAACGTAGCCGCCGCAGCGCACGCGCCGTTCATTGCCGCCGCCAGCCCTCGCCTGTTCGACATGACCAGCTTCACCGAGCTGGCGGTACCGCGTGATCTGTCGAAAGTCTTCGAGAGCCAGGAGCTGATCAAGTGGCGCTCGTTCCGCGAAAGCGAAGATTCGCGCTATGTGTCTTTGGTGCTGCCGCACTTCCTTCTGCGCCTGCCTTATGGCCCTGACACTGTGCCGGTGGAAGGCATCAACTATGTCGAAGACGTCAACGGCACCGACCACAGTAAATACCTGTGGGGCAACGCCGCGTGGGCCTTGTCGCAACGCATCACCGAAGCCTTTGCCAAATATGGCTGGTGCGCGGCGATTCGCGGCGCTGAAGGCGGCGGCGCGGTCGAAGGTTTGCCGGCGCACACGTTCCGCACCAGCTCCGGCGACCTGTCGCTGAAATGCCCGACCGAAGTGGCGATAACCGACCGCCGCGAGAAGGAACTCAACGACCTCGGCTTCATCGCCCTGTGTCACAAGAAAAACAGCGACGTGGCGGTGTTCTTCGGCGGCCAGAGCACCAACAAGGCCAAGGTCTACAACACCAACGAGGCCAATGCCAACGCACGGATCTCGGCGATGTTGCCGTACGTGCTCGCGGCCTCGCGTTTCGCCCATTACCTGAAGGTGATCATGCGCGACAAGGTCGGCAGTTTCATGACCCGCGACAACGTGCAGACCTACCTCAACAACTGGATCGCCGACTATGTGCTGATCAACGACAACGCCCCGCAGGAAATCAAGGCGCAGTACCCATTACGGGAAGCGCGGGTGGATGTCACCGAAGTGGCCGGCAAGCCCGGCGCGTATCGGGCGACGGTGTTTCTGCGGCCGCACTTTCAGCTTGAGGAGTTGACGGCGTCGATTCGTCTGGTGGCGACGTTGCCGCCACCGGTTGCTGCCTGATCGCAGCAATTTTTGAGTGAATGCCTCCCTGTGGTGGGGGAGCCAGTCTCTCAAGACCATTGAAACACCTGTGGTGAGGGGATTTATCCACGATGGGGCGCGCAGCGGCCCTTGATTTTTTGGGGCTGCTTCGCAACCCATCGGGGATAAATCCCCTCGCCACAGGTTCAGTGCTCAGCCCAATTTGCCTAATGTGATTTTCTTCAGGAGTTTCAAGCGATGGATGCAATCATTCTCGACCTCGGCGGCGACATCAAAGGCGACAGCCTGCTCGAGGGTTATACGGACAAGATCGAAGTCATGTCCTACAGCCACAACGTCGCGATGCAGGTGACCAACGACGTCAGCAACTCGGAGCGCACTTCCGGCAAACCGCATATCGGCGAATTCACCCTGACCAAATTTGTCGACAGCTCCACCCCCACGCTTAACAGCTATTGCTGCGCGGGCAAACCGATCCCTGAAGCCAAAATCACCATCGGCCGCAACGCCGCTGAAGGCAGCGGGCAACTGATGCCCTTCATCATCTACACCCTCAACAACGTGGTGCTGTCCAACGTCAGCGTCAGCGGTGGTACGGGCGGCAAACCGGTGGAAACCCTGTCGCTGAACTTCACCAAGATCAAATGGGAACTCACCGCGCAAAAGGACGACGGCACCAAGGAAGGCACGGCGGGCACCGTGTGGGACCTGGCGGCGAACAAGGCCGGCTGACCGGGCGCATAAGCCATGGCCGGCACCGGGATTCTCCCGCCACTGTTCGAACGCCTTGCCTGGAGCGAGGACGATGCCGTGCAGGCGTTCGACCAGCAGGATCTGCTCGACTCGGTGCTTGCCGAGTTGGCGCGCCTGTTCAACACCCGCCGTGGCTCGCGCACCTTCACCACACCACCCAGCGTGATCGATTACGGCATCGCCGACTGGAGCGCCCTGCAACAGCAGCGCAGCGATGACCGCCGGCGACTGGCGCGAGACATCCGCGAAGCCATCACCCATTTCGAACCTCGCCTGTTGTTAGGCGAGGTTGAGGTCAATCCCCTGCCCGACCACCCGCAACGGTTGAGCATTCGCTTGCTGGGCGAACTGCGCAGCGGCTTGCAGCATTGGCCAGTGGCGTTCGTCATCGAACCCGGCGGCGAAGGGCTGGAGGTACGTCATGAGCGACTCGATTGACCCGCAACTGCTCGATTACTACCAACGGGAGCTGACGTGGCTCAGGCATGCCGGGAGTCAGTTCGCCGAGCGTTATCCGAAAGTCGCCCGACGCCTGGAACTGTCACCCGGCGAATGTCCCGACCCGCATGTCGAACGCTTGCTGGAAGGTTTTGCGCTGCTGGCCGCGCGTCTGCAACGGCGACTGGATGACGACTACGCCGAGTTCAGCGATGCGCTGCTCGAACAGCTTTATCCCTTGGCCATGCGCCCGTTGCCGTCGTGCGCCATCGTCCAGTTCGAGCCGGACCCGAGCAAAGGCAAGCTCGACGGCGGCTATCCCCTGCCCCGCGACACTCCGTTGTTTGTCACCACCAGCAAAGGCGAGAGCATCCACTTTCGCACCAGTGCCGCCGTACGTTTGTGGCCGATCGAAGTGACCGAATCCTTGTTGCTTGGCAGCGATGAGGCGCAGGCACTGACCGCTGTCGCGCAAGCGCGTTCGGCGTTGCGCCTGAGTTTGCGTTGCCTCGGCGACACTCAATGGTCGGAGCTGGGCATCGACCGATTGCGCATTCATCTCGCGGCCTCGCCGGTGATCAACGCCAGCCTGTATGACCTGCTCGGTGCGCATGCGGTGCAGGTGCTGGCCGGGTCGCCGGGCAGCGTTCCCACGGCACTGAAGGGACTGCCTGACATCGTCGGTTTTGCCGAAGACGAGGTCCTGCTGCCCGACGAAGACGGTGTACATCCCGGCATGCGCCTGCTCGCCGAGTACTTCGCATGCCCTGAGAAATTCCACTTCTTCGATCTGCCGCTGGGCGGTGCAGCCAGCGACAGTCAGACGTTGTATCTGTACATCGTTTTTGATCGCGCGCCGAGCAGTCGCTTGCATTTGCAGGCGAGCGATATCGTTCTCGGCTGCGCGCCCGTCATCAATCTGTTCCCGCGTACGTCCGAACCGCTGCGCCCTGACGGCACCCGCAGCGAGTACCGATTGATCGCCGACAGCCACCGCGAAAACAGCGTCGAGATTCACAGCATTCGCGGCATGCGCGCCAGTTCCGGCGCCGGCGTGCAACGGCTGCCGGCCTATTACGGCAGCCAGCACAGCGACGGTGATCAACAGCGTTACTGGCATGCCCGACGGGTCAGCGGCATGACCCCGAACCGGCTCGGCAGCGATCTGTTGGTGAGCGTGGTCGACACCCGTTTCGAGCCACAGACCGATCTGCCCGATTACAGCCTGACCGCTGAGTTGCTGTGCACCAATCGTCACCTGGCGCAAAGTCTGCCCGCCGGTACGCCGCTAGGGTTTGAGCGTCCCGGCCCGGTGGCTTGGGCACGTCTGCGCAATCCACCGAGCCCACAAAGTTTGCCGCGCCTGGACGGTGATTCGCGCTGGAGGCTGGTGTCGCAACTGACCCTCAATCATCTGTCGCTGGTCGAAGGTCCGCAGGCGCTCGATGCACTGAAAGAGATTCTGCATCTGCACAACCTGCGCGATGAAGCCAGCGCTTTACGCCAGATAGACGGCTTGCTGAGCATCAGTTGCGAACGGGTAATCGGCCATGTCGGCGTCGATGCCTGGCGCGGTTGGCGCAATGGGCTGGAGGTGCAACTGCAGCTTGATCCGCAGCACTTTGTCGGCAGCAGCGCGGTGCTGTTTTCGGCGGTGCTGGCGCAGTTCTTTTCGGTGTACGCCACGGCCAATCGCTTTGTGCGCACGGTATTGATGCAGGCCGACAAGGAGGTCAAGGCATGGCAACCGCAAGCCGGCATGCCCCTGTCGCTCTGACCCTGAGCCAGCGTCTGCGCCGCGATCCGCAGGCGTTCGAGTTGTTGCAGGCGTTGCTGTTGCTGGAGCGCGAACAACCGCAAGCCGAATCCCTCGGCAGCGGCACCTCGCCACAAGCGGAAGCGTTGAAACTGCGCGGGCCGCTGACGCCTGTGTTTCCGACCAGCCAGATTGAGAACCTGCAGGAAGCGCCGGGCGAACCACTGACCCTCGACACGCCGATCTTCGGCCTCGGCGGTCCCGACGGGCCGTTGCCCTACGCCTATCAGGAATGGCTGCAACAGCGCGCGCGAGCGAAGGATCATGCGCCGGCCGAGTTCCTCGATCTGTTCCAGCATCGACTGCTCAGCCTGCTTTACAAGGTGATGCGCAAGCACCGTATCGCCTTGGGTTTTGTCACGCCGGGCGCCTCGCCAGTGCAGGCGCAACTGCGCGCGCTAACCGGGTTGTTGCCCAAATCCTTGCAGGAACGCCAGGCGATTCCTGACTGCGCGGTGCTCGCGTGTACGGCGCTGTTTGCCGATGGCCGCCGCTCGCTGGCCGGGTTCGCAGCGATTGTGCGTGAGCAGTTTGAAGTGCCGGTCGAACTCAGTGCTTACGAAGGTGCCTGGCGCGAGATTCCCTTGGCCAGCCGCAGCCTGATGAAGGCTGGCGGGCGCAATCTGCAACTCGGACGCACGGCCGTTGCCGGCAAGCGCGTCTGGGATGAACACGCGGGTATTCGCCTGACACTCGGGCCACTGTCCTCGACGCAGGCCGGACGTTTTCTGCCGGACGGCGAAGCGCACCCGGCACTGGCGAGCCTTGCAGCGCTGTATTTCGGTCCGGATCTGGACGTCAAACTGGTGCTGCTGGTGCGCGGTGCCGGGCCCATGAAACTCGGCCGTCAGGCCCCCGCCCTGCTGAGCTGGAATGGCGGCCTGCAACGTCAGGCCAGCCTCGCTGTGCAACGCATCGAAACCCGTCTTCGTCAGCTGGAGATCACCTGAAATGGAACTGGCCAGCCTGATCGGACGCCTCAATCCGGACAACCGCCGCGCCCTCGAACGCGCCGCGCAACGCTGTCTGCAACGCGGGCATCACTTTGTCGAGATCGAACACTTGTTGCTGGAACTGCTCGACATCGAGGGTGGCGATTTTGCCTTTTTGCTGCCGCGTTTCGGCCTGGAACGCGATGCGCTGACGGTGGAGATCAACAAGGCTCTGGATCTGTTCAAGGCAGGCAGTACGCGCACGCCGGCACTGTCGTCGCACACGTTGGGCTTGCTCGAAGATGCGGTGGTGCAGGCCAGTGTGCTGGGGCTCGACAGTATCCGTTCCGGGCTGTTGTTGCTGGCGTTGATCGACCGTGACGAGCGCCGCAGTCTGTTGCTCAACAGCGCTTCGTCGTTGCTGCGAATTCCCAAAGAGGCCCTGCGCGCGAATCTGCTGGAGTGGACGGAAAACTCTCGCGAACACGTCGGTGCGCGAACCGCCACGTCTAAAGGTCCGGCACCGCGACAGGATTCGGTTCTCGACCAATACACCCAGGACCTGACTGCCGACGCCCACGCCGGGCGCATCGATCCAATCGTTGGCCGCGATGGCGAAATCCGTCAGTGCATCGATATCCTGCTTCGCCGCCGCCAGAACAACCCGATTCTGGTTGGCGCACCCGGCGTCGGCAAAACCGCCGTGGTCGAAGGTCTGGCCCTGCGCATCGCCGCCGGCGACGTGCCGCCGTCGTTGCAGGAAGTCAGCTTGCGCGTGCTTGACCTCGGCTTGCTGCAGGCCGGTGCCGGGGTCAAAGGCGAGTTCGAACAGCGTTTGAAAGGCGTAATCGACGCAGTACGCAGCGCCGACAAACCGATCATCCTGTTCATCGACGAAGCCCACACCCTGATCGGTGCGGGTGGCGCCGAGGGTGGCAGCGATGCAGCCAACCTGCTCAAACCGGCGCTGGCCCGGGGCGAACTGCGCACCCTCGCCGCGACCACCTGGATGGAATACAAAAAATACTTCGAGAAAGATCCGGCCCTCGCCCGTCGTTTTCAACTGGTCCAGGTCGAAGAACCGGATGAAATCACCGCCGTGGAAATGCTGCGCGGGGTGGCTGCCAAACTCGAACAGCACCACGGCGTGCAAGTGCTCGACGCGGCGATCCATGAAGCGGTGAAACTTTCGCACCGCTACATTTCCGGCCGCCAGTTGCCGGACAAAGCCATCAGCGTCCTCGACACCGCGTGCGCCCGGGTCGCCCTCGGCCAGCACGACGTACCGCCTCCGCTGGAAAGCCTGCGCCACCGGCAGAACAGCCTCAAGGATGAAGTCGAACGCCTGCGCCGTGAACAGGCCACAGGGCTTGATCACCGTGAGCGAATTACCCTGCTGGAAAGCGAATCGACCAGCAACGTGCAAGCGATTCGCGAATTGGAAACCCGTTGGGGTGAAGAGCGTGTCGCCGTGCGCGAGCTGCTCGAAACCCGTCGCGAGTTACTGGCGTTGAGCGAGCGCGCCGACAGCGATAAACCCGATGAAGCCACCGACAGTCGCATCGATCATCTCGCCGCCGAACTACTGCGCCTTGAGGCTGGACTGGATGCGATCCGCCAGGACGATCCGCTGGTGCCGGAACAGGTCGACAGCAAAACCGTCGCCGCTGTCATCGCAGGCTGGACCGGCATCCCCGTCGGCAAGATGCTCGCCGACGAAGCCCACGCCGTGCGCACCCTCGGTGCGCGCATGGGCCAACGGGTGATGGGCCAGAGCACCGCGCTCAACACCATCGCTCAGCGCTTGCAGGCCTACCGCGCCGGACTGACCGACCCGCAGAAGCCAGTCGGTGTATTTCTCTTGGTCGGCCCGACCGGTGTCGGCAAAACCGAAACCGCGTATGCGCTGGCCGACGCCTTGTATGGCGGCGAACGCAACCTGATCAGCATCAACCTCTCGGAATATCAGGAAGCCCATACCGTCAGCCAACTCAAAGGTGCGCCGCCCGGTTATGTCGGCTACGGCAGCGGCGGCGTGCTCACCGAAGCGGTACGACGCAAGCCCTATTCGGTGGTGTTGCTGGATGAAATCGAGAAGGCGCATCCGGATGTGCTGGAGGCGTTCTACAACGTCTTCGACAAAGGCTTGATGGAGGACGGCACCGGTCTGGTGGTGGATTTCAAGAACACCGTGATGTTGGCCACCAGCAACGTCGGCGCGGAGTTGTTGCTCGATACGCCGGTGGCACAACTCGGCAGCGAAGCCTTCAACGAAGCCCTGCACAAAGTCCTCCTGCAAGCCTTCCGCCCGGCGTTTCTGGCGCGCATGACCGTGGTCGCGTATCGGCCGCTGGAAGAGGCGACGCTGGAAGGAATTGTGCTGGCCAAGTTGGAAAAACTGCGCGGGCGCTACAAGGCGGCGACCGGCAAGCAGTTCGAGTTTGATTCAGGAATTGTGAAAGCGGTGCTCGCCAAATGCAGCGCGGCGGGTGCGCGGGATGTCGAGAATGTGTTGATGACGCAGGTGACGGGGAAGTTGGCGGAGTGGGTGCTGGAGTAACAGAAACGACACCTCCAGTTCTGTGCAAATAAAATCAAGGATGAACTATGTTAAATACGCACACCGACACTAAAGAAACAGAACTGGCAAATGCGCTCAATCATCTGAATGCCTTGCTGTCGACAAATTTCAACATCCCCAACATTCACAGCCTGTTGAAAAGCAAAGCCATTTTACTGACCCAAGACACCGACGATGTTTCACCCAACGCAACTACTTGCCTCAACGGGCAAGTCAGTGTCCCTAGAGGAATAGAAATCAGCGTCCCCGAAGGTAATGGAATAATGATTAAGGCGAAAGGAGCTGTCAGCACCCGTCCTTGGTATGTTTTTCATTATGCAAATGGCGAGTCCACCAATGGCACCCTTGGAACGGGTTCCTGCCTGGTCCCCTATGATGCGCCGATAGGTACAGTCGTAATATCAGGAGGTTTTTGCGGTTGTGTCGCGCGCGTAGACAAGGCTAATAATGGCTTGCTGTTTACGCATGACAATAACGGTAAATGCCTCGTTGCCCCCTTACCGGGCACAACCAGAATTGCCAGCATCGATTTTAACTCATACTGCGAAAAAGGTAACAGCCACCAAAGAAACGCATTTGAAGAGGTCGTCGTCGCAGAGGTGCACATCTCGATGCCGTCAGTTGTGGCTGCTACTATTTTTTTCTTGAAAATAAACAACTCCCAGTTCTTCGCTTTCTGTTCTTCTTATTTGTTCGGCTTCTCATCCAGACCTACTTCTAGCTTTGGTTTTCTGGCACGGTTGATAACAACCCCTCAGCCGGTGCCCAATTTACACCGCTATTACTTTCCAGACCCTGAAAACTCCAAGTTTATCAGTTTGATCGATAACGCCGCTGCCAACCTGCAGGAAGTGGCCAACCCACTGCCCATTACAAATGAGACACCATAAATGAGCCAATTGGAATTCAGAATCGCAGCAGGCCGGCATACACAACCTGTGCGTCGAGTTGACAAAACGAAGTGAGAAATCAAAATGCCGCTCACGATAATGACTTGGAACGCGCAACACTTCGACGAACAGAATTCGACGCTATCCGAGGCTTACAGAGAAAAACTTGCCTTTCTGGTTTATTACCTTGAGCAAAGAAAGCCCGATATCTTCGCCTTGTTCGAAACAGGTAAATCGGGCGCAGCCAACACCCAATTAGTGAGGGACCTGACTGCACATTACAGTCCAGTAAGCATCCTTCAGCCCGAGAGCGCAAAAAACAAAATCACGACATTGGGTTCAATCGTTTTTGTAAAGAACGCGATTGCCAGTGAATTTACCGACATTTCAGAACATGTTCCACTGGATGACAAAGAGCAACGTGGAGCATTACTTATTCACCATAAAACTACCGATTTATGTTATGGCTTCTATCATGCAAACGCGTCCTGCGTGGCACTGGGAAATATCGTCAACGCAATAAATTACATTCAGGGCATGAGGGTCAAACTGGTTTTTTTTGGTGGCGATTTGAACGTACCCACTGATGGCAAGCCTGACGCAATAATGAAAATGCAGAAACTCACGCCAACAGGTGCGGGGTATACACATGTCAGCATCCTGAGTGATGACGTGAGTTCCTCCAGCAGAGAATTAAGAGACATGCAGGAGTTTGGCCACTTCCTTAATCTCACGCCAAAAAAATATTTTGAAGAAGAATACAAATGGAACCATGCCATCGATGCAAAACCTCGGCATCCAACAGCACAGTTAAGCTTGTTGGACTATGCCTATGTACATGAACTGGAGAAATGGAGCGCCGTTTGCGAAGGCAGTGCTAACACCGTTGTATCGGGAGAGTCAGTCAGGCACCGCACAACCGTCATCCAGAAAATCTGCCTGGGCATGTCCGTAAGAAGTGATCATTTCCCGGTATTTTTTACCTATGGTGTTGTGCCGTCTTCTCCCTCGACATCCTCGGGTTCCCCTCCATTACTGGCTCCGGTATCGACTGGTGCCTCGGTATCACCGTCGCTCGGCCCCGCCCCCGTTGACGGCAGTTCAATGTTTTAGCCATTGAGACCACCCCATGCCACGTTCCACCGACAGCAACACCAGTCTCTCCCTCACCGCGACTTCGCTGTCAGCGTTATTCCCTGAGTCACTGTCCGGCGATGAAGCACTGAACATGCTGGGCACGCAAATTCTTAACAATCTCAACGACGGTGCAACTCTCACCCTGAGCAGCGCCATCGCCACTCACGTCACCACTACCCTGCACAACGACGCGCAGTTGCGCCCGTTCGACGCGCTGGTCGCCGAGATCCGCCAGCTCCCGGCCGACTCAACTGCCGAACGCTATCAGCTTGTGCTTAGACCCTGGCTCTGGTGGCTGACCCTCGCCAGCAACAACCGCGTATTCCAGAACCTCGCCACCTCGGACATCGTCACGACGATCTTCAAGGCCCACGGCTTCACCGATTTCAAACTCTCGCTGACCGGCAGCTACACCCCGCGTGAATACTGTGTGCAGTATGGCGAAAGCGATTTCGCCTTCGTCTCGCGACTGCTGGAAGAGGAAGGAATCTTTTGGTTCTTCACCCACGAGGACGGCAAACACACGCTAGTGCTCGGCGACAGCAACGACGCTTTCGTGCCGATCCCCAATGGGCCGAAAGTCAGTTATCTGGGGCAAGGATTGGGCGAACGTGAGCTGCACGGCATCCGCTCGGGCCAAGTCTGCTTGCAAGCAGTCGCCGGGGTGTATCGAGCGACCGATTATGAGTTCACCACACCAGCCACCTCGCTTTACGGCCAGGCCGAAGCGGTGGCCGGGCCGCGTTCGATCTATGAGCATCCCGGCGGCTACAACGCCAAAGCACGCGGCGATACGCTGACCAAGCAGCGCGTTGATGGCTTGCGCAGTGAGGAAAAACGCTTGGTTGGCGAGAGCGACTGTCGCTGGTTGATTCCCGGGCACTGGTTCACTCTCGACGGCCATGACGATGCAAGCCTCAATATCGACTGGGTGGTGACGCGAGTCACCCATGACGCCAGCCACGAAAGCTATCGCAATCGGTTCGAGGCGATCCCGAAAGCCACACCGTTTCGCCCGCAACGCAGCACACCGAAACCGCGGATGCACCCGCAAACCGCGATTGTGGTGGGCAAGTCCGGAGAGGAAATCTGGACCGACGAATACGGGCGGATCAAGTTGCAATTCCCCTGGGATCGCGACGGCAAGAACGATGAAACCAGTTCCTGCTGGGTGCGCGTGGTGCTGCCGTGGAGCGGCAAGGGGTTCGGCATCCAGTTCATCCCGCGTATCGGTCAGGAAGTCATCGTGACGTTTATCGACGGTGATCCGGATCGGCCGCTGGTGACCGGTTGCGTCTATAACGGTGACAACGCCCTGCCCTATGCGCTGCCGGCCAATCAGACGCAATCGGGGATCAAGACCCAGTCGTCAAAGGGTGGCGGTGGTTTCAACGAGTTGCGTTTCGAGGACAAGAAGGACGCTGAAGAGGTGTTCTTGCAGGCGCAGAAAGACCTGAAGATCAACGTGCTCAACGACACTACCGCCACAGTCGGCCATGACGAAACCCTCACCGTACAAAATGCCCGCACTCGCACGGTCAAGGATGGCGACGAGACCGTGACCCTGGAGAAAGGCAAACGCAGCGTCACCATCCAGACCGGCAGCGACAGCCTCGATGTCAAGGACAGCCGCACGGTCAAAGTTGGCGCCGATCAGAATCACAGCACCGGCGGCAACTACACCGACAAGGTCACCGGCGATTACAGCCTGACGGTGGACGGCAACCTGACGATCAAGGTCAGCGGCACCCTCACCCTGCAAAGCGGCGGCAGTTTCACGATCAAGAGCGGCGCCGATCTGGCGACCTCGGCCAGCACTTCGATCACCCACAAGGCCGGAACTGCCTTGACCAATCAGGCCGGGACTTCACTGGACAACAAGGCTGGCACCACGCTGACCAACGACGCCGGTATCAGCCTGACCAACAAGGGCGCGGCCTCGCAGACCGTGGACGGCGGCGGCATGCTGACCATCAAGGGCGGCCTGGTGCAGGTCAACTGACAAGGAGCAGGCATGGCGATCACACCGCTGGATTTGCAGCAGGATGACAAACAGATGAAGGGTCGTTTGCAGGATGGTCAGCTCGACGGTGCCTTGCAGATCAAGGATGACGGGCGCAAACAGGCCGATCTGAATTACAGCCACGGGGAGTTGCAGGGCATGTCGCTGCTCTATCACCCCAACGGCAAAGTCTCGGCGCAGATGCCGTTTGTGCGCGACAAGGTGCAAGGCGTCGCGAGTTTTTTTGCTCCTGAAGGTTTTTTGCAGCGCAAGGCAACGTACCGGCGCGGGTTGTTGCATGGCGAGGCGTTCAATTACTTCGCGGATGGGCAAGTGGCGGAGGCGGAGTTTTATCGCGATGGCGTGCGTGAGGGGCGCTATCAGCGCTTTCATCCGAACGGGAAAACGGCGGTGGAGGCGCGCTATGTGAATGGCCAGTTGCTGGAGCCAGAGCAAGGTTTTGCCGAGGATGGGCGGCCGTTGGGCGCGGATGGCAAACCGATTTCGCGGGTGCGTTGGTGGTTCCGCCGGTGGGCGGATCCGCAGCAGGCTTGAAGTTTTTGTTTTGTATCGACTGGCCTCATCGCGGGCAAGCCCGCTCCCACAGGGTTTGTGTTGTGAATGCAATATTGTGAACACCATCGACCATTGTGGGAGCGGGCTTGCCCGCGATGAGGCCCGTACATTCAGCACAGATTTCAGGGAATAAGCATCTGCATCTGCCCCGGCACCACAATCTTGATCACCCCCGCCCAGTTACACATCAACGTGCTGTTGGCGTCGATCGCCGGCATCCCGCCAAGCAGCAGCGTCGGCGCGCCGCCGGGAATCCATGGCGTGGCCGTCGCCGGAATGCACGGCATCGGCGTCAACACGCCCAGCGCTGCCGCAGTGGCTGCGGCGACCATCGGGTTGGCCATGCTCATGCACACGCCGAACGGCAGGATATTGACCAGCGGAATGTGATCCATGATGTTCGCCGCCGGCATCCCGCCGGTCAGCGTGCGGTTGACTGGCAGCACGTTGAGCATCGCCGGGGCGGCGCCGAAGCTGCATTGCAATGTGGCGGTGGCACAGACTTGCGGACAGCCCATTTCACGACTCCTGCGTGGACACGGCATACCCGCTAAACCTTAGTCGCCCATAGCCCGCCGCGCACATTCCCAAAGGTGATTATCGTGCAACACGCTAACCTATAAGACCGACCCGCGCTTGTGACCGCCCGAGCGCGCCATTAGATTAGCCAATGATGTCTGGCCTCCAAAATAAGCAGAAGGGATAAGCATGGCGCTTACTGACCAGTCCACCCGTATCCGCTCTGGCGAAGAACTCGATGCCAGCCTGATCGATCCGTACCTCAAAGCGCACATTCCGGGCCTGAGCGGCTTACCTGTGATCAGCCAGTTTCCCGGCGGTGCGTCGAACCTGACTTACCTGCTGGAATACCCGGAGCAGGAGTTCGTCCTGCGCCGCCCGCCGTTCGGCCACAAAGCCAAATCCGCCCACGACATGGGCCGCGAATTCCGCATTCTCAATCAACTGCGCGATGGCTTTCCGTATTGCCCGAAAGCCTACGTGCATTGCACCGACGAATCGGTGATCGGCGCCGAGTTCTATGTGATGGAGCGGGTCAACGGCATCATCCTGCGCTCGGAACTGCCGCCGGAATTGGGCCTGGATTCGGCAAAAACCGAAGCGCTGTGCAAAAGCTTCATCGACCGTTTCGTCGAACTGCACCGGGTCGACTACAAGGCCTGTGGCCTCGGTGATCTGGGCAAGCCTGAAGGCTACGTCGCCCGCCAGATCAAAGGCTGGAGCGAGCGCTACGAAAAAGCCCTGACCCCGGACGCGCCGCACTGGGAAGCGGTCAAGGCGTGGCTCAACGACAAGATGCCGGCCGACCACCCGACCTCCAGCATCGTCCACAACGACTACCGCTTCGACAACGTCATCCTCGACCCGCACAACCCGATGCAGATCATCGGCGTGCTCGACTGGGAACTGACCACCCTCGGCGATCCGCTGATGGACCTGGGCAACACCCTCGCCTACTGGATCGAGTCCGGCGACCCGGCGCCCGTGCAACTGATGCGCCGCCAGCCGAGCCACGCGCCGGGCATGCTGACCCGCCGCGAGTTCGTCGATTACTACGCCGAGCGCTCCGGCATCCAGATCGACAATTTCGACTTCTACTACACCTACGGCCTGTTCCGTCTGGCCGGCATCGTGCAGCAGATCTACTACCGCTTCTATCACGGCCAGACCCAGGACAAACGCTTCGCGCAGTTCATTCACATGAACAAACTGCTGGAGCAGATGAGCTTGCAGGTCATTGCAAAATCGAGCCTCTGACGGCCCACACCAAGGAACCCCTATGTCCAAGACTCAGTTGTTCGACCTCGACGGCAAGATCGCTTTCGTCTCCGGCGCCAGCCGTGGCATCGGTGAAGCCATCGCCAAACTGCTGGCCCAGCAAGGTGCCCATGTGATTGTTTCGAGCCGCAAACTCGAAGGCTGCCAGCACGTCGCCGATGCAATCATCGCCGCTGGCGGCAAGGCCACCGCCGTAGCCTGCCACATCGGCGAAATGGAACAGATCAGCCAGGTGTTCGCCGGGATCAAGGAACAGTTCGGCCGCCTCGACATTCTGGTCAACAACGCCGCGACCAACCCGCAGTTCTGCAATGTGCTCGACACTGACCTCGGCGCGTTCCAGAAGACCGTAGACGTGAACATTCGCGGCTACTTCTTCATGTCCGTGGAAGCCGGCAAGCTGATGCGCGAGAACGGCGGTGGCAGCATCATCAACGTCGCGTCGATCAACGGTATTTCGCCGGGGATCTTCCAGGGCATCTACTCGGTGACCAAGGCTGCGGTGATCAACATGACCAAAGTCTTCGCCAAGGAATGCGCGCAGTTCGGCATCCGCTGCAACGCCCTGCTGCCGGGCCTGACCGACACCAAATTCGCTTCGGCGCTGGTGAAAAACGATGCAATTCTCAAGCAGGCACTGACGCAGATCCCGCTCAAGCGCGTGGCCGATCCGAGCGAAATGGCCGGGGCGGTGTTGTATCTGGCCAGTGACGCGTCGAGCTACACCACCGGCGTTGCGCTGAATGTGGACGGCGGTTTCCTGTCCTGATCGCAACCAACCCATGTAGGAGCAGCCTCGGCAGCGCCTACACGGGTTGAATATTTATTCTAGAATTTGCATATAGAGAATTTTTATTCCATAAATAGCCTTCCTGAAAATAAAAATCCAAGGAATACGGCTATGCGCGAACTCGGTATCGGTCTCATCGGCACAGGTTTCATGGGCCGTGCCCATGCCTTGGCGTTTCGCAATGTCAGTGCAGTGTTCGAACTGCCGTTCAAACTTTCCCTCGCCGCCCTCGCCGACGCCGATCCACAGCGTGCCCGCCACTGCGCCGATGCCTGGGGCTTTGCCGCCCATCACAGCGACTGGCAACAATTGATCGATGACCCCAAGGTCAATCTGGTCGCCATCACCACGCCCAATCACCTGCACTACCCGATGGCCATGGCCGCCCTGGCTGCCGGCAAAGCGGTGTACTGCGAAAAACCCCTGGCGGTGAACCTCGAACAAGCCAGCGCCATGCGTCAGGCGGCCAGAGACGCTGGAGTGGTGACGGGGGTCGGCTACAACTATCAGCACAACCCGATGATCACGCTGGCGCATGACTTGATTCGCGACGGCGAACTCGGCGAGATCATCAGCTTTCAGGGTGAGTTCAGCGAAGACTTCATGGCCGATCCCGACTCGCCGTGGTCATGGCGCTGCGACCCGGAGCATGCCGGCGGTGCATTGGCGGATCTGGGCAGTCACTTGCTGTCGATGGCGCGTTATCTGGTGGGCGAAGTCACAGCGGTTTGCGCCGACACTCACACCGTCCACACCCAACGACCGGCAGGCACCACGCAAAAATCTATTAGCGTCGACGATCAAGTCCACGCCCTGCTGCGTTTCGCCAACGGTGCCCGAGGCACGTTCAGCAGCAGTTGGCTCAAACACGGCTACAAAAATCACCTGAGCTTTGAAATCAGCGGCACGCGCGGCACCCTGACTTTCGATCAGGAGCGTTTGAACGAACTGCGCCTGTTCCGCGCCGGACAGGACGGCTTCCAGCGCCTGCTCGCCGGCCCCGACCTGCCCGGCTACGCCGCGTTCAGCCCTGCCCCGGGCCATCAATTGGGCTACAACGAACTGAAGACGCTAGAGGTGCATGACGTGTTGATGGCGTTGGCCGGCCCCCATCAGGGCGGCACGGATTTCGAACAGGCCTGGGCCGTCGAGCGTCTGGCCACGGCGATTCGCCTCGCCGCGCGCGAGCAGCGCTGGGTGCGCATCGAGGAAATCTGACCCTCAGGCGTCAATGACCTTCGGCAACTGCCAGCCGAAATGCACGGACAACAGGCGCAGCAGCAAACACGCTGCGCCTGCCAGCAATGCCGCTGCGACCGGCGGCACACCGCAGCGCCGCGAGATGATCAACACCGCCGCACCGGTAAACGCCGAACTGGCATACAAATCCGCCTGCAACACCACCGGTATCCGCGCCAGCACAATGTCGCGAAGCACCCCGCCACCGACGCCGGTAATCGTACCCATCAGCATGGCTACAAACGGCGTAATGCCGAAATTCAACGCCTTCTGCGCCCCCGCCACGGCAAACAGCGCCAGCCCCGCCGCATCGAGCACGATCAGCGTGGACCCGGACCAGCCCAGCACCTGTTCATGGAACACAAATGCCAGTCCACCCATGAAAAACGCCAGCGCCGGATAACGCCAATCGGCCACCGCGTTCGGCGGCGTGGCGCCAATCAGCAAATCACGCGTCACCCCACCACCGAGCGCGACGATAAACGCAATCACCATCACCCCGAGCAAGTCGAGCTGACTGCGCATCGCCGCAATGGCCCCTTCCACAGCAAACACCGCCGTGCCGAGCAGATCGGCCACCAGCACAATCCGCTCAACCCGAGACCTGCGCCCCGCCGGCGTTATTGAGTGACGCAACGGGTGGTCGTGGTGTGACGAGTGACTTGTTCGTCCACGTACATGTCACCCGACACCTCAGTGTTTTCGATGACCTGACAAGTACGTTCCGGCGGTGGAGGCGGCGTTACAGGGGGCGGAGGCGGAGGACTGGCACAACCGGCCAACAGCGCCACGGAAAAAGCCAACGACAATGGCGAACACACGCGTTTCCCAAGATTGTTCATAGGATGACCCGCGAAAATGAGAGACAAACTCCCGCAACCGAACCGACCACGGAAGACCTGACCACTCATTCTTTATAGCCGACAGCCCCGCAAGCGCCAGTAAACCGGCCACCCCGAAGCGCCAGAGCTGTCGATTTTGCGCCGGATTTGAAGGAAAAATGACTCATGACCAACTTCGCCATACCGACCGCCATCGCTGGCAAGCCAGCTCCCACAAGGGTGGAGTACAACCGACAAAAACAGATCGGCTCTAAAGCCGCCTTCGCGAGCAAGCCCCCTCCCACAGTTTGAAACCCGATTCACCCACCAGAAACAGGTCGGCCTAAAGGCCGCCATCGCTGGCAAGCCAGCTCCCACAAAGAAATGAATACACCCAAAACGCGGCGCATGCCGCCCCACTCAACACAATGAGCGTTAGCTCGAGTACCGCTCTTGATCTAAAGCGCCCGTCGGCAGGCTGAGCGGAGGGGTTCATCCGGGGAGGACATCGAGAGGAGGTGCAGCGAAGCAAACCGGAGGCGATGCCCCGGATGAACCCCGGAGCGAAGGAACCCGAGCCACAGCGAGGGCCGTACGTCAGGGTAAAGCCTTTTTGGTTACTTTTTCGGCGTCTGGAAAAAGTGACCCGCCGTAAGGGCGGAACCCTAAGCAGCCGTTACCGCAGCATCGGATATGCACTCATCAGCAAAACCATCGACGCCCACCCCGCCGTTATCGCTGGCAAGCCAGCTCCCACAAAGGACCTAAGCCAAGTCAATATCACTGAACGAACGCAAAGAATTACTCTGCAACTCATACCGCAACTCATCAATCAACGCGTCCACCGACTCCGGCGTACGCAACGCATCCAGCTTCAACCCACTGATCACCAGATCCACCTGCCCGGACACCGCGTGATACAGCTTCACCGTCAGCGAATGATCCCCATCTACCGAACACTCGCAAGCCAGCGGCGAAAAACTGTGCTCAAGCCGGGCGCGCAACTGCGCAAGATTCATCATTGAGGCCGTTCCTTTAACTACTCGAAGGGACACGATCCCAAGCCATAAAAGGCTCGTATCGCACCCCAACAGACTAAGAACAGCCCCCGCCCGCCGACACCCGAATTTGCACCGGCTGAACTAGTGCATTTGCACCCTAACGCTGACCCTTGGCCCGCCACTCACCAGAAAACAACCCACGCTCCCGCGCCCAGACAATCGCCTCGCTGCGGCTGTGCACATCCAGCTTGGAATACACCGTCGCCACATGATTACGCACGGTATTCGGCGCCAGTTTCAACCGCGCCGCAATCTCCTTGTCCGCCAGCCCTTCGCAGATCAGCCCAAGTACATCGCGTTCACGCGCCGTCAGATCAGTGAACGACACACTCGGCAGTTGCGGCGAATTGACCTTCTTCACATTGGCCAGTTTTTCGATCAGCGTACGACTGAACCACGAGGCGTCCTTCATCACCTCTTCGATCGCCGCCACCAGCTCAAGCTCGGTACGCTTGCGCTCGGTGATGTCCATCAACACCAGCAGATAACAAGACATGTCCTGAATATTGACCGTGTCGGCGGACACCGCACACTCCAGCAGATCCGTATCTTTCTTGCGCAGCCGCACATCGACCCGGTCGATCCGCCCGTTCTTCGCCAGGGCCGTCAGCAACCGGGTGCGGGCGCCCTCGTCGTCGATAAAGTCCAGTTGCGTCACGGTTTTGCCGACCACGTCATCGCTGGCATAGGCCAGGGTATCGAGGAACGCCTGATTGACATCAATCACCTGCTGCTCGTCAGCGCTGCAAATCAGGATCGGTACCGGCGTCAGACGGAAGGCCTTGGCGAAGCGCTCTTCGCTCTGGCGCAGCGCCACTTCAGCCCTGCGCCGCAGCTCCATGTCGACGAAGGAAAACAGCATGCACTGCTCATCGTTGAGCAGCAGCGGCTGCCCGGCGACGATCACCTGCTTGGTACTGCCATCAGACAAGCGCAGCTCGGCCTGCATCTGCGGAATGGTCGCGACATCTTTCAGGCGTTGAATGGCCAGATCCTTGTGCTCAGCCTGTTCGAGGATGTCGATTTCATAGGCCGAGGTGCCGATGACCTGGTCGCGGGTATAGCCGGTCATCTCGAGAAACCCCGGATTGACCTTGATGTAACGCAAATCGCTGAGCCGGCAGATCACCGCCGGCGCAGGGTTGGCGTTGAAGGTTTTCTCGAAGCGCTGCTCGGCGTTGGCCCAGTCGGTGACGTCGCTCATGATCAGCACCAGCGACTCCGGCTGGCCTTCACGGTCAGTCAGCACCATGCTGCGCACGCTGTGCACCCAGACACGCTCCGGGTCATCCGCAGCGAACAGCTCGATCAGCACGTCGCTGAAAACTTCACAGCGCGCCACGCGACTGATCGGGTAATTCTCGGCGGGCACCATGTGGTTGTTGCGATAGCGCAGGCTGAAACGCTTGGCATACTCCTCGGCGTTCGCTCCCAGCTCGCCGATCCGGCTGACACCGTGCATGGCCAGCGCGGCTTCGTTGGCCCAGAGAATGCTTTGATCCAGCTCGAGCAGGATCACTCCGTCGGACAGCCCGGCAATGATTTGCTGCAACTGGCGACGATTGGTTTCGCGGGTCAGGACTTCCTGGCTCATTGGATCTCCACAAGTGATACGCCCATGTGAAGGTTACGACCGCAGCTGCCGCTGATCGTGCGAAGTGACTGAAATGGTGCGCCAGGAGCATGGATGCTGACTTTATCGGCCTCATCGCGGGCAAGCCCGCTCCCACAGGGATTTTGGTGTGACACCAATCTTCAGAACACCACGAAACCTGTGGGAGCGGGCTTGCCCGCGATGAGGCCGGCACCTCCAAAAGAAGTATGACTGTCACTCCGCCCGCTTCAGCTCACGCAGGGTGTCGAGGAAGAGTTTGAGGACTGGGGAAGCATCATCCGCGCGATAAGTGGCATACAGCGGCACTTCCGGCAGCGCCGGGGTCAGCGACTTGAACACCAGCCCCGCCGGCGCCAATTGCTCGATGGAGGCCGGCAACAGCGCCACGCCAAACCCGGCTCGCACCAGACTGAGCAAGGTCTGCACCTCGATCACCTGCTGACGGATCTGCGGAGTGAACCCGGCCTGAATGCAGCACTGATATAGAAAATTGGCAAACCGTGACTGCTTCAACTCCAGCGCCACGAACGGCTCCTGCGCCAGATCCGCCGGGGCCAGCACCGCGCGACAGGCCAACGGATGATCCGCCGGCATCACCACATGGATCGGCTCGTAGATCAGCAATTCATTGCGCAACTGCAGATCGTCATAGCCGACGCGAAACACGCAGGCATCAATGCGTTTTTCCTTCAACGCCTTGACCTGCGCCGCCGGGGTCATCTCGTGCAGGCGCCAATTAACTTGCGGATAGCGCTGACGAAACAGGTGCAGAGCCTTGGGCAGCACGCCGACCATCACCGAACTGATCATGCCGATTTCCAGCTCACCGAGCTGCCCGCGCCCGGTTTGCCGGGTCAGGTCCAGCGCCCGTTCAAGCTGCTCAAACACCAGCGGTGCTTGCTCCTTGAGCATCTGCCCCGCCGCTGTCAGCTCGACCCGATGATGACTGCGTTCGAACAGCGGCGTGCCAAGTTCCTCTTCGAGCAAACGGATCTGCTGACTCAACGGCGGCTGGCAGATGTGCAGGCGTTCGGCGGCACGACCGAAGTGCAGCTCATCGGCCAGCGCCATGAAGTAACGCAACAGGCGCAGGTCCATGGCGGCTTACCCCAGACTCAGAGGGGTCGAGCGTTGCCGCACGCCGGTCAGCGCAAACAACGCGTTGGCAATGGCCGGCGCCACCGAAGGGCTGCCCAGTTCGCCGACACCGCCGGGTTTGCTCGGCTCACCGTCCAATACGACGATGTCGGTGGCGGGCATATCGGACATGCGCGTGACGCGGTAGTCGTGAAAGTTGCTCTGCACCACCCGCCCCTGCTTGATGTCGAGTCGATCAAACAACGCGTGGCCGAAGCCCCACATCAGGCCGCCATAGATCTGCTCTTCGACCCCGCCCGGCGACACCGCCAACCCGCAATCGACCACGCAGGTGAGCTTTTCGACTTTCGCCTTGCCATCGACGGTCGCAACCCGCGCCACCACCGCGATAAAACTGGTGTAACCCTGATTCGTGGCGATGCCCAGCGCCGTGCCCGGCGGCAAGGGCTGGCCCCATCCGGCACGCTTGGCAGCCTGCTTGAGCACCGCCACATGCCGTGGCCGTTCCTGCATGTTGGCCAGCCGGAACGCCAACGGATCGGTGCCCGCCGCATGGGCCAGTTCATCCATGAAACTTTCCACAGCAAACACGTTGGGAATAAAGCTCACCGAGCGATACCAGCCACTGGGCACGTTGCTTTCGTGCTTGACCCAGTTCAAGTCCAGGTGTGGCGGACGATAGGCAAAGTCCCACGCGGTGATCGCTTCGGTGGTGCTGTAATCCATGCGATCCGGGCGTTCGAAATAACCCGGCTCCCACTGCTCCGGCGAAGCCGGCGACACGGCATGCAATTGCAGCGCGGTCAGTTTGCCCTGTGCATCCAGCGCGCCTTTGACCCGATGCAGGGTGGCCGGGTGATTGAATAACGCATGCATTTCGTCTTCGCGGCTGTTGAGCAGTTTCACCGGCACACCGGTCTGTTGCGCCAGATACGCGACTTCGAACAACCAGTACTTGGCCTCTCGCGCACCGAAACTGCCGCCGGACACCAACTCGTTGATGGTGACCCCGGCCTTGTCGATGCCGCACACGGTTTGCGCCGCTTCCAGTGCTGACGACGGCACCTGCACGCCGCCCCAGTAGGTGATCGCCTGATCCTTGACCTGCGCGGTGATACAGATCGGCTCCAGCGGGTTCTGCACCTTGTAGGGCATGGTGTAATCGGCTTCGATCAGCTTCGCAGCATTCGGCCATTGCCCGGAGACATCGCCGTGGGTCATGGCTTTGACGGTTTGTATTTTCGGATCGCCGATGGCTTTGGCTTGAGCGCTGGCCAACTGTTCGCTGTCGAACCCGGCCAGCGCTGAATCGCTCCACTGAATCGCCAGCACGTTGCGCCCCTGTTGCGCGGCCCAGAACGTGTCCGCCAGCACCGCGACGCCGTCCAGATTGCCGCCAAGCACATCCGGCCGCCCCGGTATCGCGATCACCTTGCGCACACCCGGCACCTGCAACGCTGCCGCCGAATCCACGCTGATCACCTTCGCACCAACCACCGGCGCACGCTGAATCACCGCCACCAGCATCCCCGGCAATTGCACGTCAATGCTGTACTTGAAACGCCCACAGACCTTGGCTGCTGCATCGCGCTTGTGACGCAGCTTGCCGATGTACTTGAAGTGCGCCGGATCCTTCAACGTGACCTGCTCCGGCGCCGGCAAATGCGCCGCCACGCCGACCAGTTCGCCGTAGCCGAGGCTGCGTCTGCTCGATGGATGGACGACTCGGCCTTCTTCGGTGGTGCAACTGTCAGTGCTGACTTTCCACTGCTTGGCCGCCGCCGTGATCAACAGCGCTCGCGCCGTGGCCCCAGCCATGCGCAAACGGTCGTATTCCAGCGAGACGCTGGTGCTGCCGCCGGTGGAGAAGACTTTCCAGATCGGGTGAATGTAGGTGTCGAAGAACGGATCTTCCGGGGTGATCACCTGCACGGTCATCGGGTTGACGTCCAGCTCCTCAGCGACACACGCGGCCAGCGCCGTTTGCGTGCCCGTGCCGGAATCGTGCTTGTGCACCACCAGTTTCACCGTGCCGTCGGGGAAGATCCGCACCCAGGCGTTGGGCTCGAATTCGCTGGCCGGCGCGGGAGCCTTCGGGTCAGTGGCGGCTGCGCCGGACGGTAAATACAGGGCAATCGCCAGCCCCGAAGCCACCGTCGCCGCCTGTTTGAGAAACACTCGGCGTGACGGTTCGATCAAAGTGTCGTCGAGCAGGCGCATCACGCCTCCTTCGGCGTATTCGCCGCGCGTTTGATCGCCTTGTTGATCCGCCCGTAAGTGCCGCAGCGGCAGATATTGCCGGACATCGCGTTGCGGATCGAATCGTCAGTCACCGCCGCCCCAGTGTTGAGCAACGCAGCCGCGGACATGATCTGACCGGATTGACAGTAGCCGCATTGCGGCACATCTTCGGCGACCCAGGCCAGTTGCAGCGGATGAGTTTCTGTCGGCGAAAGGCCTTCGATGGTGGTAATGCTGTGGCCCGCGACGGCGGCCAGCGGCAATTGGCAGGAACGCACCGCGACACCGTTCAGATGCACGGTGCAGGCACCGCACAGGCCCATGCCGCAGCCGAATTTGGTGCCGGTAAGTTTCAGTTGATCACGCAGGACCCATAACAAGGGCATGGAGGGGGACGCCTCATCCAGCTCGCGTCGTTCGCCGTTAACCGTGAATGCAATCATTGTCAGGCTCCAAAAGAGCGGCCCGTCTTTGTGCGGGCCTGGTGACCGAATAGTGGGAGCCTTGGCAACACGCGGCCAGCGACGATTTCTGCCAACCGGTGTAAGCAGGACTAACAACATGTACAAGCGATACCCGTCGGTACAGTCCATGAGTGCGTTTATCCACGCGGCGCGCAGCGGCAGTTTTTCCAGTGCCGCCCGCAAGCTCGATCTGACCCACAGCGCGATCAGCCAGCAGATCCGCGCACTGGAAGACTTCATTGGCCAGCCGCTGTTCGTGCGTGAAGGTGGCGGCAGCAATCTGACTGACGCCGGGCAGCTGTTTGCCAGCGTGTTGTCCGACGGCCTGGCGCAGATTGATCGGGCCTTGTCCTCGGTGAAAAACCGCAGCGTGGCGCAACGCCTGACGCTGGATGTCGATAGCGAACTGGCGCAGAGCTGGCTCAATCCGCGTTTGCCGCAGTTGCTCGATGGGTTGCCGGATTACGAGGTGACGCTGCTGTCGATGCCGCGAAGTGATCGCAGCACATTCGAGCGGGTCGATCTGGCGTTGCGTTATGGCTATGGCGATTGGGACGACTGCGAGATGACGCAGATCTGCGGCGATCGGGTGCTGGCAGTGGCTTCGCCGGCGTTGCTTGAGCGCTATGGTTTACAGGTGCCGTTGAGCCCGGCGCAGATCCTCCAATTGCCGTTGTTGGGGTATACGCGGCGGTCGTGGATTCCGTGGCTGGATGCGGCGGGCATGCCGCCCGTGGAGCCGCCGGCGCGGGTGGTTTTTGATAATGCGGCGAATTTGATTGCGGCCGCCGAAGCGGGTGTCGGTGCTGGATTGGTGCGTGGATTGCTGGCCGCCGATGCATTGCGCAGTGGACGCTTGGTGGCGTTGAACGAGGCGCAGATTGCGGCGCATTACAACCTGTATGCGGTCTGGCCGCATGGGCAGGCTGAGCGGGTGGCGCCGGTGGTTGAAGTGATCAAACAATTGGCCCAGCGTACACAATCCTGACGCCATCGCTGGCAAGCCAGCTCCCACAGTTGCTGTGTTGCGCCGCAGATCGGATTAACACCTCGATCATTGTGGGAGCTGGCTTGCCAGCGATGAGGTCAGCCCCATCACCGCAAAACCATATCGAACGCATATCACCACCGCGCCCAATTAATATTGTACGAACCCCTCCCCCCTTTCCAATACTCGCCCCCAGCAGCCACCCACCCGGGCCGGATGCAAACAGGCGAGGGAATGCGCGTGTCCAGCGCATAGAAATGGCCGATTGCCCGGGACGTGGATGCCGAGAGCCGCAAGGCTCCCTTCCCCGCTATCAGGAGATCGACTTCAATGATCATCGATATCAGCTGCTATCCCACCGATCTGGTGGACCTCGCCTGGAGGCATGACGGTGACCCGTTCACCGGCGAGCGTCTGCTGGAGATGATGGATGGCCCGTACATGGTCAACGGCAAGACTCGCCGCATCGACAAAGCCTTCATCCAGCCGCCGCAAGGCAACACGATTTACACCTGGACCGACGGCGAACTCTCTGGCCGCGAATCCATCGACGCCTACATGGCCTACACCCTGAAAATGGTCCAGACCTACCCGGACCGTTTCATCGGCTGCTTCGTCTACAACCCGCGTTGCGGTGTGCAGAACGGCGTCGAGGCGATCGAGCGCTACGTCAAGGAGCACGGCTTCGGTATGGTCCAGATGCAGGCCAACATGCACGCCTACCGGCCTGATCGTGCGCTCGACTGGGTGCGTCCATGCTTCGAGAAATGCGCCGAACTGGGCATCCCGGTCAAGCTGCACACCGGCGACGGGCCGTACAGCATCCCGTCGGAATGGGTGCCGATGATCAAGGAATTCCCCAACGTCAATTTCATCATGGCCCACTTCGGCGTGCAGACCGGCGGTGTCTACGTGTTCGAACCGATGCAATGGGCGATGGAGTTGCCCAACGTCTACTGCGAGTCCGGCTGGTGCCTGCAATCGCGCATCGTCGAATTCGCCAAGGTCTTGCCGACGCACAAGATCCTCTTTGGCACCGACACCCCGCCGAACGAGCCAGGCATGTGGCTGCGCCTGCTCGAAGTGCTCTGCCATGAGCCGCCACAAGGCCTGAACCTCGACGAGGACACCCTTGAAGACTATCTGGGCAACAACACCGCGCGGATGATCGGCCTCGAACCGACCCCGCCGCCGCGTTCCGTTTCCGAAGCAGAGGCGCAACTCAAGCGTCCCGTCACCACCCAACTGGCCAGGAGCTGAACCGATGATCATCGACACCCATCTGCACCCCACCAACCTGGTCGACGAGGCCTGGCGCCACACCGGCGAACCGTTCACCGGCGAGCGCATGCTCAAGCTGATGGACGGCCCGTACATGATCAACGGCAAACCGCGCCGCATCGACATGGGCTTCATCCAGCCACCGCCGGGCAACACCGGTTATCGCGACGGCAACCGCCGCGGCCGCGAGGGCGTGCGCGACTACATGTCGTACATCGCCGAACTCTGCGTGAAATACCCGGACCGTTTCATCGGCAACTTCAACTTCAACCCGCGCTGGGGACCGGAAAACGGTGCGGCGGAGCTGGAATTCCACATCAAGGAATACGGCTTCAAGATGCTCAAGCTGCACGCCAACATGCACGGCTATCGCCCGGATCGCGCACTGGACTGGCTGCGTCCGGCGATGAAAGTCTGCGCCAAATACAACATCGTCGTGCTGATCCACACCGGCGACGGCCCGTACACGATTCCGACGATGTTCTACCCGATCATCCGCGAGTTCCCGATGGTCAATTTCATCATCGGCCACTTCGGTATCCAGACCGGCGGCAACTACTCGTTCGAAGCGTTCTGGATGGCCATGGACACGCCGAACGTGTACTGCGAATCGGGCTGGTGCTTCCAGTCGCGGATCGTCGAATTCGCCAAGGAACTGCCGCGCAACAAGATCGTGTTCGGCACCGACTCACCACCGAACGAACCGGGGATGTGGCTGCGCGAACTTGAGGTGTTGTGCTCGCCGGCACCGCAGGGGTTGGGGATTGATGAGGATCATCTCGAGGACTACCTGGGCAACAACATAGCCCGGCTGTGCGGGATCGAACCGACACCACCACCTAAAGACCTCGCGGAGGCGGATATTCGCCTGACCACCACATACTTGTAGCTACACACAACCCAATGTGGGAATGGAGTTTCCTGTGGTGAGGGGATTTATCCCCGATGGGCTGCGCAGCGGCCCCAAAACCTGCGACCGCGTTGTATCAGGCATATCGCGTTTACTGGTTTTACGACTGCTTCGCAGCCGATCGGGGATAAATCCCCTCGCCACAAAGGCCCTCCCACAAGGTAACAGCGCAACACACAGCGACTTTACAGGCACGAAGATGACCCGGCGTTCGTTCGACCGGCAGGCCAACGGCTGCTCGATCGAACGCCCTCTCACCCCTGCGTGCCTGCTTTTTACGAGGTGAAACCATGACCCGTTCGACGCTCGGCGACTCCCAAGACTTTCACGCTTTCATCGACGCCTATCGCCGTGAGTTTCCGGACGATGTGCTGACCATCACCCAACCGATTTCCGCCGATCAGGACGTCACCGCCCTGGTCGATGCCCTCGCCGCTCAGGGCCGCGATCCGCTGCTGATCTGCGAAAACGTCGGCGACCTGAAAGTGCCGGTGGCGACCAACCTGTTCGCCTCCCGCACTCGCATCGCCCGACTGTTCGGCGTCACCCCGGCGCAACTGCACGAAACCTTCCAGAGCCGCGCCAACCAGCCGATCCCGCCACGTTATGTGGACACCGGCCCGATCCTCGATGAAGTGTTCGAAGGCGAGGCGCTGGACCTGGCGCTGCTGCCGATGCTCAAGCATTTCGACAGTGACCGGGGGCCTTACATCACCAACGCGATCATCATTGCCGAAGACCCGCTCACCGGCATCGCCAACATGAGCTACCACCGCTCAATGCGCCATGCCCGTCAGGCCCTCGCCACCAGCCTGCACTCGCGCGGCCACCTGTGGCGGATGCTGCAGACCGCCCGCGAACGCGGCGAAGAATTGCGCGTGGCGATGGTGGTGGGTGCGCACCCACTGTTCATGCTTGCCGCTGCAGCGCGTTTGCCCTACGGCAGTGATGAACGGGCAGTGGCGGGCGGACTGTTCGGCGCGCCGCTGGAGCTGGTGAAAACTCCACGCTACGGCATCGGTGTCCCGGCTTACGCCGAGTTTGTGCTCGAAGGTGCAATTGACCCGGCGGCGTATGCCGAGGAAGGTCCGTTCGGTGAGTTCAGCGGTTACTCCTCGGACCGCTCGACCAACAACGTGCTGCGTGTCGACACTCTGCTGCGGCGCAAAGATGCGTGGTTGGTGGACGTGATGGGGGGCCGTTACGCCGAACACCTGACTCTCGCCCGTCTGCCCCGTGAAGCGGAAATGAGCGAGAAGCTCAAGGCGCGCTTCCCCGCCGTCACCACCGTGCATTACCCGAACTCCGGCACGCATTTTCATTGCTACGTGGCGCTGGATCAGAGTCGCGACGGCGAAGCGCGGCAGATCATGCTGGCGCTGCTCGGCTGGGACCCGTACCTGAAAACCGTGATCGCGGTGGACAGCGATATCGACATCAGCGATGACAGCCAGGTGTTGTGGGCACTGGCCACGCACTTCCAGCCGCACCTGGATATTTTCACCATCGACGGTTTGCCCGGCAGCCCACTGGATCCGTCGTCCTCGGTCAACGGCACCACCTCACGCATGGGCCTGGACGCTACACGCGGTTCGGCTTTTGACGGGATCAAGGCGCAGCTCGATCAGGATGTCCTCGAACGCGCCCGGGTGTTGCTCAGAGGTCTTGAGTCGTGAACCGCCAACGGATGGTGGTCGGCATCAGCGGCGCGTCCGGCTTCATCTACGGCGTGCGCCTGCTGCAGTTGCTCAATGAGCTGAACATCGAAAGCCACCTGATCATCAGCCGCGCCGCGCTGCTGACGATGGCCCACGAAACCGACTACAAACTCGCCGACGTCACCGCGCTGGCCAGCCACTACCACCGCGCCGACGATGTCGCCGCCGGGATCGCCAGCGGTTCGTTCCGCTGTCTGGGCATGGTCGTGGCGCCGTGCTCGATGCGGACGCTGGCGGAGATTGCCACGGGCACCTCATCGGGACTGATCGGCCGCGCCGCCGACGTCACCCTCAAGGAGCGCCGCACCCTGGTGCTGATGGCCCGCGAGACACCACTGACCCTCGCCCACCTGCGCAACATGACCGCCGTCACCGAAATGGGCGGAATCATCGCCCCGCCGGTGCCGGCCTTCTACGCCCGCCCGGAAAGCCTTGCGCAGATGGTCGACCACAGCCTTGGTCGGGTGCTCGACCTGTTCGGCCTGGATGCGGGCGTCGCCACACGCTGGAGAGAAAACCCCGGCCCCTGTGGGAGCTGGCTTGCCAGCGATAGCAATAGGTCAGTCGGCATCACTGGTGAATGACACACCGCCATCGCTGGCAAGCCAGCTCCCACAGAAAGCGTCATCACTCATTTCATCGTGCACCGGTAAATCATCAAGGAGCCTCAAATGAATACTCCCTTCAACGCCCCAACCCCGAATACCAAAATCCCCGTGACCATCCTCACCGGTTTCCTCGGTGCCGGTAAAACCACCCTGCTCAATTACATCCTCAAGGAAAACCACGGACGCAAGATCGCCGTGATCGAAAATGAATTCGGCGAGGTCGGCATCGACGGTGATCTGGTGCTCAGCTCCGAAACCGAAGAAATCTACGAGATGGTCAATGGCTGCGTGTGCTGCACCGCCGAGGTTCGCGAGGACCTGGTGCGCATCGTCCGCGAACTGGTGGCGCGCCCGGTGCGCCTTGATCACATCCTCATCGAAACCAGCGGCCTGGCAGACCCGTACCCGGTGGCGCAAAGCTTTTTCATCAACGACCCGATTGCCGAGGAAGTCGAACTCGACGCCATCGTGACCATGGTCGACGCCAAACATATCGCTCAGCATCTTGAGGATCTGCAACTGGACGGCGTCGACAATCAGGCGGTGGATCAGATTGTTTGCGCCGACCGCATCGTCATCAACAAGGTCGATCTGGTCAGCAGCGACGAGGTGGAAGCCCTGCGCGGCAAGATCCGGGGCTTGAACGCCACAGCGGATCTGGTGACCTCGACCCATGCGCAAATCGATCTGAGCAAGATCCTCGGAATCGGCGCCTTCGAGTGCACGCAAAAACTGATGGAAATCGGCGCGGACCAGCACGATCACGATCAGCATGGCCATGACCATCACGCAGAGCACTCTATTGAAGAGCAGGATCACCAACACGACCCAAGCGTGTCATCGGTGGGCATCGCCGTGGACGGCGCGGTCAACCTGATGGCGTTCCATCGCTGGATCAGCGAACTGCGTTCATCCCAGGCCGACAACCTGTACCGCATGAAAGGCGTGCTGGCGGTGGCCAACGAAGACCAGCGCTACGTGCTGCAAGGCGTGCACAGCCTGGTGGAGTTCCGCGCCTCGACCGCGTGGGGCAGTGAGCCGCGCTCAAGCAAGATCGTATTCATCGGCCGCGACCTGGATCGCGCGGCCCTGAACCAGGGCTTTGCCGCCTGCCTGGCAGGCTGAAACAAGGCATCGGAGCCGGTGGATGGCGGTTCCGGGCACGAATGACTGATGCCAGGTCGGATGAACAACACCAGACCTGTGGGAGCTGGCTTGCCAGCGATTGCGGACTGTCAGTTGATGAATTGGTGACTGATCTACCGCCATCGCTGGCAAGCCAGCTCCCACAGGGATCTTCGGTGTTCCCAAGTCAGAGGCATCAGACGAATACCCCTCTCAACCGCATAAAAACAGCCAGAGGTGTTTCCCCATGTCGTCAGCCACTCCCTCCTCCGCCGTGCACCCCGTCGACCGGATTTTGCCGGTGCGACAAATGCTCACCCTCGGCCTGCAACACATGGCCGTCTCATACATCGGCGCCATCGCCGTGCCGTTGATTGTCGCCAGTGCCTTGAAAATGTCCCACGCCGACACCGTGGTGCTGATCAGCACAACGCTGTTCTGTTCCGGCATTGCCACCATCCTGCAAACCGTCGGCTTCTGGAAATTCGGCGTACGCCTGCCGATTCTGCAAGGCGTGGCCTTCAGCAGCGTGGGACCTGTGATCGCCATCGGCAGCAACCCGGAGGTGGGATTTGCCGGGGTCTGCGGGGCGGTGATCGGTGCCGGGATTTTCACCATGCTGATGGCGCCGTTCGTGGGCCGATTGCGGCGATTCTTCCCGCCCGTGGTCACCGGTTGCATCGTCACTGTGATCGGCTTGCAACTGTTCCCGATAGCCTATGAATGGGTCGGTGGCGGTCGCAACGCCAGCAACTTCGGCGCGCCGGCGTTTCTCGGCGTAGCGGTGGTGGTGTTGCTGACCATTCTGCTGGTCAACCGTTATGGCAGTCCTTTGCTGCGCAACATGGCGGTGTTGATCGGCATGCTGATCGGCGCCGGTCTGGCGTACGGCTTGGGTATGGGCAGTTTTCACAGCGTCGAAGAAGCGCCGTGGCTGACCGTGCCCTACCCGTTCTATTTCGGATTGCCGACCTTCAGCCTGATCCCTATCGCGACCATGGTGGTGGTAATGATCGTGCAGATGGTCGAATCAATGGGCTTGTTCGTGGCCATCGGCGACATCGTCGAAAAACCGGTGGAAGACAAACAGGTGATCAACGGCCTGCGCGCCAATGGTCTGGCCAGCACTATCGCCGGAATGTTCGCCGCGTTCCCGTTTATTGCCTTCATGGAAAACGTCGGCCTGGTGATCCTGACCGGCGTGCGCAGCCGCTGGGTGGTCGCGGTCAGCGGCTTGCTGATGTGCTCGATTGCCCTGGTGCCGAAGGCCGGGGCGATCATCGCCTCGATGCCGACTGCCGCACTGGGCGGCGCCGGGATCGCCATGTTCGGCGTGGTCGCGGCGGCGGGGATTCAGACCCTCGCCAAGGTCGATTACGAGCGCAATCGCTACAACGTGCTGATCGTCGGTTTCACCATCGCCGCCGCGCTGGTGCCGGTGCTCGCGCCGACCCTGTTCAAACAATTACCCGAGTGGTCGCAGCCGTTTCTGCACAGCAGCGTGGTCATCGCCTGCCTGGTGTCGGTGCTGCTCAACGCCGCGCTGAATGGCGTCAGCGTGCCGGAAACCACCGCCAGCAAATCCGCCTCGCACATTCTCTGAACTGGAGCCTGCCATGACTCAACTGCAAAACATCCTGATCAAAAACCCGGTCGCGGTGATGACCGGCCTGCGCGGCCCGCGTGCCCGAGCGGGTGCCGTAGACATCCGCGTGGTCAACGGGCGCATCGCCGAAATGGCCGCCCACCTGGAATCACAACCCGGTGAGCGGGTGCTCGATGCGCGCAACAGCGTGGTCTACCCGGGCTGGATCAACACCCACCATCACCTATTCCAGAACCTGCTCAAAGCCGTGCCCGAAGGTCTGAATCAGGACCTGCAAGGCTGGCTGGCGAGCGTGCCCTACCCGCGTCTTAATCGCTTCACACCACAACTGGCGCGGATCGCCGCACGGCTGGGCATGGTCGAGTTGTTGCTGTCCGGCGTGACGACTTGCGCCGATCACCACTACCTCTACCACGCCCACGGCAGCACCGAGACCGGCGATTTGCTGTTCGATCTGGCCGACGAGTTCGGCCTGCGCTTCGTACTCTGCCGGGGTGGTGCGCTGGAGTCGGCGAGCGCGCATCCGGGCTTCTCGAAAACCGCACTACAACCGGAAAGCCTCGAGCAGATGGTCGGCGATATCGAGCGGCTGAAATCGCGGTATCACCAGGACACCCCGGATGCGCTGCGCCGCGTCGTGGTCGCGCCGACCACGCCAACCTTCTCGCTGCCGCCGACCCTGCTGCGCGAACTCGCTCATACCGCGCGCGGCCTCGGCTTGCGCCTGCACACACACTTGTCCGAAACGCAAAACTACGTGAATTTCTGCCGGGAAAAGTACAACTGCCTGCCGGTGGAGTTCGTCGCCGAACACGAATGGCTCGGCCCTGACGTCTGGTTCGCCCACGCCGTGCATTTGCAACCGAGTGAAATCCGCATGCTCGCCCAGACCGGCACCGGCATCGCCCACTGCCCGGTGAGCAATGCACGCTTGGGCAGCGGTGTCGCGCCTGTGCCGCAAATGTACGAGGCCGGCGTGCCGATTTCCCTCGGCGTCGACGGCGTGGCCTCCAACGAATCCGGGAGCATGGTCGGCGAAGCCAACACCGCGTGGCTGATCCACCGCGCCGAACAAGGCGCCTCGGCAACGACCGCGGAAGATGTGATCCATTGGGGCACAGCGGGCGGCGCGCAGGTATTGGGACTCGGCGCCGTCGGCACGCTGGAAGTTGGCCAAGCGGCCGATCTGGTGATCTACAGCCTCGACCATCCACGGTTCTACGGATTCCACGACAGCGCCGTCGCCCCGGTGGTGGCGGGCGAACCGATCACGGTGAAATACAGTCTGGTCGGCGGTCGGGTCGTCGTGGATAACGGCGTGATACCCGGCCTGGACATCGAGCGCATGCGCGCCGAAGCGTGGGAAGGCGTGCAGGAAATGATGAAGGTCGACGACTGATCCCCATTCGATGAGTAACCCTGTGGGAGCTGGCTTGCCAGCTCCCACAAAGTCCTGGGCATTAGCGGCTTCCCGGTTTGTCGACTAAGGTTAATACCTCATCGGATTGAGCCCCTGCCCGCAACACCGGGCTCTTCATCAAGGAGAGACTGATGACGTCCCGCCGCAACATCGAACAGACTTATCGCACCTGGTCCAGCCCTATCCTGCTGGAGCTGAAAAAACGCGAGCACCAAATGAAACCCGTCGAGCGTCAGGCGCTGGAAAACGTATTGGTGGAAAGAAGGTTGCTGGACGTTGGCAATCCGGACGGTGCTGAGCGCCGCAAAGGCCCGGCCACGCAAAACGACTAGGGGCACTGATCCCGCGTTTGAATCCTTGATCCAGCGTCTGGATTGCTGCACCATCCCGCAGCTTTTCCACGGGACGCAAGGGACGCGACATCAATGAAACGACGCCAGGAATTCCTCGGTGAAAGCCAGTACGAGCACTTTCTCAAAGAACATGATGAAGTCATCGAGTTCTTCAAGATCCACCGATTCAAATCCGACTCCGATGCCGAAGAAGCGTCGCAGCGCGCCCGCTACTTCCAGACGCTCGCACTCGACAGGTTGATCGTAACCTACACCGCTGGTGCGCCCGTCGAGTCTTTGATTCCCCTGCTTGAAGACCTGCTCGACAAGTACGAAGTGCGCCAGCAAACGCTCGCTGACTATGAGCAATCACCAACGATCTCTCCGCTGGCCATCGATGACTGGCCGGACCAGTACGAAGAAGCGGTTCAAGTGATGGGACTGTGCGTTCTCCTGCACCGCCATGATTTGCTCGCGCGTTTCGTCAAACTGATCGACCAGGCGGGTTACGCCGGTGACGACACGCTCTATGAAGATCTGCTGAAGAAGGTGCTGCCTGACCGTCACGATATTGATGAGTGGTACCACGACGTCTATACGCCCCTTATTCAAGCGGTTTACGTCGATACGCCCGAAGAGGCGTCGTCCCGGCTGCAACAGTACTGCGAAGGATGGTACGGCGCCTTTGAACACGCCCCGTGGCACGACACGCACTTGCAGGGTGAAGAAGGCTGTTATGTCGGTTATTGGGCGTTTGAAGCCGCTGCCATCGCGTTTTTGTACGGCATTGATGACAGCAGGATCGATCACATGGTTTATCCCAGGGATCTGGTCCAATACGCGCGGCGCTCAGCAACATGTGAACACTGATGAACAAGAACAAACAGTTTCTCAGCGACTTCCGATACAAGGACTTTCTGGCCTACAGCGTAGAGACCAGAGAGTTCTGGGAGCACCACACCTTTGAGTCAGACTCTGCCGAACAGGAAGCCTCTCTGCGAGCGAGCCATTTCAGAAGCGTGGCCTTTAAAAAGCTGTTGATCTCCTACACCGCGGGTGTCGAATTCGTTGCGCTGCAACCCCTTCTCGAAGAGTTGATCTCGCTATACGAAGTGCGCCAGCAAAAACTGGCAATCAGTGAACAGATAGTCGATATCTCGCCTCTGGCCATCGATACCTGGCTTGATCAATATGAGGAGTGCCTTCAGGTAGTCAGCCTGTGCGTACTACTGCATCGAACCGACCTCTTAAAGCGCTTTATCCGTCTTATCGACAATGCCGGCTACAAGGGCGAAGACGCGCTTTACGAAGATCTGCTGTGCAAGGTAGTCGAGGACAGAGAAGACATCGATGAGTGGTTTCACGACGTCTACACCCCGTTGATACAGGCGATTCACGCGGATGACAGGCAAGAGGCTGCCGACTTGTTGGCGACCTATTGCGAGCAATGGTATGGCGCCTTCACCCACGCGCCCTGGTACGACTCTCACCTGGACGGCGACGAAGGAAGTTATGTCGGTTACTGGGCGTTTGAAGCCGCTGCCATCGCGTTTTTGTACGGCATCGATGACAGCACGGTCGATCACATGGTTTATCCCAGGGATCTTGTCGAGTACGCACGAAATAGTTGAGGCCGTGCGTCGTTGTTCTTAAAGGAGGTCGCTGCTAGGTCAATCGAGCAATCCGGCGCGCTTGAGCAAATCACCCAGACCCTTCGGCACCAGAGGCGCCTGCTCGCTGAAGCTTGAGCGGTCATGCCAGCGCGCAGTAAAGGGTGCACCGTCGCTTTCATGGCCAATGATCTGCGCCTGCGCGTACACGCCGGAGTCGGCAAACCTGGCGTCGTAGACCTGCACAATCTCGTGTCCGGGTTTGCCGTTGTAGATGAACAGGCTTTCCAGTGTGCCGAGCAGGCGCACGTCCGTCATGGACAGACCCAACTCTTCCTGCACTTCGCGCACGATGGTTTCGGCGCTGGTTTCGCCGAATTCGATACCGCCGCCGATGGGACGAAAGCAGGTCTGCTGGCTGACCGGGTCACGAAACTCGTTGACCAGAATTTTGCCGTTGTGATGAAAAACGCAAAGCGCGAGGGCGCGGATCCGTTGTTCGGTCATGGGTGACGTCCATTTCGAGGTGTGAAGGCGCGGCATTTAAACACGATTCGCGCGGCACACCCCGGACATCATCTTGTGGCCGTATCTCAGACCGGAGAAATCGTCGCGAGCAGTCCAATCAGAATGGTCAGTGTCAGGAAGCCACCCAGGAAAATCGCCATTTTGTTCATGTTGCTCTCCTCAATGCTGAGCTTGCGGTGCACTGGACACTTCGGAATGAAGGTTTGTCGTGAGTGACCGAACTGCCGGGGCATTTTGATCCTGCATCTGAACCGATGACAGAGGCAGATTGAAACGAAAAAAGCGTATCAGATGAAATCTGATCTGTAGGGTGATATTCAGTAGCGACATTAAGTTTGCCCTGACAGCGCTTTGATCTAGAGTCGAAGAACAACAAAAATCCAGAGGTGCAAATGACTGACCTGAACCTGCGGCCCAATGTCGCCGAATCCCTGAACCGCTGGCACGAAATGATCCGTACCGGCGACTTGAGCGCCCTGCCCGCGCTGCTTGATGCCAACGCCGTGTTCCGCTCGCCCATGGCACACACGCCTTATCCGGGCGCCCCGGTGGTTTCGATGATTCTCAACACGGTGTTCGAAGTGTTTGAGGATTTCAGATATCACCGTGAGCTTTCGACCGCTGATGGGCTGAATGTGATTCTGGAGTTCAGTGCCAAGATAGGTTCGAAGGAGCTCAAAGGCATCGACATGATTCGCTTTGATGAGCGAGGCAAGATCGTCGAATTCGAGGTGATGGTGCGTCCCCTCAGCGGCCTGCAAGCCTTGGGTGAACAAATGGGCCAGCGCCTCGGTGCCTACTTGGCAAAAACCAGATCCTGACTCCGCACCTACAGGATTTTCGCCACAAAAAAGCCCACTGACCGTCGCCGGTTCAGTGGGCTTTGTGTGTCAGGCGTCTGGTTACAGAGCCATGTCACGTGCAGCGTTTTCCTTCGGAGCTTCAGCTTTTTCAGCCGCAGGTGCAGCCGGAGCAGCAGCCTGACCGATCACTGGAGGTGTCGGCAGTTCGAGGATCTTGGCGGTATAAGCCCACTCTGCAGCCACTTTGGCTGGATCGCTGTTCAGCTGGGTGCCGTAGCTTGGAACGATCTGGTGCAGCTTGGCTTGCCATTCTGGGGTCGCGACTTTGTCTTTGAAGACTTTCTGCAGCACGCTCAGCATGATCGGAGCAGCGGTCGACGCGCCTGGCGATGCGCCCAGCAGGCCGGCGATGGAGCCGTCTTGAGCAGCAACGATTTCGGTACCCAGTTTCAGCACGCCGCCGGCGGCTTCATCACGCTTGATGATTTGCACGCGCTGGCCGGCTTGCCACAGGCGCCAGTCTTCGGCTTTGGCGTTCGGGAAGTATTCC
>NZ_JBIUVJ010000014.1:52448-53066 GCF_044742875.1 Pseudomonas sp. NPDC087817
CCAGGTACTCGACCAGCGGGTATTCCTTGATGCCGACCTTGGTCATAGGCCAGATGTTGTGGGTGGTGGTGCTGGTCAGCAGGTCCAGGTACGAGCCTTCTTTGAGGAACTTGGTGCTGAAGGTCGCGAATGGGCCAAACAGGATAACGCGCTTGCCGTCCAGAACACGGGTGTCCAGGTGCGGAACCGACATCGGAGGTGCGCCAACCGAGGCTTTACCGTAGGCCTTGGCCAGGTGCTGCTCGGCGATGGCCGGGTTATCGGTCACCAGGAACGAGCCGCCTACCGGGAAGCCAGCGTATTCCTTGGCTTCAGGAATGCCCGACTTTTGCAGCAGGTGCAGTGCACCGCCGCCCGCGCCGATGAACACGAACTTGGCGTCGGTTTCGGTCTTGGTGCCGTCTTTCAGGTTTTTGTAGCTGACGCGCCAGGTGCCGTCTTCGTTCTTGGTGATGTCCTGCACTTCGCTGGACAGTTTCAAGTTGAAGTTAGGCTTGGTCTGCAGGTAACCGGCGAACTGGCGGGTGATTTCGCCGAAGTTCATGTCGGTACCCAACGGGCTCCAGGTGGGGGGGGGGGGGTGGGTGGTGGGGGGGGGGGGGCAAAGAACGCCGCCGC
>NZ_JBIUVJ010000014.1:53076-105901 GCF_044742875.1 Pseudomonas sp. NPDC087817
TTGATCACAGCCGGGTCTTCGGAGTACTGCATGCCAGCGAACAGCGGGCTCGCTTGCAGGGCTTCGTAGCGCTTTTTCAGGAACTTGATGTTGTCATCGCCCCACACGAAGCTCATGTGCGGAGTGGTGTTGATGAACGAGCGAGGGTTCTTCAGAACACCTTGCTGAACCTGCCAGGCCCAGAATTGACGGGAGACCTGGAACGCTTCGTTGATCTCGACCGCTTTCGGGATCGTCACGTTGCCTTTGTCGTCTTCCGGGGTGTAGTTCAGCTCAGCGAGAGCCGAGTGACCGGTACCGGCGTTGTTCCAGCCGTTGGAGCTTTCCAGGGCGACGCCGTCGAGGCGCTCGACCATTTCCATCGACCAGCTTGGCTCCAGCTCATTGATCCACACACCGAGGGTGGTGCTCATGATGCCGCCGCCGATCAGCAGGACGTCGACTTTCTTTGCTTCGTCAGCATTGGCGGATGTCATCCCCATCGCCAAAGCCAGACCCAGCAGGGCTGTGTTCACTTTTTTAAACATCTGTTGCACCTATGATAAAACGCCTTCCGCCCGCCGCTGTTGTGCGTGTGAGGCCCCTCTTCTGCAACGCTCAGGCTAGCGTCGCGGGTTCCGGCACACTTCAATTTTGACGGGTGGGCACACAAGGCCGATGTACCGCATCGACCTCAGTTAATGTCCCTTCTGAACTGACTTCTTATCATTATTGGCTTCAGCTACTTGAGCGACAGGGATTCCGTCGGCCCGCCCAAAAGGCAAGCAAACTGAATAAGGTCAAACCAAGTTGGCGCGAAGAATATCACGTCAGGACAAACCCGCGCGTCTGTTCCCGACTTGAGAGTCTTTTTCCGCTCAGGGGCTTATCGGCTGGCAAGTGCCGAACATAACCCCAGCGCGGCCCTTGGCTGAATCCTCTCGCTTAAAGTCATCGTTTTGATGTTGTGAATACACTTGTGTTTACACCAAAGTCCAATGTGGGAGCTGGCTTGCCAGCGATAGCGGTGTGTCAGTTAACATCAATATTGAATGTGCCGGCCTTATCGCTGGCAAGCCAGCTCCCACATTGGGTTGTGGTGTTCGCAGGGTTACTGCACACCTGCTGCAGCACTCACAACCGAAACCGATCCACCGACTGCGCCAACTGCCCCGCCAGACTCGACAACTCATCTGTGGTGTTCGCCGTCTGGCCGATTACCCGGCTGTTGCCCTCGGACATCCCGGCAATCATCTCCACCTGATGGGCAATCTCGTTGCTGGCCTGGCTCTGCTCGCCGATGGTGCGGGTGATGTCATTGACCAGTTGTGTAGTGCTCAACGTTGCCTCAAGAATTTCCCGAATCGCCCGCTCGACGTCAGCCGTCACCGCCATGCCCTTGTCGACCTGCGCCACGCCCGCCTCCATGCTGCTGACGGCCTCGCGAGTACTGTGCTGAATGCGTGCGACCATCGCGGCGATTTCCTGAGTGGACGCGCTGGTTCGCGCCGCCAGGCTGCGCACTTCGTCCGCCACCACCGCAAAGCCCCTGCCCTGCTCACCGGCTCGCGCGGCCTCGATGGCGGCGTTCAGCGCCAGCAGGTTGGTCTGGTCGGCAATACTTTTGATCACCTGAATGATGTTGAAAATCGCTTCGGACTCCTGATCCAGCGTGCGGATCACCTGCGCCGACTGTTGCGCCGAGCGCGCAATATCATCCATGTCGCTGACCACTTGATGGATCACCTGCCCGCCATTCTTCGCCAATGACTCGGCCTGGTTGGCCATGCCCAGCGCGCGCTCGGCGTGTCGGGTGATTTCCTCGATGCTCGCGGTCATCTGGCTGGCGGCGGCAGCCATGGTCCCGGCGGCGACGCTTTGTTGCTGGCTGCTGTCGGCGACCTGATGGCAGCCATGGCTCAACTGCTCGCTCATGCCACTGACACCATGGGCATTTCGGCGCACCACGTCGATCATGTTGCGCAAGTCCCGCTGCATGGTCGCCAGGGTCCGAATCAAGACGCTGGCCTCGTCCTTGCCGGACGGCTCGGCGATGGACTCGCTGAGATTGCCGTGAGCGATGCTTTCGGCGATCCGGCTGGCCGTTTTCAGTGGCCCGAGGATGCTCGACATCACCCAGCGCCCCTGCGCCAGCAGCAACAACAGACTGGCAATCAGCACTAGGCCAAGAGCGAGATTGGCGTTGCGGATAGCCGCTTCGGTGCCTTCGCTGGTCTGTCGGGTGTTGGTTTCGATCAATTCACTCAGCGCCGCCATTTGCGTTTCGAGCTGACTGAACGCGGTATTGAACGTAGCGAGTTCCTGCTGCGCCGCATCCGGGTTGTCCAGTGCCAGCCCGACAATCCGCTCACCGGCGTTGATGTATGTGTCGAGACTCGGCTTGATCTGCTCCAGCGCCGTGCGCAGGGTCGGGTTGATTGGCAACTTGAGGTTGTCGTCGAGGACCTCGCGGAAATGCCCGGCGTGCTCATTGATCGAGTCGCGCACTTCGGCCGCTGTCCCGGTGCTTTTGCCCAACCCGACCAACATCGCCGAGTAAACATCAGCGCGCAGGGCGTCGTGCATCATGTCGGCCTCCATGTGGTTGCGCAGCGCGCTCATGCTGACGGCGTTGTCGTTGACCGCTGAAGCCATGTGCACATTACCGAAGTAACTGACCACGCCCATGATCAAGGCTGTCAGCAGACTGGTAACAATCAGCAACACTAAACGCAGTTTGATCGACACCTTGCAAATCCTCCCCGGGCACGCTGGAAAGCCCTGTCAGACCTTGAGTTAAGCCTATTTGCGCCAATCTGCCGCGCCAGAGCGTGTCAGCGAATGTCGACGGAGGACGACAGCACTGGCAAAACTTTCGGATTGTGCGACGAGTCTCACTTTGAACGCAGCGGGATCGCGCCTTCATCGCCATTTAATGGGCAAAGGCTATTGAGTCGGCCCCTCTGAAAACTCGTGCAGCACAAGGAAACGCTTATGAAACGCGCACTCTGGTTGGGACTACTCGGCACCCTCGCTATTGGCACCGCTCAGGCGGCGAGCGAGAAAGTCGCCATCAATCTGGTCAGCGCCGATGGTGCACCGCAGGCGATTGGCGCCGTCACCATCAGTGAAACGCCGTATGGCTTGCTGTTCACTCCCGATCTGAAATCTCTGCCGGCCGGGGTGCATGGTTTTCACGTCCATGAAAACGGCAGTTGCGAGGCCGGTATGAAAGACGGCGTCAAAGGCGCAGCCCTGGCGGCTGGCGGTCATTTCGATCCGCAAAAAACCGGCAAGCACCTCGGTCCTTATGCGGACGGACACCTCGGCGATTTGCCGGCGGTTTACGTGACGGCCGACGGTATCGCCAACTATCCGGTGCTGGCGCCGCGGCTGAAGAAAATCAGTGAGATCAAGGGGCATGCACTGATGATCCATGCCGGCGGCGATAACCATGCCGACATGCCCAAGCCCCTTGGCGGTGGCGGCGACCGCATGGCCTGTGGCGTGATCTGACCACTGCATATAGGAACGGGCAGCCCGCAACGGCGCTGCCCGCACTCCATATGAATCTCCCACGGAACTCCCGCCCTCCGCGCACCTCTCACATTATGTAGTACTTCCCTTTTGCTTCGCGCTTGTGGAGGAATACCGTCATGCGCAAGTTAGTGCTCGTTTCTTCTTTACTCTTATGCCTGCCCGTCGGTTCGGCACTGGCCCGCGTCGATGCGGGCGATGTCGCCACTTCAGCAGGTGTCTCCGCGTCGCTGTACTCGACCTTCAAGGATCACAAAATGGTGATTCCAGCCCGTGACGACTTGTCTGCATTCGTCGCCAGTGGCGGGGCCATTCGTGGGGTTTATCTTGAGTCGGTGCTGCAACAGGTTCGCCAGGAAAACCCTGGCATCAACGCCAGCGATGAAGACCTCGCCAATGCGATTCTGGTGCATTACGAAGGTCTGAATCAGTAGCTGTCAGAAGCGAAGCGGCCGATGGACGGCTGCTGACAGCGCATAGGCAAAAATGTCCGACGGCCTCTATGATGGAGGCCATGACGACTTCTGTGCCGTTGCGCTCACCCTGTCCGCCCGGCGCCTGCAATTGCGGGCGCGACCCGCTGCTGGAGAAACCCGGCGCGGATCTGCGCATCCTGCGCCTGACGCGCGAGGAAGAAAAACGTCTGCTCGCGCGTCTGGAGATGCTCAAGGATCTAACCGACCTCAGGCATCTGCAACAACGGATGTTTGAACAACTGGGTATCCGCGTCGAAGTCGCCCCCGGTTTCAACGAAGTGCGCACGATGCGTGGTATTGCCATTCAGATCGAAGAGCTGCCGGGGCTGTGTCGCAAGACCCGTCAGGCAATTCCGGCCGCAATTCGCCGGGGCCTGGAAAACCATCCGGAAATTGCCTTCGAACTGCTCAACGCCCACGACTTGTTGCGCGACACCTGATCACTTCTTCATCCCGACCCGTTTGCGCATTTCTGCGGTGATGCTCTGGCGGGTTTTCTTCATGTCCGCCCAGGGCTCGTCGCCGACTTCTGCCAGGCGTTCATGGACGTTGTGGATATTCCACTGATTGCCGCCCTTGATCTCGGCCACTTCTTCCCGGAACAACGGCACCGACACCGGCAAACCCTCACGGGTGCGCGCGGCATAAGTACAAATGGTGGTTGCGCCGAGACCATTGCGCAGATAGTCGATGAAGATTCGCCCGACGCGATTTTTCGGCCCGGACACCGCCGAAAATCGATCCGGCAACAGCTTGGCCATATGACTGACGATCGCGTGGCTGAAATCCTTGACCTCATCCCAGCCGAGCTTGCGGGTCAAGGGCACCACCAGGTGAATGCCCTTGCCGCCGCTGGTTTTGAGAAACGCCTTGAGCCCCAGTTCATCCAGCACCGTGAGGGTCAGCGCGGTGGCTTCGACCATGCTTTTCCAGGGCAGCGCCGGATCCGGGTCGAGGTCGAGGACGAAGCGGTCAGGCTTGTCGAGGTCAACCGTGGTGGCGTTCCAGGTGTGCAGTTCGACGGTGCTCATCTGCACCGCGCCGATCAGCGCTTCGGCGTTGTTGATCAGCATCACCGGTTGCCCGGTGACATCCTTGTCCAGCGTGGTGATGCCGGGGATCGCCAGACGTTCGGCGTTCTTCTGGAAGAACAGTTCGCCGGCGATGCCGTCCGGCGCCCGCACCAGCGCGACCGGGCGGTCCTTGAGTTGCGGCAGGATCCATTCGGCGACGCTGGCGTAGTATTCGGCCAGTTGCATTTTGGTAGTGCCGCTGACGGCGTCGATGACCCGATCCGGGTGGGTAATGCGCACCTTTCCGCTGGCCAGGCCGAGCTGCGATGGCGCAGTCTCCGCCGGTTCGGATTTGCTCGCAGCGATTTTTTTCGGGGCTTTCTTCGCGGCGGTTCTGCTCTCTGAAGTCTTCACGGATTTCGCTCGCTCCTCAGTGATGTCCTTGGCCGGTTTGTCCTCGCGCAATCCATGGAACACGGCATGACGCACCGAGCCGTCCTTGGTCATTTCGGCGAACGCGACTTCCGCCAGCAGTTTCGGTTTGAGCCAGTGCACGCCTTTGGCTTCGAATCCGTTCGGTGGGTTGACCACGGCAGCTTTTTTCACCTGCAAGGGTTTGAGTTGCGCGAGGATGCTTTTCAGGGTGGTTTCATTAAAACCGGTGCCGACCTTACCGGCGTAGCGCAGCTCGCCGCTATCACGATCATGCAGGCCCAGCAGCAACGCGCCGAAGGCACTGCGCGAGCCTTTCGGATCGGTGTAGCCAACGATCACGAATTCCTGACGATGTTTGCACTTGAGTTTGATCCAGTCGCTGCTGCGCCGTGAAACGTACGGCGAGCCGAGGCGTTTGCCGATCAGGCCTTCCATCTGCATCTGACAGGCGCTGTTAAGCAGCGCATCCGGGGTTTCGTCGAAAGCTTGGGAAAAGCGCAACAGCGGTTGCTCATGAGCACCGAGCACCGTTGAAAGTGCCGCGCGGCGTTCCTCGACTGCGACTTCGCGCAGGTCTACGCCGTTGAGATACGGCATGTCGAACAGGTAATAGAGGATGTCGGCACTGCTGCCGGAGTCGAAGGCATTTTGCAGCGCCTGAAAATCCGGCACGCCGTGTTCGTCGGCGACCACCATTTCACCATCGAGCCACGCTGACTCCAGTTTCAGTGCAGCCAGCGCTTCTGCCTGTTTCGGCAACTTGTGCGTCCAGTCGTGACCGTTGCGGGTGAAGAGCTGAACCTGTTCACCCTCGATCCGCGCCATGATCCGGTAACCGTCAAACTTGATCTCGTAGCTCCAGTCACCTTCCGGTGCGCTGTCGACCAGGGTCGCCAGTTGAGGTTTCAGTTGGGCGGGAATTTTCGCCTTGTGCGCGCCGGTCAGCGTGCCCGAAGCTTTCTTGCGTGGTTTGGCGGCAGGCTTCTCGATGGGTTTGACCTGCCTGGCTGCAAGCTTGGGTTTATCGACCAGAGTGCGCTCACTTAAAACACTATCCGGCTCGGCCACCAGCACGTCGTAATCATCCTGCGGGCGGGCGGCGCTGTCCTGATGCTTGATCAGAAACCAGTTCTCCTTCTTGCCCGGCGTGTGGGTGCGCACCAGATTCCAGATCCCGGCGAGTTTCTCGCCCTGTAACTCGAACTTGAGCTTGCCTTTGACGTAGGCCTTTTGCGGGTCTTCCAGTGGGATCCATACCCCGCGATCCCAGACGATCACATCCCCGGCGCCGTAATGCCCTTCGGGAATACTGCCTTCGAACGTCGCATAATCCAGCGGGTGGTCTTCGACATGCACTGCCAGGCGCTTGACCTTGGGGTCGAGCGATGGCCCTTTCGGCACCGCCCAGCTCTTCAGCGCGCCATCGAGCTCCAGGCGAAAGTCGTAATGCAGGTGCGAGGCGTCGTGCTTCTGGATGCAGAACTGCAGGGCGTGATCCGCTGCGGTCTTCTTGCTCGAACGCTTGACTGCGGCTGGCTCCGACGTCGCTGAGAAATCGCGCATGCGGTTGTAGTCGTCAAGGTTTCTGCTCATGGCGCACCTGCCCTGTTTCAGCCAATACGAGTCACAGTCAAGGCGACCACGGCGATCCGGTCGACCCGTTGGTATCCCGGGTTGAGCAGTTCCTCGCCGAAGACATCCGGATCGATTTCCCGGTAGGTCCAGGCGAACCGTGCTTCATCGAGTCGTGGCAACACCGTGTCGAGAAACGGATCGCGACCATCGACCATCGCCACGCCGGTATAGAGCAGCAACGAGCCGCCGGGTGTGAGCCGATTGAGGGCTTGCTCGACGATGCGCAACGACAGCCCGGCGCCCAGCGTGCCACCGCCATGCCGGTAGGCCCGCGCGGCGGGATCGGCCATGTACGGCGGGTTGGCGACGATCAGATCGAACTCGCCGTCGACGCCTTGCAGCAGATCGCTGGCATGGGCTTCGACGTTGGCGACTTCCGCCAATGCCGCGTTAATCGTGGTCAGGCGTAGCGCGGCGGGATTGATATCCAGCGCCAACACTTGCGCTTCGCGGCGGGCGCGGCCGATCAGAATGGCACCAACACCGGCACCGCAGCCGATGTCCACCGCACGATGGATCGGCGCGAAATTCTGCTGCAAATGGGCGTGAATCAATTGGGCGAAGCGATAAGTGTCCGGACCGAAAAATACTGAATCGGCGGCGTCGGTGGGATACGCCGAATGCACGAATAGCAAGTCGTCCAGGCTCGACCAGCGTACGCGGCTTTTCAGGTGACCTTCGTAGCAATCGATTACTTGCGCATCCTGTAACTGCCGTTGCTCATCGGCAGACAACAGGCCCGGCGCAAAGGGCCGCGACCAGCCAAATACATCGCGCAGGGAGTCAGCGAACTGGCCTTCGTCACGCTGATTGACCCGCTGATGGGTCAGCGGCGTCGGGGTGATGAAACGATAGCCGTCAGCCTGCAAGCGCCGGCCCAGTTGCAGCAACGCAAGATCGTCGGTGGACAGTTGTTCTTCCTGATTCATTGCTGATGTCCTTAAGGCAGGCGGGATTTGAGTTCGATAAACCGGCGAGTGGCAAGTAGCCCGGCAGGATGCGCATGCCGCGCCGGCGCCAGCCACGGAATAAGCGCGGCCATTTGTGCGTGGCCATCAAGCCCTTCCAGCGCGGCGTTGAGCTGCTGTACGTCGGGGTCCTGTTCAGGCACCTCAATTGGTGAGTTGGCCGGCGCGTGTCGGCGCAACGCCGTGGCTTTTCGCGCCGGTTTCCAGTCGCCGGCAATCCAGTCGTGGACCAGCTGTTTCTCGTAGGCGCTGAACACGCCGAACATCGCCGCACCATCGCCGTCGATCAACTGCCAGAAGCGACTGGCCTGCGGGTCTTCATGACGCTTGATCCAGCCTTTGTCCTGCAGGGCTTGCAGGAAGCCCGGCAAATGCGCCGGTTCGGCCAGCCATTGGTTGACGGTTTTACCTTCAAAGCGACAATAGTCCGAGTGCATGTGCTGGGCGAACGGGCACTTGCGCTCGAGCATCGCGAGCAATTCGTTTTCCAGGTCGAAAACTTCGATGATCGCGCGACTGCCCTGCCCCAGATCATTGAGTCGATAACCCAGCGATACCCGCCGCAGAAAATCGGCGCGATCGGCCTCAAGCGGCAACAGGTCAAGTACCGCTTGTACGGCTTTCTGCGCATGGCCGGTGCTGGCGTTGTCGATGGTGACGTGCAAAGTGAAGTAATACGGGTCGATGCCCAGCTCGCTAAGCTCGTAACTGCTGATCAGCAAGTGCAACGGCAGTTGCTCGTAGCCGAGGTTGTAGCCGATGACTTCTGGCAAAAACTCATCGCCGCAGACGCCGAGCGCCAGTTGCAGGGCGCCTTGTAGATAACGCTCATCGGTAATGGGACCGGCGTGGTCGAGGTCGTGTTCGGCCAGCAGTTTGCGGTAGATCACCACATGGTTCTGCGCCGGATTGCCCTCACCAAGCTCTTCCAGATAGGTGCAGAGCAAACCGCTGAAACGTGGATCGCGCCAATGCTGCAACAGCCCGTACAACCAGGCACCATCGACCAGTTTGGTCGGGCCCACCGCTTGCAGGAAGTACAACGCCTGAGCCTTGTTTCTGAAGAACTGCCGTGGCCCGCCGGCCTTGCGCTGTTGCAGATAATCAGCGTATTGCCGAGCGACATCGGCGCAATGCGCGGCGACCCAGGCGTGCCAGGTAGAGGGGTCTTGCGGCAGCTCTTCGGGCAACGCTACAGCACATTCCAGCTGTTGGTGCAGGAACGTTTGCGCAAGGGCTTGCGGGTTTTCCTCCCGTAGCAGCGCTTCATAGACGCCACGGATATTCCCGGCGGGTTCGATCGCTTGTTCTTGGGCTGGCACGGATTGCAGGGGTGTCAGGACAGTCATGGCAATATTCTCGGTCGATTGTCAGGACGCTGTTTCGCGCCTCTACAGCAGCAGAGGGGTTGCGCATGGCAAAAATTCAATCGCGCTGAAAAATGCCCGGACGGACGGAGCAGTTGATGAATCCGTGAACGAGACCGAAGGCTACATCTGCAGCGCATTCCGGGGCGAATCCCGGGCATTCATGCCACTCGCTGCACCTGGGCAAAAATTTCCGTGATGGACCGCTGCGGCTGACGCTCTTGCAACTGCCGCACCTGCTCACTCAGCCGCAGCAACTCCTCACTTGGTTTGGCCCATTGATCTTCCGGCAGCGGCTCCGACCATTCGCGCATGACATCGGGAAGCGTCTGTTTGCCAATCCTTTCGAGGCGCCGCACTTCCCACTCGACGAGGTAGTTGGGAATCGTCCACAGAGTCATGACGTGGTACAGGTACCAGAAAAACCCTGACAGCCGAGTGCGCGAGCCATCGCGTATCTGCTGGTGCATGCGTGCGCGGGCGTTGCGAAAGGTGTGCAGGCCCTCGTGGGGAGGGTCGTCGGGGCCTTGGAGGTCTTGCAGATCCTGAATCGATTTGAGGTCGTTGACCTCGTATTCCATGTAGCCGCGAATGGCTTCCCAATGGCTGATGGCGAGTGGCAGGCCGGCGCAGGGGAATTCGAGGCTGGTGAGGGTTTCGCCGTGGTAGAAGCCGATGCCCATGCCGTATTGACGGTGGATGCCGTATTGGGTCGCGCCTTGGGCTTCGATGATCCAGGCGGAAAGGGATTCCCAGGGGACGAAGACGGGGTCGGTTTCGCCTTCGGGCATGAAGCAAACTTCGCGGCGTTGGCGGTTGAAGCGGGTCGGGATGATTGAGGCGCGTTTTTTGTGGTTGTGGTGCCAGACGGCGAGGCCTATGAAGAGACTTAGAAAGCCTGCAATTAAAGAGACTCCGTAAGCCTCCTGAAAAAGGCCCACTATGGCGTGAGAGATGTCACCCCATCCCATCCCAAATAAAAAGAACATGAAACCGCCAATGAGAGGGAACAAACAAGCGGTCATAAAAGTGCCACTCAACGGTCCTCCCAATATGACCTGCCACGAAAACACCTGCGGTAATCCCAACCCAAAATCCATATAAACATTATTCAGCTCGCCTATATGAGGACCGTATGGCGGCAATGGTGTTGGAAGAGGCAGCGGTGCGAGATAGGTAATCTTTCCACTCGGAAAGGGCTCGACATCTCCTGCTCGCTGCTGCTCAAGCCGTTCATGGACGGGCACATCGTGATTACTCGGCATGATCGGCCAGTTCCAGAAATTGGGTCTCGACAAGCAAAACTGGTGGGGACTCTTTAATCAACTGAGGAGAAACCACCGAAAAATGTCCCTCACCCCGAGGGTCCAAATGTATGACGCGTGTTCGCGATGACCACTCACCGTTGGTATTCAAGGTTTGTATGCAGACTGCCAGTTCCAGCGTCTCTCTGGCAGGCGTAAATTCAGAACCGAGACCCACCGGGTACTGAAGACAGAGCACGAGTCCCTCCGGGGATGACTTTACGATGCGCAAGCTACTTACGACCTCATCGCTGATTATGTCCTTGCGTTCTCGGGGCGCTCCTTGACTGTGTAATGGCAGAGAAATACGGTGAGCGCCGATGCCTAGACGATGTGTCGACTTACCGCCAAAGGGAGGCAGCAGATCACTCAACGTCAGTCTTGGCAGCACCAGATGGATATCGCTGGGTTTGGCTTTGAACAACAGTTTTTTCAGCCAAGAGTCGTACGGGTTTGGGCCAAGTTGGGCGTAAGGCGCGTGAATCAGAAAAGCCAGATACTTTTGATAGTCATCCAGTGAGTGATCACCGCACATTTCCGCATCCCGGCTCCAAGGCGTGATTTGCAGCCATTTATCGTGAGCGCTTAGGTTGTAGCGGTTAAATAGCCAGGTGCCGCTCAGCTCAAGCACAGTGAACAGCGCCCCTGCGAGATTGAAGCGGAAAAATACAGTGGACAGACGTGTGCCCGCGGCCGCCCAAGCGGCAGTTCGCGCGGCACGATTCGGTGCAGTCAATACCTTGAACGTGGCGTGGGCGGTGTTGCTCAAGCCATAGGCGTTGACTGTCACCATTCCACCTGCTCCGAATGTACCAAGTGCTGCACTGTTACTCGCCGCTCGATTTCCACTTCGAGTAGCCTGCTCCCAGTTCTTGTGTTGTGTGCGAAGACTAATTGTGGAAGCCACCAACCCTAAGAAGAAGTTTAAAAAGCCTAGCCCTATGTGCAATTTCCCCATCTGCACATATACATGCTGCAAGGCATGAGGTTGAAGTGCAGCTACAAGCGCAGTGCTACGAGCCTTCATTGCTGTATCAGCAAGACTTTGAGCCGCTGTAAAACCCGCCGCCCCAGTCGTCGCCAATGCACCGTAAAGTGGAGCCCACGTCCGCTTGTTGTTGGCCTGTTTGGTCAGTTCTTTGATAACCCCCACCAAATTCACCACCTGCACCAAAACCACCACCAACCCCATCCCCTCCGTCTTCACCAGACTCCCCGCCGAAATCCCACCCACCCCCAGCCGAATATTCCCCAACAAACTCCTTAACTCCCCCTGCTGCGCCGGCGGAAACACCACCGTCACCCCTGCCCGCGCAGGCGTCGCGCCGTACAAGCGGGCCGAGCGATCCGGCACTTCCTCAATCGGGCTCAGCGCCGCCGCCAGTCGCCCTTCAATCACCGTCAACTGCGCCCGCACGCGCAGGATCTCTTCCTGCAACTCCAGCGCTCTCGGCGTTTTGTGGCCTTGACGGTTCTTGTTGTGGGTGATCTGGTTGCGTTCGCGGTTGAGGGTTTTCAGGTAGTCGCGTTCGCGCAGCAATTCCTTGATTGCGGTTTGCAGGGCGGACTGTTCTGCCGCGCTGGCGACGGTGAAGGTCACGCCGCTGGTTTTGGCGGCATCGAAGAGGCGCAATTTCAGCCCCTTGGGCAGGCGCTGGAACAGCTCATCGAGGTCGGGAATTTTCTCGCCCGACAGATCGAAGCCCTCCAGTACGCGGTTCAGGCCCAGGTTCAGGGCCGGGCTGTAGGTGTCCTGCACAGCGGCCGCGACCGTGCGGCTGTGTTCGGGCATGTCGTCGAGGGCCGGCAGGTGCGGTTGCTCGATCTTCTTCAGTTTCGCCAGCCAGTCCGGCAGGTTGTTGAAGGTGGCCATGCCGGCGTTGAACAGGAACGCATATTGCCCGGCCTGCTCGGCTTGCAGACGCAGCGGCAAGGTGTAGAACAGCGTTCGGGTCAGTTCCGGGTGCTGTTCCAGATAACCGAGCATTTGTTCGCTCGCCGCGTCGCTGCGGCAGAGGTCCTTGAGGCAGGCGTATTCGGTGCTGAGGGCCTGGTGCAGTTGCGTCGCGTCTTGTGCGTCGTAGTACCACGCTGCGCGGTGGAAGCGGCCGTCGACCAGCAGTTGCGTGCGGTCGGCGGTGATGCGTTCGAGCAGGCGGTTCCAGCGGCCAAGGTCATCGCGCAGCAGATTCAGTCTGTCGTCCATCGCCGGTCGGTCGATCAGGTCGTTGACCCCGCGTTTGCCGCTGAGCACCGGGCCGTCGAGCACATCGCGCATGCGCCGATCCTGATCCTTGCCCAGATCGACCAGCGCTGACAGGTGTCGCTCGACGAAATTTTCGGGGGCGACTGCCTCGAAATACTGACGCGTGTAGTAGCGGCGATCCGCCTCGGCGGTGGCGCGGGAATGGGCGGTGAAGTCTGGCGCGACGCCGTCGAAACGGTTCAGGGCCAGCGACTGATCGAGGGCCTTTTCACGCAGTTGCTTCAGGTCCGGCGTCGCGTCTGTAGAGGTCGGCTCGACGCTGCCGCCCTTGTTCAAATAATCGAGCAACGCCTTGCGCGTGTTCTCACGATCCGGCGCCGGTAACTGTTCGATATCGGCAAACAGGGCTTTGGCCTGCGGTTGGTCACTGGCGTTGGCCAGACTGTCGAAATCTTTGTCGTTGAGCTGGCTGAGGGACTCGATGTAACTGGCCAACAGATAATCACGCTCGCTGTTATCGGCGTTGCTCCACGCCTCGACCCAGCCGACCACGCGGTCCTGATACTCGGCCAGATCGCGCAGCACGCCCAGATCATCGTTGACCAGCAGAAACAGCGTGTCGTCCTGATACGGCCCGCGTACCCGACCGAGAAACTCGCCGATGTGGGCGGCACGAAAACGCTTCGGCTGCTCCCACAAATACGGTTCGCGTTCATGCTCGGGGGCATCGCTGACCTGCACGGCAGGCATCCGTGTTGCGTCCGTTTCAGCGACCGGCTCAGCGCCAGTCGCCACTTCCGCCAGCCATTTTTTCGCCTGAGCAACCGTCAGCAAATGTTCGCCACCGACCAGACAATTCACCGGCCCCAAATCGACTGCCTGCATGAAATGCTCACGCTCCTCAGCGCTGTCCAGCACCTGAGAGCATTTGCGGGCCGTCCACTGCACCTCGGCGAAGCTCACGTACAGCGTACTTTTGCGCGAAAAAATCAGCGCCGGGCGCTCTTCAATGGCGCCGAGCTGATCCTCGTTAACCGTTTTACCCTGATGCAGCAACGCCGTGACAATGCCGTCGAGTACCCGGTATTCGTACAAGTCACCACTGAGGCCGTCGATGATGTACAGCCAGCCGTCGCGCAGCCGGCGGATGCCCATCGGGCGTGCGCTCAGGGTGTACGGCAAATTCAGCTCGGCGCCGGGATCGTGCTCTCTTTCCACCAGGCCGTAACTCAGCGGCAGCAGTTGCACGTGAGTTTGTCGTAGCGGGCACGCCGTGGGAGTAGCAATTGGGGCTTTCGAAGCCGCTGTGGCGTCGAGAATGGCGGGATGGGTCATTGGCGCCCCCCCCTGGCGAGCCCAGCACTGCGCCAGATCAGCGGCCAGCGCACCGCACCCGCCAGGAGCCAGCAGAAGCCCGGCATGCCCGCACACGCGAAAACCGCTGAAAAAACCTTCTTTATCCCGTAAGAAAACGATGAACCTGCCAACGGTAAGCATCCACATGTCCCTGTGTCTGTTTAAGGCACAGGACTGTGGGGCGTGATGGCTTAATCGGTGAAGTCAGATGAATCGACGCTTGATGTAGGACGGTTCAATTTAGGAAAAGACGGACAGTCTCACGCAGAATGTCCTACAGACATTACTGCAGAAAAAGGCGATCCACTTGTTGCACGGGGTAGCGACGTCCTGCCTCAGGCTGTGCCCTTGGCCTGCTGCTCCAGATGCACCTGCAATTCAGGATCAATCTGCAACGCCGCCGCCAGCTCATCCAGATAGCTGCGCTCGGCGTCCTGCTGGTCATCCACCAGCATCACGCTGGCCAGGTACATTTCCGCGGCCACCGCCGGGTCGTTGTTTGCCGACTGCGCCACTTCATTGGGGTCAAGGGGCTTGGCGACTTCGTCATCAAGCCACTGCTTCAGCTGCGGATCATCAGTGTGCTTGCCGATCTCACTGCTTATAAGCTGTTTTTCACTATCGTCGATGCGCCCGTCAGCCTTGGCCGCCGCGATCAGCGCACGCAGCACGGCATGGCTGTGTTCTTCGATTTCGGGGCCGGCGAGCAGATTGGCCGTTTGCGGCGTCTGCTGTGGCGCTGCGCTGGCCTGACTGCGTTGCCAGGCCTGATACGCCTGAAACGCCATCATGCCCAACGATGCCAGCGCCGCATAATTGGTGCCCCCGGAACGGCTTTGCGTACCGCCAGCGCCGCCCAAAACGCTGCCCAACCCACCGCCGCCGAGCAAGCCACCGAGCAATCCGCCCAAACCTCCTACCCCTCCGGCAGGCGAACCGCCGCGAGTGCCGGTGGAGTCCGCGCCACCAAGCAGCCCGCCCAGCAAACCACCGAGGCCACCCAGACCACCACCGGCGGCACCACTTTGTTGACCCGCCGAGGCCTGGCCCCGCAGCAATTGTTCGAGCAAATCGCTGGTATTCATGACGTCATCCTCAAGCATTGGCAGTGACTGCGTCTGGCAACAATAGACCGCTGCGGCCATTGCGCCAGCACCGTTTGGCCGACACAGAAAAGGCCTACAGATTTCGCCTGCGTATTTTTTCAGTGGCGAGCTAAGATTCATGGTGGGTGAACCTTATCCCGGCATGACCGGTCGATAGCAGCAACCCCGACCCGGTTAGCCGGCGCCCTTGCTGTCCAAGGGTGTTACCCGGCTTGCTTCACTTTCTGGAGAACGCCCCCGTGATATCCACCGTCCACATTGCCAGGCTCAAGGCCTGGGGCGCCCATGGCTTTACCGCGACCGGCGTGGTCACAGCATTTCTGGCCACTCTCGCCCTGCTGGAAAACCAGCCCGTCCACTGCCTGATGTGGCTGGGCGTGGCGCTGATCGTCGACGGCCTCGACGGCGCACTGGCACGCAAGGTCAATGTGCAATCGGTACTGCCCAGTTTCGATGGCTCGATCCTCGATCTGGTCATCGATTACCTGACTTACGTGTTCATTCCGGCCCTGTTTATCTATCGCTACATTCCGCTGCCGGATTACACGCTGTTGCTGACGGTGTCGCTGATTCTGGTGTCGTCGCTGTTCTGCTTCTGCAACGTCAACATGAAAAGCAAGGACAACTACTTTGTCGGTTTCCCCGCCGCGTGGAACGTGGTTGCGCTATGCCTGTACATCATCGGGCCAGGACCGTGGATCACCTTTCTGACCGTGATCGGCCTGGCGCTGCTGACGGTAACGCGGATGAAGTTCCTCCACCCGTTCCGCGTGCGCCGCTTCATGCCGATCAACATTGCGGTCACGGCAATCTGGCTGCTGTGCAGCTTGTCACTGGTGCTCAATCACCCGGTGATCAATCCAATGGTGATGGGCTTGTGGCTGCTGATGTCGGCGTACTTCCTGGGGATCTGCATCTGGCGCACGGCACTGGAATGGTTTGATCGGTCCCAAGCGAAATAGCCCCAAGACATACCCGAAAACCTGTGGGAGCTGGCTTGCCAGCTATGACGGAGGGTCAGTCAGCATATTCATTGCCGACAGACCGCTATCGCTGGCAAGCCAGCTCCCACAAGGATCTCCCTTCAGATGAAGGATCGAGTTCGACTCAGCGCTTGCTGATCACCACCTCCAGATACTCGCTCGGCACCACCAGCGAGTCCTCCCCTGCCCGGTTAAGGCGGTTGAGCAAATCCGCCAGATCACTCTCCAGCGCCTGGCCGCTTTCCGGTGGCAATACCGCAAAGGCCTTGTGCACCGGCCCGTACCAATGCCGAAAGATATCGATGAAGTGCGCCGCCGAGCGATAGCGGAAATTGAACTCGCGGCGAGTCACCTGCACGACGAAATCGCGGTCATCGAAATGCTGGTGGAGCCACGCTTCCGTGCCCCAGTTCGACGGTGGCTGAGCACCGGCCGGCGGTGGCAGATGGCGACCGAGGGTCTTGAACATCTGGCCGACGAAACCTTCCGGCGTCCAGTTGGCCAGTCCGATCCGCCCGCCACGACAGCAAACCCGCGCCAGTTCGGCCGCCGCCTGGTCCTGATCCGGGGCAAACATCACCCCGAACGTCGACAGCACCGCTGCAAAACTGCCGTCGGCGAACGGCAGTGCTTCGGCGTCAGCGACTTGAAAGGTCACGTCCAGGTGTTCGGCCCGGGCGCGATCCTGGCCGCGCTCCAGCAGGGCTGCCACGTAGTCAGTCGAGGTGACCAGACAGCCGCGCCGCGCTGCCGCCAGTGTTGCGTTGCCGTTACCGGCCGCGACATCCAGCACTTCCTCATCGCAACGCAGGTCGCAGGCTTCGGCGAGATTTTCACCGACGATTTGCAAGGTCGTGCCGATCAAGGAGTAGTCGCCGCTGGCCCAAGCGACCTTCTGGCGTTCCTTCAAGGCAGTGAGATCAATCGGGGTACTCATGAAGAGGTGCTCCGCAACAGGTGGAAACTGGCTTCATTCGGCGGTAGTCGGGTCGATCACCGTCATCACCCGCGCCACGCTGTTGGCGGGGAAACCGCCGAGGCGAGCGTGTTCGCGCACCTGCTCTTCATCGGGGGCGATGTACACGCAGTAGATTTTGTCGGCAGTGACGTAACTCTGCAGCCATTGCACCTGTGGCCCGAGTTCACGCAACGCATTGCAGGACGTTTGTGAAACGGCTTTGAGTTCTTGCTCCGACAGCTTTCCGGCCCCTGGAATCTCGCGTTCAATCACGAATTTCGGCATGGCAACCTCGCGTTCTTCTTGTTGTATGGCGTCTGTGGCGGGGCCGGCAGTGGCCCTGCTCGTCCACTATCGCGCCGAGCGCGGCCGGCGTCCCTGCCAGTCGTCTGCAGATTCAGGAAAACCGCGGCTTTGCCGATGAGTGGTGGAAATCTGTTAAGCGGTTGCAACACCCTCGGCATTGCCAGCAGCGGTCGATTGGTTTCTGATGCACGTTCGCCCTCTGAACGGACTCGAATCATGCCCGTGCGCCTCGACTGGCTGGCCCGCCACCTGCAACACAGCGACACCTATGCCGCCTGGATCCACCAGCAATTTCACTACGAGTACGCCCATCAACCCTTGGTCGAATGGCAACGGGAATTTGCCGAAGGTCAAAGCAATGGTGACTGGTCTTGCCTGATCGCTTTGGACGGTGAACGACTGGTCGGCGGTGCAGCGCTGGCTCGCGATGATCTCGCGCATCGGCCCGATCTCGGCCCTTGGCTGGCCTGCGTATTCGTCGACCCGGCAGCTCGCGGGCAAGGCTTGGCCGAGCAATTGATCGAAGGGATTTGTCAGGAAGCGAAAAACCGTGGCCTGGCGCGTCTTTATCTGCACACGCAGAGCAAGCAGGACTACTACGGCAAACGCGGCTGGCAGGTGCTGGAGCGTTTTCGCGCCTGGGACAACGACCAATGGCTCATGGTGCGCGACCTCTGAGCCATTGGCCGGATTGATCAGGCCGCAGGCGCCTTGGCCTCTTCAAGCAATTGCCGAATCACCTGCTCCTGAGCCTCGTAGCGGCCTTCACCGAAGTGGCTGAAACGCACCTGCCCCTTGGCGTCAATCAGGTAGTGCGCCGGCCAGTACTGGTTATCGAAGTTGCGCCAGATCGCGTAGTTGTTGTCGATGGCCACCGGGTAGGTGATACCCAATTTGCGCACCTGCTCCCTGACGTTGTCGATAATCCGCTCGTAGCCGTATTCCGGGGTGTGCACGCCGATCACCACCAGACCATCCTTTTCGTACTTCTTCGCCCAGTCCTTGACGTACGGCAGGCTGTGCTGGCAGTTGATGCAGTCGTAGGTCCAGAAGTCCACCAACACCACTTTGCCACGCAGGGATTCGGCGCTGAGTTCCGGCGAGTTGAGCCATTGCACCGCCCCGGCCAGCGACGGCATCGCGCCTTTGCTGTCGTCCATCAGCGAATCGGCGCGAACTTTGCTGACGAGGAAGTCGAGCACTTTCGGCACGTTTTCCAGCACGCTTTTTTCGACACTGGCGACGCCTTCCGAGGATGTTCCGGCCAATAGGGTTTTATCTGTGCCGGTGGAAATCACGGCCGCCGCCGCGAGTACCGCGACACCAGCGCCACGACGCAACCAAGCGGTGAACGGGATCGACGGTTTCAAGCGGTTGACCAACCCGCGACCGGCGAAGATCAGCGTGCCCAACGACAACGCACTGCCCGCGCCATAGGCCAGCAACAACAGGCTGGTCTGCGCGTTGGCGCCTTGCAACATGGCGCCCGTGAGGATCACCCCGAGGATCGGCCCGGCACACGGCGCCCACAATAACCCGGTGGCGACGCCAATCATTAGCGAGCCCAAGGGGCCGGCCTTTTTCTGCGCATCGGGATCGAGTCGGTTGCCAAGCCACACAAACGGTCGCGCCAGCCAGTCTCCAATACGCGCCGAGATCAGCGACAGCGCGAACAGCGCCATGACGATCAGCGCGATATGGCGTCCGCTGTTACTGGCCTGAATCACCCACTCACTGCTGACCACGGCCAGGCTGGAGATCAGCGCGAAAGTCAGGGTCATGCCGCCGAGGGTCAGCAGGATCGAAGAGCGGCTGCGGTGAGCCCCGGCAAACAGGAACGGCACCACCGGCAGGATGCACGGGCTGAGGACGGTCAAAAGACCGCCGAGGAAAGCGATGAGATACATAAGGGTCACCCTGAATAGATGTGAGCACTGAGCCCTGTGGCGAGGGAGTCAGGCGTTCTGGCTTTCCAGCCTCTGCCCTTGCGGCGTGCGGTTGGAGCCGTCAGCGGCGAGCAAGGCGTCGGCGCCTGGCTTGGTGATAGGCGTCAGTTGAAAACAGCTGTTGCCATGGCAGCTATGCTGTTCGACCGCAGCGTTGGCATGCGCGGCGACACCGGCGAAAGAGAAAGCAACGGCAGTGAGGAGACGAGAGAGGTTATTCATGGTTCTTTCCTGCAAAAAAGTGACGAATCAGTTGTCGTTGTTGCAGTCGTCAGCAAACTTGCGGTAATCCAGCACGTGGGTTTTGTTGGCCGAATCCAGGTATGTCATGCGCGCATCAATGACGCCGCACATCACCGAATTGTCCTGGGTCAGCGAGATCACTTTCAGGATGTCCAGGTGCGTGCCGTAGTTGTAGGTTTGTGGAGTAACAGTGGCTTCGGCGCGGGCCGACAGGGTGCAGATGTTCAGGGCGGCAAACAGGCAGGCGGCGATAACCGATGTATTTTTCATGGCGTGTTCCTCAAGGCTTCAGTGGGTTTGAGCCGAGGCGTTATGGTGTGCCTCGATGGAGCTCATTGAAGCCTCGCGAGGTATCGCGTATGTGTCGGAAACGAGCGGCTATAAATGGCTATGTATCCCTGCCGCCCGGGGATACACAGCGATACAAAAGCCTGAAAAAATCGTCTTTTTGCGTTCCCCTGTATCGTCTGTGACGCCAGATACACTGCAATACAAACGCAGGCAGGCGAGCGCGTAAAGGCTCGATAGACTGCACGGCATTCCCCCTTTAAAGAGGCCTGGCCCGATGGAACATGTCGATCACATTCTCATCGTCGACGACGATCGCGAAATTCGCGAACTGGTCGGCAACTACCTGAAGAAAAACGGCCTGCGCACCACCGTAGTCGCCGATGGCCGGCAGATGCGCAGCTTTCTCGAGGCCAACACCGTCGACCTGATCGTGCTCGACATCATGATGCCCGGTGACGATGGTCTGCAGCTGTGCCGCGAATTACGCGTGGGCAAACACAAGGCCACGCCGGTGCTGATGCTCACCGCCCGTAACGATGAAACCGACCGCATCATCGGCCTCGAAATGGGCGCCGACGACTACCTGACCAAACCCTTCGCCGCCCGTGAATTGCTGGCCCGGATCAACGCCGTGCTGCGCCGCACGCGGATGCTGCCGCCGAACCTGGTGGTCACCGAAGCCGGCCGTTTGCTGGCGTTCGGCCGTTGGCAGCTGGACACCTCGGCTCGCCATCTGCTCGACAAGGACGGCACCATGGTCGCCCTCAGCGGTGCCGAGTACCGCTTGCTGCGGGTGTTTCTCGATCACCCGCAACGGGTGCTCAGCCGCGATCAATTGCTCAACCTGACCCAGGGCCGCGACGCCGATCTGTTTGATCGCTCGATTGATCTGCTGGTCAGCCGCTTGCGCCAGCGCCTGCTGGATGACGCCCGCGAACCGGCCTACATCAAGACCGTGCGCAGCGAAGGCTATGTGTTTTCACTGCCGGTCGAGATCCTAGGTGCCCCGGCATGAGCCTCAACCTGCACTGGCCGCGCACTCTCGCCTCGCGGGTGTCGCTGATTTTCCTGATCGGTCTGATCCTCGCCCAGGCGCTGTCGTTCGGCGCGCAGTATTACGAGCGTTACCAGAGCGCGAAAAACACCATGCTGGGCAATCTGGAAACCGACGTCTCGACCTCGATTGCGATCCTCGACCGCTTACCCGCCGAGGAGCGCCCGGCGTGGCTCAAGCGTCTGGCGCGGACCAACTACGGGTATCTGTTGAGCGAAGGCGAACCCGGTACGCCCATCGGGCCGGGCGAGGTGCCGATTGCAGTCACCTCGATCACCGATGCCATCGGCGACCAATACCCGTTGACCTTCACCGACATTCCCGGCCCGCGAAAGCACTTCCAGGGCCATTTGCGCCTGAGCGACGGCAGCCCGGTGACCATCGACGTGCGCCCCTCGATGGTGCCGCTGTCGCCCTGGTTGCCAGCGGTATTGCTCGGCCAACTGGCCTTGATGATTGCCTGCACCTGGCTGGCGGTGCGCATTGCCATTCGCCCCCTCACCCGCCTGGCGAACGCCGTGGAAACCCTCGACCCCAACGCCCACCCGATTCATCTGGACGAGAAAGGCCCGAACGAAGTGGTCTACGCCGCCCGCGCGTTCAACGCGATGCAGGCGCGGATTGCGGACTATCTGAAAGAGCGCATGCAACTGCTGGCCGCGATCTCCCATGACCTGCAAACCCCGATCACACGGATGAAACTGCGCGCCGAATTCATGGACGACTCGGCGGAAAAAGACAAACTGTGCAACGACCTCGGCGAGATGGAACACCTGGTGCGCGAAGGCGTGGCCTACGCCCGCAGCATCCATGGTTCGACCGAAGAAAGTCGGCGCACCAACATGGACTCCTTTCTCGAAAGCCTGGTGTTCGACTATCAGGACATGGGCAAAGACGTGCAGCTTGTCGGCAAGAGTGAGGCAGTCGTCGACACCCGTCCGCACGCGTTGCGCCGGGTCTTGGTCAATCTGACCGACAACGCCCTGAAATTCGCCGGCGCCGCTGAAGTGTGGGTCGAAGCGAACAAGGGCAGCCTGTCGATCACCGTCATGGATCGCGGTCCGGGGATTGCCGAAGCGGAACTCGCGCAGGTGATGCAGCCGTTCTACCGCGTGGAAAACTCGCGCAACCGCGATACCGGCGGCACCGGGCTGGGTCTGGCGATCGCTCAGCAACTGGCGATGGCCCTGGGCGGCTCGCTGACTCTGAGCAATCGCCAGGGCGGCGGCTTGTGCGCCGAACTCAACCTCCCCCTAAACCTTTAATCTCAACACCATCCCCTGTAGGAGTGAGCCTGCTCGCGATAGCGGTCTTCAGTCAAACCAGCTCCGACTGACAGACCGCTATCGCGAGCAGGCTCACTCCTACAGGCAAGCATGTTGTGTTCAAAGAATCCCGACAACGCCGTTTTCATGCATTTGCTGCAACAGCGCCAAACCGCTATCCATGAACGACGCGTCCGCCAACTGCCCCGCCTCCTGCGCCAAACCTTGCAACTGCTTACGCCCGGTCAATCCCGCAAACTCGCCGATGCGCTGCAATAACCGCCAGGTCAGCGGGCTCAGCTCCGAGAATTTCACGCTGAAATCCGCCTCCCGCCGCACCAGCAACAACGTCGGTTGTTGCGGTGCGACCGAGGGTTGGTGATCCGGCCCGAGCAACTGCACCGGCCACGTATACGCCAGTGGCCACGCCAGTGCCGAGACCTGCAACGGCCGCTCCAGTAACAACTGCGCATCCGTCGCCGGCAACGGCTCGGCGTCGGACTGCTGCAGGACCATCTCGACCCATTCGTAATGCGCCAGCTCCAGCAGAAACGCCGGCCACTGACCTTCACGCAACACTTCAGGCTGCGCGGCAAGATAGTCGAGGAACGCTTCGGCAATCTCAGAAAATTTCGGCGTTTGTGCGCGATAGTCGCGCAAAAAACCGCGAACCAGCAGGTTCCAGCGTTGTTTGCCGATGATCCGGATCAGTACCGGAAAAGTGCCACTCAACAATTGCGAAAGATTGTTGAACAGCAGATCGCGGTAGACATTGACCCGCGCGATGTTCATATCGGCGGGTGGTGGTTGATGGTCAGGATCACGCAGGTAGCGCGTCAACGCCTGTTGTTGCTGTTGAAGGTTATCCACGCTGAACTCCTGCACCTTGCAGACGGCGGATGGTCTGTAGCTCGGCGACCAATTTGCTGAACGCCTGAAAATTGAAATCCCGCTCGAGCAAAGTCGGCTGCACGTCAAACCGGGCATAAGCCTCGGCCAGCAATGACCAGACCACGGGTTTTACCGAGGCGCCATGGGTGTCGATCTTGAGTGTGTCGGACTCATCGAAATGCCCGGCCACGTGCATCCCGACCACCCTGCCCGGCTCGATCCGCGCGAGGAATTCCTGTGGATCAAAGCCGTGATTGATCGAATTGACGTAGACATTGTTGACGTCCAGCAGCAGGTCGCAATCGGCCTCGCGCAGCACGGCGTTGGTGAAGGTCACTTCGTCCATGTCCTGGCGTGGGGTCGCATAGTAGGAGACGTTTTCCACCGCCAGACGCCGCCCGAGGATGTCCTGAGATTGCCGGATACGCGCGGCAACATGGCGCACGGCTTCCTCGGTGAATGGCAAGGGCAGCAGGTCGTAGAGATGGCCGTCGTCGCTGCAATAACTCAGATGCTCGCTGTAATACCGGACCTGGTGATGATCGAGAAATACCCGTACCTCTTGCAGAAAACTGGTGTCCAGCGGCGCCGAACCGCCCAGCGATAACGACAACCCGTGACACGACAGCGGATAACGCTCGGCCAGTTCGCGCAGCGCCGCGCCATGGGCGCCGCCGACGCCGATCCAGTTTTCCGGGGCGACTTCGAGAAAATCAAAATCGCCGGTACGGGCGGCGAGCAAGTCTTTCAACAGACCACGGCGCAGGCCCAGACCGACGCCGGGTTGCCTTGATGCTGGGGGGATTTGCATGGGGGTTGACCTCACTTGATTGGCCAACCCAGTTGAACCTGCGGCTGTATCGCTGCTGTGTTCAGCCAACCGGGGATTTGCCGCCCTGTGTATCCCCCGACCTGCGCGATACACAGCAATACAAACCCCTCATCAAACACCGTCCCTTGTGGGAGCTGGCTTGCCAGCGATAGCGGTGTATCAGGCAGCAAGTCAGTGGCTATGCCTACGCCATCGCTGGCAAGCCAGCTCCCACAGGTTTTTCAGTGCCCACAAATTCAGCGTCTATCCCGGACGAGGGCTAGACTCTTTCATTACCCAGTCGAGGGGGCCGCAGGACTTTTGCCGTGCCCTGCCCGTTTCCATGACCACCGCCCGGTGGCGCATGCCTCGACCTTCTACGTCGCCGGACTGTGATCCTGTTTCAGGAGCACATGTGATGGACGAGTCCCGACTCAACGAATTCATGGGCAAACTGGTCAACGACATGGGCGGCGCGGCGATGCTGGCCAATGTCATCGTCGGCGAGGAGCTCGGGCTGTACCGGGCGATGGCCGACAGTCAGCCGATCAGCGCCGATACCCTTGCGGCAAAAACCCACTGCAATCCCCGTCTGGTCCGCGAATGGCTCAGCGCCCACGCCGCGTCGGGCTACATGGAGCACCGCGACGGTCAATTCCGTTTGCCGGAAGAACAAGCCCTGGCGCTGGCCGTAGAAGACTCGCCGGTATACGTCGCTGGAGGGCTCGGCGTGGTGGCGTCGTTTTTCCATGACAAGGACAAACTGGTCAAAGCCATGCGCGGCAACGGCGCCCTGCCCTGGGGCGATCACCACCCGTGCATGTTCACTGGCACTGAACGGTTTTTCCGCCCCGGCTATAAGGGCCACTTGATTGCCGAATGGCTGCCGGCACTGGAGGGGGTCGTGGCGAAACTGGAGGATGGCGCGAAAGTCGCTGACATCGGCTGCGGCCATGGAGCCTCGACGGTGATCATGGCCCAGGCGTTTCCCAATTCGCGCTTCGTCGGCTACGACTACCATGCGCCGTCGATCACGGTCGCCACCCAACGCGCCGAAGAAGGTGGGGTCAGCAGCCGGGCGAAATTCTTCCAGGGCACGGCGAAAAGCTATCCGGGCAACGATTACGACCTGATCTGCTATTTCGACTGCCTGCACGACATGGGCGACCCGGTCGGCGCCGCCCGCCACGCCTACGACTCGCTGAAGGATGACGGCACGGTATTGCTGGTCGAGCCATTCGCCAACGACACCCTGGACGACAACATCAATCCGGTCGGTCGGTTGTTCTACGCGGCATCGACGTTCATTTGCACGCCGAACTCGCTGTCACAGGAAGTTGGCCTCGGGCTCGGGGCGCAAGCAGGGGAAATGCGTCTGCGCAAGGTCTTTTCCGAGGCCGGGTTCAAGCGTTTCCGCCGCGCCACGCAAACGCCGTTCAACCTGATTCTGGAGGCGCGCAAATAAATCATCGGGACTGAAAACAATACATACCCTGTGGCGAGGGAGCTTGCTCCCGCTGGGTCGCGAAGCGGCCCCAAAGGTTGGGCCTGCTGCGCAGTCCAGCGGGAGCAAGCTCCCTCGCCACAGGGGTCGGTGCTAACCTGCAAGGCATTCACTCTGCCTGGAGCGCCGACCATGCTCGACAGCCCGATCCGCGAACAGCTCGACACCCTGCAACAGGCGATGGCCGATGGCGATTTTCTGGTGCTGACCGGTGCCGGCATCAGCACACCCTCGGGCATCCCTGATTACCGCGACAGCGACGGTGTGCGCCGTGGCCGCCAGCCGATGATGTATCAGGAATTCCTCGCTGCCCCCGAGTCACGCCGCCGCTATTGGGCACGGGCGATGCTCGGCTGGCCGCGAGTACGTCAGGCGCAGCCGAATGCCGCGCACGAAGCGCTGGCCAGCTTGCAGAGTCATGGGCGCATCAGTGGCTTGATTACGCAAAATGTCGACACCTTGCACGATCAGGCTGGCAGTCACGACGTGATCGAACTGCACGGCAGTCTGCATCGCGTGCTGTGCCTGGATTGCGGGCAGCGCAGTGAGCGCGATTCGATTCAGCGTTTGATGGAACAGCAGAATCCGTATCTGGCCGGCGTCGATGCGGTGCAGGCACCGGACGGCGATACCCTGCTCGACCCGGCGTTCGAAGCGCGGTTTCAGGTGCCGCACTGCCCCCATTGCGCGGGTGAGCGGATGAAACCCGATGTAGTGTTTTTCGGCGAAAACGTCGCCCAGGCCACCGCGGCACGGGCCATGGCGGCGGCAGAAACGGCGGCGGGGATGCTGGTGGTGGGGTCTTCGTTGATGGCGTATTCGGCGTTTCGTCTGTGTCGGGTAATTGCGGATCGCGGCAAGCCGTTGATTGCGATCAATCTGGGCAAGACTCGGGCGGATGACTTGCTCGACTTGAAGATCGAGGCTTCGTGCGAACAGCTCCTGCCGTTGCTATCGCAACAGTTCATCTCCTGAACACATAAATCCCCTGTAGGAGTGAGCCTGCTCGCGATAGCGTCTTGTCAGCCAACATCTTTGCTGACTGAAACACCGCTATCGCGAGCAGGCTCCCTCCTACAGGTTCAGTGTTCGGCTTTGAGGATATCGAACAACGCCTGGGCCGCCGCCGACAGTTCATTGCCCGGCTCGGTCAACACGCCAATCGCCCGTTCCACCGAATCATTCAACGTCAGGCAGCGCGCGCCCAATTCCTGCATCTGCTCGGCACACAGTGCCGGCACCGCGCTCACTCCCAGCCCACTGGCCACCATCCGCCCGACCGTTGCCAGTTGATGGCTCTCGAACTCCACCGGCAACTTCATACCCCGGGCCTGCAAGTGCTCCTCAAGCATCACCCGCACCGTGGACGGTCGCTGCAAGGTAATGAACGGCTCCTGCAACAACGTCTGCCAGTCGATTTCGCCGCGGGCGGCCAGCGGCGAATCCTGCGGCACCACCGCAACGAAGCGGTCCAGATAAAGCGGGGTAAACGTCATAGACGTGTTCTGCATGGGTTCGAACGCCACGCCCAGCTCAACCTGGCGATCACGAACCATCTCCAGCACTTGTTCGTTGATCACGTCATTGACCGTCACGTTAACGTTCGGATAGCGCGCCCGAAAGGTCTTGAGGATCGGCGGCAGCAGGTTGCCGGCAAACGATGGCATCGCCGCCAGCGTCACCCGCCCACGTTGCAGGCTGAAGCGCTGACGCATTTCGTCTTCGGCGTTGTCCCAGTCGGCGATCAGGCGCCGGGCCAGCGGCAGCAGCGATTCGCCCTCGGCGGTCAGGGCGACGTTGCGGGTATTACGGCTGAACAGGCGCCCGCCGAGGCCCTCCTCCAAGGCTTTGATGGTCAGGCTCAGCGCTGATTGCGAGAGGTGCAGACGCTCGCCAGCCACGGCGAAACTGAGGCTTTGGGCGACAGCGAGAAAGGCGCGGATCTGTTTGATGGTCATAATGAAGCCTCAGGATTCTCATGCATGATCGTTCCCACGCTCCGCGTGGGAATGCTGCCCGTGACGCTCTGCGTCACTGGACGCGGAGCGTCCATGGATGCGTTACCACGCGGAGCGTGGGAACGATCAGCCCTAGCGCGGCGCTTTGATGAATTTTATCTATCAATCAACCTTAAAAATCAACTTAACAAATATATCGTCCGGCGCGACACTCCAGTCATTCGGCTAGCCAGCCGCCCGCAAATAATAAAAGAGGTGCATATGGCAGGTTTCGACAAGCGCGTGAGTTCCTACGAGGAAGCCCTCGCCGGGCTGGAGGACGGCATGACCGTCATCGCCGGCGGCTTCGGTCTGTGCGGTATTCCGGAAAACCTGATCGCCGAGATCAAGCGCAAGGGCACCCGCGACCTCACCGTCGTTTCCAACAACTGCGGCGTCGACGGTTTCGGCCTCGGCGTGCTGCTCACCGACCGTCAGATCAGCAAGGTGATCGCCTCCTATGTTGGCGAAAACAAGCTGTTCGAAGAACAACTGCTCAAAGGCGAAATCGAAGTCATCCTGACCCCGCAAGGCACCCTCGCCGAGAAGATGCGCGCAGGCGGCGCCGGCATCCCGGCCTTCTTCACCGCCACCGGTGTCGGCACGCCTGTCGCCGAAGGCAAGGAAGTGCGCGAGTTCAAAGGTCGCAAGTACCTGATGGAAGAGTCCATCACCGGCGACTTCGCCATCGTCAAAGGCTGGAAAGCCGACCACTTCGGTAACGTCATCTACCGTCACACCGCGCAGAACTTCAACCCGCTGGCCGCCACTGCCGGCAAGATCACCGTGGTCGAAGTCGAAGAAATCGTCGAGCCCGGCGAGCTGGATCCGTCGCAGATCCACACCCCCGGCATCTACGTCGATCGGGTCATTTGCGGCACGTTCGAAAAACGCATCGAACAGCGCACCATCCGCAAATAATTCAGGCTGACGGAGAATAAGAACATGGCACTTTCCCGCGAACAAATGGCTCAGCGCGTCGCCCGCGAAATGCAGGACGGCTACTACGTGAACCTCGGTATCGGCATTCCGACCCTGGTCGCCAACTACATCCCCGAAGGCATGGAAGTCATGCTGCAATCGGAAAACGGCCTGCTCGGCATGGGCCCGTTTCCGACGGAAGACACTATCGATGCCGACATGATCAACGCCGGCAAACAGACCGTGACTGCACGCATCGGCGCGTCGATTTTCAACTCCGCCGAATCCTTTGCGATGATCCGCGGCGGCCATGTCGACCTGACCGTGCTGGGCGCGTTCGAAGTCGACGTCGAAGGCAACATCGCTTCGTGGATGATTCCCGGCAAACTGGTCAAGGGCATGGGCGGCGCCATGGATCTGGTGGCTGGCGCCGACAATATCATCGTGATCATGACCCACGCCTCCAAGGACGGTGAGTCGAAACTGCTATCCAAATGCAGCCTGCCGCTGACCGGCGCCGGCTGCATCAAGCGTGTGCTGACCGACCTCGCCTACCTGGAAATCGAAAATGGCGCTTTTGTCCTCAAGGAACGCGCACCTGGCGTCAGCGTCGAGGAAATCGTCGCCAAAACCGCTGGTAAACTGATCGTCCCGGATCACGTACCGGAAATGCAGTTCGCTGCCGAGTGAGGAATTCGAAAATGCAAGATGTCGTCATTGTTGCCGCCACGCGTACCGCGATCGGCAGTTTCCAGGGCTCCCTGGCCAGTGTTTCCGCTGTAGATCTGGGCGCTGCGGTGATCCGTCAGTTGCTGGAGCAGACCGGCCTGGACGGTGCTCAAGTGGATGAAGTGATCATGGGTCAGGTGCTGACCGCCGGCGCCGGCCAGAACCCGGCGCGTCAGGCCGCGATCAAGGCTGGCCTGCCCCACGCCGTACCGGCCATGACCCTGAACAAGGTGTGCGGCTCGGGCCTGAAGGCTCTGCACCTCGGTGCGCAAGCTATCCGTTGCGGCGACGCCGACGTGATCATCGCCGGCGGCCAGGAAAACATGAGTTTGTCCAACTACGTGATGCCGGGCGCCCGCACCGGTTTGCGCATGGGCCACGCGCAAATCGTCGACACCATGATCAGCGACGGTCTGTGGGATGCGTTCAACGATTACCACATGGGCATCACCGCCGAGAACCTGGTCGACAAGTACGAGATCAGCCGCGAACAGCAAGACGCCTTCGCTGCCGCGTCCCAACAGAAAGCTGCCGCTGCCATCGAGGCCGGGCGCTTTGTCGATGAAATCACCCCGATCCTGATTCCGCAGCGCAAAGGTGATCCGATTGCGTTCAAGGTTGACGAGCAACCGCGTGGCGATACTACCGCCGAGTCGCTGGCGAAATTGCGCCCGGCGTTCAAAAAGGACGGCAGCGTCACTGCCGGCAACGCTTCGTCGCTGAACGACGGCGCTGCAGCGGTGATCTTGATGAGCGCCGAAAAAGCCAAAGCGTTGGGCCTGCCGGTGCTGGCGACCATTGCCGCTTACGCCAACGCCGGTGTCGACCCGGCAATCATGGGCATCGGCCCGGTTTCGGCCACCCGTCGCTGCCTGGCCAAGGCCGGCTGGGACATTGGCCAACTCGACCTGATCGAAGCCAACGAGGCCTTCGCCGCGCAATCGCTGGCGGTGGCCAAAGATCTGCAATGGGATCTGGACAAGGTCAACGTCAACGGCGGCGCGATCGCGCTGGGTCACCCGATTGGCGCGTCGGGTTGCCGCGTACTGGTGACCCTGCTGCATGAAATGATCAAACGTGATGCGAAAAAGGGTCTGGCGACCCTGTGCATCGGTGGCGGTCAGGGCGTAGCCCTGGCGCTGCAACGCGTGTAACGAGCAATACAGACAGCGGGCGGATCCACGACATCCGTCCGCTGCCTGCCCTGCTTAGCTGCATTCCTGCAGGGGATTGTGTCGGTTACAAATCAAAAGTGTGGGAGCGAGCCTGCTCGCGAAGGAGCCCGTCCAGTCAGTGAAATCTATGGCTTGCGCAGCAGATACGTATCCATGATCCACCCATGCTCCAGCCGCGCAGCCTTGCGCACCCGTTCGATTTCATCCGCCACCTCCCCCAGCTTGCCGCTGATCAGGATCTCATCCGGCGTCCCCAGGTAAGCTCCCCAGTAAATCTCGGTCTGCGGATCAGCCACATGGTGGTAGGAATCTTCAGCATCGAGCATCACCACCAGACTGTCCGCGTCACTGACCTTGCCAGCCGCCAACCGCCGGCCCGTGGTGATTTCCACCGAGCGCCCGATGGTGTTCAACGGCACCTTGTGTTGCGCGGCCAGCGCCTGAACGCTGGTAATCCCCGGGATCACTTCAAACTCGAAGGCACAGCGGCCTTGCGCAAGAATCGCCTGCAAAATCCGAACAGTGCTGTCATACAACGCCGGATCGCCCCACACCAGAAAACCGCCGCACTCACCGTCAGACAATTCGTCATTGATCAGCCGTTCGAAGGTTTGCTGCTTGGCGCGGTTGAGATCATCGACGCTGGCGCTGTAGTCCACATCACCGCGCTCACGCTCCGGGCTGTGGGCCTCGGCGAAGCGGTACGTCGGATCGGTGATATAGCGCTCGCAGATTTCGCGACGCAGATCGATCAGTTTGTCCTTGCTCTGGCCTTTATCCATCAGAAAGAACACATCCACGCGGTTCAGCGCTTTCACCGCCTGCATCGTGATGTAGTCCGGATTACCGGCGCCGATGCCAATCACCAACAGTTGTTTCATCAGCGTGCTCCTTCAAGGTCGAGACCGGGCAAGCGCAGTCGCCAGAGACCGGTAAAGCGCAATTCGATCACCGACAGCGGCTCGACATCAATGCAATGAAAGGCTGAGCCGCCCATCATCTGGATCAGCGCGGCGCGGATGACGAACGGATGGGTGACCGCCACCACGTGGCCCGGCGTGGCTTGCAAACTTTGCAGCCACGCTGTCACACGCTCACAAAGCTGGGCCACCGATTCACCACCATGAGGTGTGGCGTGAGGATCGTCCAGCCAGGCCTGCAGCGCCGCGTCTTCCTCACGCTGCAGATCCTTGATCGCCCGGCCGTGCCACCGCCCCCAATCACAATCGCGCAGTGCCTCGTCGACTTGCACATCGGCACCGAACCACCGAGCCGTCTGGCAAGTGCGCAATTCAGGGCCGCAGATCAGGCGTCGCGGGGCTGCGAAACGCCCGGCCAGCGAGTCAGAAGCCAGCGCAGTGTTTTCAACAGGCTCATTCGTAGGAAAACACGCCAATTTTTGTGCGACGGTTCGCGCATGGCACATCAGGGTCAAACGGGTGGTCTGCACGATCATTCACTCTGTCGAGAGTCATGAAAATCCACGGCGCAATGCCGAATCGAGGGTAATTGTGCCGTAAACCGGGAGTTCAGGGGGGCTTGATGCAATGTCGCGAAAAAGTGACTTAAGCGCAAAAACGGTAATGTCTGACATGGCTATGGGCAATGGACTACAAGACCTGTCGACTCCGGTGTAGCCCTTGTTACACGGGCGTCTTGCTCCATTTTGGGGCCTTTTCAACAGCACGAAGAATTCACTAGACATGTAGCGCCAGTTACATAAATACTGTTTTAACGGATTGTGAAGCGAATTCGACACACCCATCCAGCAGGAGCCAGGATGCCCCCTCTCAGAGACTTGATCACCGACCCCGGCCTCGATCTTACGCCGTCGGAACGTAAAGTCGTGCGCGCCTTGCTGGACCAGTACCCAAGAAACGGCCTGGGGCCGATGGCGCGTCTGGCCGAACATGCCGGAGTCAGCGATCCGACCATCGTACGGCTGGTAAAAAAACTCGGTTTCGGCGGTTACGCCGAATTCCAGGATGCGCTGCTCAGCGACATGGACCATCGCCTGCGCTCGCCTCGTACGTTGTTGCAACCTCGCGCGCAACAGCACAAGGATGACGCCTGGAGCCACTATCTGGCTGACAGCCATCGCTTGTTGGTCGATACCCAATCGCTGACCCAGCCTGAAGATGTGCGCATCCTCACCGACTGGCTGCTTGATGCCCGGCATCAGGTGTATTGCTTCGGCGGGCGTTTCAGCAGCCTGATGGCGACTTACCTGCTCAATCACTTGCGCCTGTTGCGCCCCGGTTGCTTTGCCCTGGAGGACAACGCGCAACTGCCGGATCGACTGTTCGATCTGCAACGTCAGGACGTGGTGCTGGTATTCGACTACCGCCGCTATCAGACCCAGGCCCTGCGCGTCGCCAGTGCGGCGAAAAACAATAGCGCACGCGTGGTGTTGTTCACTGACATCTACGCCTCGCCGCTGCGCGAAATGGCCGACCTGATCATCAGCGCCCCGGTGGAATCGGCCTCGCCGTTCGACACCATGGTGCCGGCGCTGGCACAGGTCGAAGCGCTGATCGCCTGCCTGACCCTGCGCACCGACAATCTGGCCGATCGCCTGGAAGGCATCGACGCCCTGCGCAACGACTTCAACACCCACCTGCTGGAGGATAAATAAGGATGTTCAGCCTTCCCCACCGCTCGCCGCGGGACTTGCCCTTTGTCACCGATCACACTGCGTTGTTGTTGGTGGACATGCAGCGTGCCTGGCTCGAACCGCAGTTCGACCCGCACCTGAACGGCCCGGACGCCGAGTATTTCCTGACCCGTGCACACATGCAGGTGGTGCCCAATCAGCGACGTTTGCTCAGCGCCTTTCGCGAGGCGCGGCAGAACGTGCTCCATACCATTATCGAAAGCCTGACCGCCGACGGCCGCGACCGCTCGCTGGATCACAAACTGTCGGATATGCATCTGCCCAAGGGCAGCGTGCAGGCGCGGATCATCGAAGACCTGACCCCGGTGGAAAATGAAATCGTCCTGCCGAAAACCTCTTCCGGGGTCTTCAACTCGACCAACATCGACTACGTGCTGCGCAACCTTGAAACCCGTCACCTGATCATCGCCGGCATTGTCACCGACCAGTGCGTGGACATGGCCGTGCGTGACGCCGCCGACCGCGGCTATCTGGTGACGCTGGTCGAAGACGCCTGCGCCACCTACACCCCGGCGCGACATGACGCCTGCCTCAACGCGATCAAGGGCTATTGCTGGATCACCGACACGCAAACCGTGCTCGGCCGGTTGCAGGAGATGCGGCCATGAGCGCCCGCCTGACGCCGTTGCCGATGACCACCATCGTCACCACCGACCTGATCGGCATCACCCGTGGCCGCTCGTTTCCCACCGATGAGCTGGAACACTACCAAGCCGCCGGTTGTGGCTGGGTGCCGGCCAACAGCGCGCTGACGCCGCAGGACATCATTGCCTCGACCAATCCGTGGGGCGCCTATGGCGACTTGCGTCTGATCCCCGACCTGAGCAGCCGCGTTACCGTCAGCAACGGCCCGGATCCCGAAGCGCCCGCGCTGGACTTTATCCATGGCGACATCCGCGAAACCGATGGCCGGCCGTGGGGTGCCTGCCCGCGCACGCTGTTGCGCGACGAAATCGAACGCTATCGCGATCAACTCGGCTTGCAGGTCAATGCCGCGTTCGAACATGAATTCAACCTGCACGCAGGCTTTGCCGAACATTTGGCGTTTTCCCTCGAAGCCCAGCGCCAGGGCGCCGAATTCGGTGGCTGGCTGCTCAGCGCCTTGCGTGCCGGCGGTGTCGAACCGGAAATGTTCCTGCCTGAATACGGCAAGCACCAATACGAAATCACCTGCCGCCCGACGCTTGGCGTCGCCGCGGCGGATCGTGCGGTCAATGTGCGCGAGATCACCCGCGAGATCGCCCGGCAAATGGGCCTCGACCTGAGCTTCGCGCCGAAAACCGCAGCCGACGCGGTGTGCAACGGCGTGCACCTGCACGTCAGCCTGCTCGATCTGGCCGGCCAGCCGATGCTCTACGACGCCGGCACCAGCAATGGCCTGTCGACCCTCGGCCAGCATTGGGCGGCGGGCATCCTGCATTACTTGCCGGCGTTGTGTGCGTTCACCGCACCGACGCCGGTGTCGTACGAGCGTTTGCAGCCGCATCACTGGAGCGCGTCGTACGCCTGCCTCGGCCAACAGAACCGTGAAGCTGCATTGCGCATTTGCCCGACCGTGACCCTCGGCGGCAAACCCGTAGCCACGCAATTCAACGTCGAGTTCCGCGCCATGGACGCCACCGCCTCGCCGCACCTGGCCATGGCCGCACTGTTGATTGCCGGACGCCTGGGCATCGAACAGCGTCTGGCCTTGAACGCGATCACCGATGAAATGCCCGATTCACTCAACGACGAGCAACGCAAGGCCCGGGGCATCGTCGCCCTGCCCGCCTCGCTCGCCCAGGCCCTGGATTGCCTGCGCGACAGCGCCGCCTTCAACGAATGGCTGCCCAAGCCGTTGCTCGACACTTACCACGCCCTGAAAACCGAGGAACTGGCGCTGACGGAACAGCTCTCGCCCGCTGACCTGTGTGAGCACTATGCACGCCTGTACTGAATCCGCCGAGCTGGGGTTGTACACCCGACCGGTCTACAACCTGAGCCGCGCCGACTCGACGCACCCGTTGATTCTGGTGTGCGAGCACGCCAGTCGTTACATACCCGAGGCCCTGAACAATCTGGGCCTGGACGATGTCGCCGCCCGTGAACACATCGCGTGGGACATCGGTGCGCTGCAACTGGCCGAGCGATTGTCGGAGCAACTCGGCGCAACGCTGCTGAGCGCCAACTATTCGCGGCTGCTGATCGACCTCAATCGCCCACGGCATGCCCCCGACAGCATTCCCGCGCAGAGCGAGATCTATCAGGTGCCGGGCAATCGTGAGCTGGACGAAGCCGCGCGCGAATACCGTCGGCAGACGCTGTTCAAACCGTTCCACGCGCGTTTGCAGACACTGATCGACGAGCGCATCGCCATGGGCCAACCGGTGCGAGTGGTCGGGATTCACAGTTTCACCCCGGTGTACTACGGCCAGCCACGCTCGCTGGAAATCGGCGTGCTGTTCGGCCAGGCCAAGGCTTACGCCCAGCGTTTGCTCGACGGTCTCGAAAAACACCCGCTGAAAGTGGCCGGCAACCAGCCCTACAAGATCGATCCACTGGGCGATATGACCGTGCCCGTGCATGGCGATGCCCGGGGTCTGGATTCAGTGCTGATCGAGGTGCGCAACGACTTGCTGCGCAATCCCGAAGACGTGGCGCGCTGGGCTGGGTATCTGGCGCCATTGCTGTAAGAAAAAACGTCTGTAGAGACTGCTGATGCTGTAACGGATTACCGATAGAACAACTAAAAAACAATCGATGGCTGACAAGGAGTTGCGCTTCATGGAAATTGAAGAATTCGGCTACAAGCAAGAGTTGAAACGTAGCCTGACCCTCACCGACCTGGTGGTCTACGGGATGATCTTCATGATCCCCATCGCCCCGTTCGGTGTGTATGGCTACGTCAACGCCGAGGCACCGGGGATGGTGCCGCTGGCGTACATCATCGGCATGGTGGCGATGCTGTTCACGGCGTTGAGCTACGGCAGCATGGCCAAGGCTTTTCCGATTGCCGGTTCCGTGTATTCCTACGCACAGCGCGGCCTCAATCAACACGTCGGCTTCATCGCCGGCTGGCTGATGCTGCTCGATTACCTGCTGATTCCGCCGCTGCTGTATGTGTATGCGGCCATGGCGCTCAATCACTTGTATCCGGACATTCCGAAAGTCGGCTTCATTCTGGCGTTTCTTGTCAGCGCGACCTTCGTCAACCTGCGCGGCATCACCTTCACCGCACGGATGAACATCATTTTCCTGCTGGCGCAACTGGTGGTGCTGGGGATCTTCCTGTTCTACGCCTGGAACGCCTTGCACAACGGCGGCGGTAACGGTGAGCTGACCCTGGCGCCGCTGTATCACCCGGAAACCTTCAACTTCGCCCTGCTGATGCAAGCGGTATCGATCGCAGTACTGTCGTTCCTTGGCTTCGATGCGATTTCCACCCTCGCTGAAGAAATCAAAGGCGACCCGGGCAAGAGCGTCGGCAAAGCCGCGTTGATCACCCTGCTGGTCATGGGCGTGATTTTCGTTGCGCAAACCTGGATCGCTACCGATCTGGCCGCCGGCATGGGCTTCAAGTCAGCCGACACCGCGTTCTATGAAATCGCCGAAATCGCCGCTGGCAGTTGGCTGGCAACGCTGACCGGTGTGGCGACTGCACTGGCTTGGGGCGTGGCCGTGGCGATCACCTCGCAAGCCGCGGTCTCGCGCCTGCTGTTCGGCATGGCCCGCGACGGCAAGCTGCCGAAAGTGCTGGCCAAGGTCCACCCAAAACACAACACGCCGTACCTGAGCATTTATCTGGTGGCGGTGCTGTCGCTGGTGATCTGCTACCTGTTCATCAACTCGGTCGACACCCTGACCTCGCTGGTCAACTTCGGCGCACTCAGCGGTTTCATGCTGCTGCACCTGACCGTCATCAACTACTACTGGCGTCGGCAAAAGTCCGGTCAGGTTGTGCGCCACCTGATCTGCCCGGTGATCGGCTTCATCATCGTCGCGGCCATCATGTACAACATGGGCGTCGATGCGCAGAAACTCGGCCTGATCTGGATTGCCCTGGGTCTGGTGTACCTGTTCTTCCTCAACAAGCTCGGCGCCAGTACCGCGTTGCCTGACCCGAGCAACGGCTGACAAGAAAAAGAGCGGCGTCTGACAACAAATCAGGCGACCGCCGATTTAACGCGTGGAACCCGACAGTGATAGTCAGGTTCGGTGATTCGCCGAACCTTTTGATACAGGAGTACATCCATGCTGGTCTTACGCCCAGTCACACCGACTGACCTGACCCAGCTCCAACAATTGGCCCGCGACAGCCTGGTGGGCGTGACCTCCCTGCCGGACGACAGCGACCGCCTGCGCGAGAAAATCGCCGCTTCCTCTGCGTCGTTCGACAGCGACGCCGCGGCGCACGGCCCGGAAAACTACTTCTTCGTGCTGGAAGACCTGAGCAATCAGCGGCTGTTGGGCTGCTCGGAGATTCTCGCCACCGCCGGTTTCGACGAACCCTTCTACAGCCTGCGCAACCGCCATTTCACCAGTGCCTCGCGGGAACTGAACATTGAGCACGGCGTGCCGGCGCTGTCGTTGTGCCACGACCTGAACGATCACACCCTGCTGCGCGGTTTCCACATCGACTCGACGCTGGAGCGCACGCCGTTTTCCGAATTGCTCTCGCGGGCACGCTTGCTGTTCATCGCGGCCCACGCGCAGCGCTTTGCCGAAGCGGTGATCACCGAAATCGTCGGTTACAGCGACGAGAGCGGCAACTCGCCGTTCTGGGATGCGCTGGGCAAGCATTTCTTCGATCTGCCCTACGTCGAAGCCGAGCGTTTGTGCGGGTTGCAGAGCCGCACGTTCCTTGCCGAACTGATGCCGCAATACCCGATCTACGTGCCGATGCTGCCGCAAGCGGCGCAGGACTGTATTGGTAAAATCCATCCGGACGGCCAGGAAGCCTTCGACATTCTTGAGCGTGAAGGTTTTGAAACCAACAGCTACATCGACCTGTTCGACGCCGGCCCGACGCTGTTCGCGCGCACGGCGAACATCCGCTCGATCGTCCACAGCCAGATCGCCGCCGTGCAGCAACAGCCACAGATTGATGCGCGTGGCCGTTATCTGCTGAGCAACGATGCGCTGCACGGCTTCCGGGCCATCGTCGCCGAACTCGATTACCAGCCCGATCAACCGCTGTCCCTCACCCCTGCAATGTGTGCGGCGCTGAACGTGACCGATGGCAGCCAGATCCGCCTGATTGCCCTGTGAACCGCGCCCGGTTCCGCACCCAACGACAGTGCCCGAACAGGCGCGCAGAAGGAGTTACAGCATGATTGTCCGCCCGGTTAAAGTCAGCGACCTGCCAGCCTTGATGGCTCTGGTAAAACAGGCGGGCCCTGGGTTCACCACCCTGCCGGCCAATGAAGATCGCCTGTCCCACCGGGTACGCTGGGCGCAACGCGCGTTCGCCGAACAGGTGGAACGTGCCGACGCCGACTACCTGTTCGTGCTCGAAGACGATGACATGCGCGTGGTCGGCGTCAGCGCCATGGCCGGGGCGATCGGCTTGCGCGAGCCCTGGTACAACTATCGCGTCGGTTTGACCGTGAGTTCGGCGCCGAACCTGGGCATTCAGCGGCAGATTCCGACGCTGTTTCTCAACAATGAACTGACTGGCCAATCGGAGTTGTGCTCTTTGTTTCTGGGCCATGAGCATCGTCACGGCAGTAACGGGCGTCTGCTGTCGTTGGGGCGCCTGCTGTTCGTCGCCGAGTTTCCGCACCTGTTTGGCGAAAAGATGATCGCCGAATTGCGCGGCAGCGCCGATGAGCTGGGCTGTTCGCCGTTCTGGGATAGCCTGGGTCGGCACTTCTTTCAAATGGATTTCAGCCACGCCGACCATTTGTCGGGGCTGGGCAACAAATCCTTTATCGCTGAGCTGATGCCGCGCCAACCGCTGTACACCTGCATGCTCACTGAACAGGCCCAGGCGGCCATCGGCCAGGCACACCCCAACACCGAGCCGGCGCTGAAAATTCTTCAGGCCGAGGGTTTCACGCATAAGGGCTATATCGACATTTTTGACGGTGGACCGGTGATTGAAGCGCCGGTCCGCAACATCCGCACGGTACGCGACAGCCTTGAGTTGACCCTGAGCCTCGGCAGCCCGGACGAACAGGCGCCTCTGTGGCTGATTCATAACCGGCGCCTGGAAAACTGCCGCATCACGGTGGCGCGGGCGCGTCGGGTCGGCAGCAGCCTGGTGATCGATCGTCTGACGGCCAAACGCTTGCAGTTGCAACCGGGCAATTCGGTCAGGGCGGTAATGTTGCCCAATCAACAGCAGCAGGCTGTGGCAGCCTGACTGTCCACTCCTTCGAAGATGAATCCTTTCAGCAGGAGATTCGTCGGCAAACAGCCACCTTGCAAATTCGTCATGATCCTTGACCCATTCGCGTGATAGCCTTTTCACTCTTCGGCGTTGACACCTTTGCTCAAGCCTTTCCATTCCTTTGTATTGGTGGAACTCGTATGACCAGGCTTTCTCATCAAGATTTGCGCCGTAACTTCCGTCAGCTGCTGGCCTCCGACACCTGCTACCACACGGCTTCGGTGTTCGACCCGATGTCCGCACGCATTGCCGCTGACCTGGGTTTTGAAGTGGGGATTCTCGGCGGTTCCGTGGCCTCGTTGCAGGTGCTCGGCGCGCCGGACTTTGCCCTGATCACCCTCAGCGAGTTCGCCGAACAGGCCACCCGCATCGGCCGCGTCGCCCAGTTGCCGGTGATCGCCGACGCCGACCACGGCTACGGCAACGCCCTCAACGTCATGCGCACCATCGTCGAACTGGAACGCGCCGGCGTCGCCGCCCTGACCATCGAAGACACCTTGCTGCCCGCGCAATTCGGGCGTAAATCCACCGACCTGATCTCGGTCGCCGAAGGCGTCGGCAAGATCCGCGCGGCACTGGAAGCACGGGTCGATTCAGAAATGGCGATCATCGCCCGCACCAACGCCGGCATTCTGCCGAACCAGGAAATCATCAGCCGCACCCGCCAATATCAGGCCGCAGGCGCTGACGGCATCTGCATGGTGGGCGTGCAGGACTTCGATCAGCTTGAGCAGATCGCTGAACACCTGACCGTGCCACTGATGCTGGTCACCTACGGCAACCCGGCGCTGCGTGACGACAAGCGTCTGGCCGAACTGGGCGTGCGTGTGACCATCGATGGGCATGGCGCTTACTTTGCGGCGATCAAGGCAACCTACGACAGCCTGCGCGAACAGCGGCAGATCTTTACCCAGGCTTCCGACCTGAGCGCGACCGAGTTGACGCACACCTATACCCAGCCGGAGGAATACATTCTCTGGGCCAAGGAATACATGAGCGTCAAGGAGTAATAAGTTGGCCGGGCTCACGCCATCGCTGGCAAGCCAGGCTCCCACAGGTTATGCGGCCAGCTGCAAATTAGTGGTCATTCACCAAACCCTGTGGGAGCTGGCTTGCCAGCGATGAGGCCGGCCGCATCACCGCTACATCGGGGTTTTGTACGCCTCCTCCCGCTGCATCGCCCGCGCCTGAATCACATTCAGAATCGCACACCCCTCGCGCATCAACAGATGCACCGCGCTGGTCACCCGCGTCAGATCACAATCGGAAATGCCTTTGAGGTTGAGACTGGCCAGGGTGTCGGCCAGATCACGCACGACGATGAACCGGTGCATCGCACAGGCGGCCATGTCGCTGAGTTCTGTATGGGTGTTGATGAAGAGCACCGGGGATTCGGCGTCGTAGGTGTCGATGGGGAGGTAGCGAGGCATTACTTGGTCGGTCATCGGTAAAACTCCTGTAATGGGAGCTACCACCAATCGCGGCCAAACGAAGAAGGTGGCAGCCGTACGCGGGTTGGCCGACCGGATACAGGAACCGGCACACTCTAGGGTGTCCCACGCACAGCTGCCATAACACAACATCACAGCCAAACATCGACTGAATATGTTGAGCAAACTGTACGTTCCTGTAACGACCGGCCAAGGTCGTTCGCGGTAAATTCCGCGAGCCCGAACTATAGGGGTCGATACCGAAACGCGGCAACAGGGTACGTTGTAGGAAACGTCTTGGAAAGTTGTACGCCACGTAGTGATCGTTCCCACGCTCCGCGTGGGAATGCAGCCCGGGACGCTCTGCGTCCAACACAAAGCCGAACGCGGAGCGTCCGTTGAGGCATTCCCACGCAGAGCGTGGGAACGATCAACTACTACCTCACCGCGGCTTGGCCAACTCCATAATCATCCGCGACAACAGATAAATCCGCGGCGCCACGCTCGCCACTTCGGCGTATTCCTCCGGCGTATGGATATTGCCGCCAACAATCCCGAAGCCATCCAGCGTCGGCGTACCCACCCCCGCCGACAAACTGGCATCCGCCGCGCCACCACTGCCCTCCTCGGTCAGTCTGCGGCCGATCTCGCCGTAAATCCCCTGAGCCATGGCCATCAGACGATCCGACTCGGCCGTCTGCGGCATCGGCGGTAAACCGCGTTGCAAAGTCGTCTTCACTTCAGTGTCGGGAATCAACTTGTCCTGCGACACCCGCGCCAGATCCTTCTCGATACGGTCGAACTCCTCCGGCACCGCCGCGCGCACGTCAGCCTTGGCCGTGGCCTGATCCGGGATCACGTTGGTGCGATCGCCGGCCTTGAGCACGGTGAAGTTGATGGTGGTTTTCTTCGCCTCATCACCGAGTTTGCCCAGTTGCAGAATCTGATGCGCTGCCTCCATCGCCGCATTGCGTCCCAGCTCCGGTGCCACCCCGGCATGCGCCGCTTTGCCCTTGACCTCGACCAGCGCCGTCGCGCTGCCCTTGCGCCAGACCACCAAGCCATCGGCCGGGCGCCCCGGCTCAAGATTGAGGGTCACGTCATGCAGTTTGGCGGTTTTCTTGATCAGGTCGGTGGCAACGTCAGAACCGGTTTCTTCGCTGGCATCGAGCAGGAAGGTGATTTGCGCGTAGTCCTTGAAGTCGAGGTTTTTCAGGACTTTCAGCGCGTAGATCCCGGCGACGATGCCGCCCTTGTCGTCCATCACCCCCGGCCCGTAGGCGCGACCGTCCTTGATGTGGAACGGCCGCTCGGCGGCCGAACCTTCCTTGAAGACCGTGTCCATGTGCGCCATCAGGAGGATTTTCGCCTTGCCGGTGCCTTTGAACGTGGCCAGTACGTGGTTGGTTTTTTCCGGGGTGTTGGGCACCAGTTCAATCGTTGCGCCGAGCTTTTTCAGCTCATCGATGGCGATCTCGCTGACTTGTTTGAGGCCTGGCTCATCGCCGGAGCCTGAGTCGATGTTGACCAGCCGCTCCAGCAGTTTCAAGGCTTCGGGCTGGTATTGCTCGGCGTCGGCGAGCACTTGTTTATGCGGTTCGGCGAAGGCGCTGGCGGCACTGATGGCGAGAGACAGGCCAAGGCTGGCGGCCAGCAGGGAGCGGGGAAATGAGAACGTCATGAATCGATCCTTGTTTCGCGTCGGGGGTATCTGAACCGTACCTGACATCGGCGCAAGGCTCTATACCGATAGCGACATCTCCAGGACCGACACCGAACAAAACTGTGGGAGCGAGCCTGCTCGCGAAGGCGTCGTGTCAGGCGATTTCAATGTGGCTGACCCACTACTTTCGCGAGCAGGCTCGCTCCCACAAGGGGATTGTGGTGATGCGGGTCAGACGGAGTCGAGCAGTGGCTGTTTCGGCAGGTTGTCGCAATTGCACACCACCCGATTGCGCCCGCTCGCCTTGGCTTCATACAACGCCTGATCCGCGTCATTGAGCCAGCGCGTCGCATCGGCATGGGCCGGTTCGTACGCCGCCAGACCGATACTCAGACTGACCTTCAACGCCGGGTTCTGCTCATACCCCAGCGTGGCGAAGCGCTCGCGCAATGCTTCCATCGCCTGCGCGGCATGAAACAGCGGCAAATCCGGGAGGATCACGCAGAACTCATCGCCGCCATAACGCCCGCCAACGTCGGTGGCACGCAGATTCTGCTTGAGCATCTTGCTCAATTGCCGCAACACGATGTCGCCGGCGACATGCCCGTAGGTGTCGTTGATTGCCTTGAAATGGTCGATGTCGATCAGCGCAATCGCCGCGCCCTGCTTCTGCCGTTTGCAGCGCTGAAAAGCGATTTCCAGTTGATCCTTCCAGGCGCCGTGGTTGAGCAAACCGGTGAGACTGTCGGTGCGGCTCAGCGCCAGCAACTCGCGTTTATGCCGGCCGAGCGTGTAGGCCTGTCGAAAGCAGATCCAGCCCAGGGCCAACGGATACAGGAGCAATAACGGGAAACAGGCATACATATGCGCAGGCGAGGTTTGCGGCACGAACGCCGGGGCAAACACCACCAGCCCCACGCCTACCCCAAGCAGCTGCGCCGCCGAACCGGCCAGCAGAAAACGCAAACCGCCGATGGCGACGTTGTTCATCGCCATCATCGAAATGGTCGTTGCCGTGGGCAGCGGATTGAAATGCATGGCGGCGACCCAGAAGCCACCGAGGAAGGCGTCGATCAACAGATTGCGGTGTTCGGCGTGGTACGGCACCCGCGCGCGACGCGCCCATTGATACGCCAGATGCGGCCAGACCAGGCCATTGAACAACATCAGCGCCCAGACCCACAGCGGCGGATCGAGCGTGTACATCGCCACAGACACGCAGAGCAGCCCAAGCATCAGCCCGAGGACTCGCGATGTATAAAGCCTCCTGGCTAATGAAAGTCCCTTTCCTCCCGTGTTTCCCATAAGGGCCTCGACCACTCGACGGAACTGCACACCGCAGGACGGATGTGCTGGGAGTCTAACAGGGCAACGTTAAATAGCCATCACCGGCCAGCGGCCTCAACAGAACACCTCAAGCCCGCTTCCAATGGGGAAGTATTGCCAACGCGCACAGTGCAAATATTTGGCTATACCTGAAAGGATGAAAATGGAAAAACAACTATAAGAAGGAGACCCATGCAGACCTACCAAGTGTTGATCATCGGCAGCGGATTTGGCGGGCAGTGCGCGGCGGTCAACCTGCTCAAGGCCGGCATCGACGATTTTCGCCTGCTGGAACGTCGCGACTTTTTCGGTGGCACCTGGTGCCAGAACACCTACCCCGGTGCGGCGGTGGATGTGCCGTCGCCGCTGTATTCGCTGTCGTTCGCGCCCTACCGCTGGTCGCAGATGTTCGCCGAACAGGCAGAATTGCACCGCTACACCGAACACGTCATCGACCGGTTTGGTCTACGCGAGCGGGTGGAACTGCAAGCCAATGTCGAACGCGTCGAGTGGGACGACGCGGAAAAGCGCTGGGCCGTGCACACGGCCAGCAAAGGCACGTTCTACGCACAGTTCCTGATCAATGCCACCGGGCCATTGAGCCAACCGGTGATCCCGCACTTCCCCGGGCAAGATCGCTTTCAGGGCAAGACCTTTCATACAAACAATTGGGATCACGGCTACGACTATCGCGGTAAACGCGTGGCCATCGTTGGCAGTGGCGCCAGCGCGGCGCAGGTGATTCCAGTGATTGCGCCGCAGGTCGAACAACTGCATGTGTTCCAGCGCACACCGCACTGGGTGTTACCACGCGGGGATCGCGTGTTCGGGCCGTTTCAACGTTGGCTGCTGGGCCTGAAACCAGCCTACAAACTGCTGCGCTGGCTGATCTACTGGCAGTTCGAAACCCGGGTGATCGCCTTCAAATACTCGAAACCGGCGATTCATATGGTGCAAAAGCAGGCGCTGCGTTTTCTCAAACGTCAGGTGCCCGATCCGGCACTCCAGGAAAAACTCATTCCGGACTTCACCATCGGCTGCAAACGGGTGCTGGTCTCCAGCACTTATTACCCGGCGCTGAGCCGCGCCAACGTGACGCTGCACACCCGCGATCAAGGCATCGCATCGATTGACGAAAGCGGGATCAACACTCAGGACGGCCAGCACATCGACGTTGATCTGATCGTCTGGTCGACCGGTTACGACGCCACCGACGGGGTAATTTCCTACCCGGTCAGCGGAAAAAACGCCGTGCAACTCAGAGATGTCTGGGCCGACTATCCCCGCGCCTATCTCGGCACCAGCCTGCCGGACTTTCCCAACCTGTTTATCGTCACCGGGCCCAACACCGGCATCGGCCACACCTCGGCGCTGTTCATCATCGAGTCGCAGATGAACTACATCCTCGACTGCATCCGCACTGTAAAAGCCAAAGGCCTGCGCAGCATCGAAGTGCGCCCCGAGGCAGAACGTACCTACACTGCAATGATCCACCGGGAGATGGAACGCACGGTCTGGAAGTCCGGCGGCTGCCACAGTTGGTATCAAAGCAAGAGCGGTCATGTGATCGCGATGTTTCCCGGCTTCAGTTTCAGCTATCACCGCTTGACCCGGGCGCTGAAACCGGCCGACCACATTTTGTCCTGACTACGTAAAAGGAAGACGTCGATGCTTTTGCTGTTTGTCGCCCTCGCGGTGTTCGTGGCCTGGAGCTGGTTGAGTTATCCGGCGGTTGGCCACTGGCTGTATGACCTGAACATGGCCATCGAGGCCAAGTTGTACAAACTGCACAAGATTGAAGTGCCGATTGCCGAGATGACGGTGTCGACCTGGCAAGGTGGGCCTTACGAGGCGGCCAGTGCGATCCTGATGCTGCATGGTTACAGCGCCGACAAGAACCTGTGGCTGCGCTTTTCCCGGCATTTCGTGCGCCAGTATCGGGTGATCATTCCGGACTTGGCCGGCCACGGTGAAACCGGCTTCAAGGCCGGCGGCGGCTACGACATTCCGTTGCAGGCCAAGCGCATGATCCAGTTGCTGGATGTCTGCGGTGTGGAAAAGGTGCATGTGATCGGCAACTCCATGGGCGGTTATATCGCGGCGTGGCTGGCGGCAACTTATCCGGAGCGCATTGCTTCGGTGGCGCTGATCGATCCGGCCGGCGTAACCGCACCAGAGGCCAGCGACATGGAGCGCCACCTGGCCCGTGGGCATAACCCGTTTCTGATCAATTCCCGGGAAGAATTCCGCCAGTTTTATGCAATGACCATGGCTTCGCCGCCGTGGGTACCGAAGCTGGTGCTGGACGCGATTGCCCAGCGCTATGAACAACAACGCGATGACCTGGAAGAAATTTTCCGCGATTTCCGCGCCAGCCCGCCGATGGAGCCAAAACTGGCCGACATCAAATGCCCCGCGCTGCTGCTGTGGGGGCGCAAGGATCGGTTGATCGACGTCAGCAGCGTGCCGGTCTGGAGCAAGGGCATCGCCAATTTGCAGGTGGATGTGTGGGATGGCGTCGGGCATATGCCGATGGTCGAACAGCCGGGGAATACCGCAAGGTTGTACCGGGAATTCCTCGGAAACCAAAAATGATCCTCAAGACAAACCCGACCCCTGTGGTGAGGGGATTTATCCCCGATGGGTTGCGAAGCAGCCCCCAACCTGTGCATGCAATCTGTCTGATCCTCAGCATTCTCTGCACTGGGGCCGCTGCGCGACCCATCGGGGATAAATCCCCTCACCACAGTCAATCCTCCTCATCACCAGAGAGATTCGGGTTGAGATGAACATTCTGTATGACGAACGCCTCGACGGCCCGCTGCCTGACGTGAACAAAGCCGATCTGCTCAAGGCCTTGCAGCGCGCCGTGCCTGATCTCGACATTCTCTGGCGCGAAGAAGAGCTCAAACCCTACGAATGCGACGGCCTCTCCGCCTACCGCACCACACCGATGCTGGTCGCCCTGCCCCATCGACTCGAACAAGTGCAAACCCTGCTCAAACTGTGCCACCAGCAAAACGTCCCCGTGGTCGCCCGTGGCGCTGGCACCGGTTTGTCCGGCGGTGCCTTGCCGTTGGAAAAAGGCCTGCTGCTGGTCATGGCGCGCTTCAACAACATCCTGCACATCGACCCGGCCGCCCGCACCGCTCGCGTGCAACCCGGCGTGCGCAATCTGGCGATCTCCCAGGCTGCCGCGCCGTTCGGTTTGTATTACGCGCCCGACCCGTCCTCGCAAATCGCCTGCTCGATCGGAGGCAACGTCGCCGAAAACGCCGGTGGCGTGCATTGCCTCAAGTACGGCCTGACCGTGCACAACCTGCTGAAAATCGAAGTGCTGACCATTGAAGGCGAACGCTTGACCCTGGGCTCCGAGGCCCTCGATTCACCGGGTTTCGATTTGCTCGCGCTGTTCACCGGTTCCGAAGGTCTGCTGGGGATCATCACCGAAGTCACCGTCAAACTGCTGCCCAAACCGCAAGTTGCCAAGGTACTGCTGGCCAGTTTCGATTCCGTGGAAAAGGCCGGGCGTGCCGTGGCTGAAATCATTGCGGCGGGGATCATTCCCGGCGGTCTGGAGATGATGGACAACCTGGCGATTCGCGCCGCCGAAGATTTTATCCACGCCGGCTACCCGGTCGACGCCGAAGCGATCCTGCTGTGCGAACTCGATGGCGTCGAAGCCGATGTCCACGACGACTGCCAACGGGTGCGCGAGGTCATGACCGCGGCCGGCGCTACCGAAGTGCGCCAGGCCCGCGACGAAGCCGAGCGCGTGCGTTTCTGGGCCGGGCGCAAAAATGCCTTTCCGGCCATCGGCCGCTTGTCGCCGGATTATTACTGCATGGACGGCACCATCCCGCGCCGCGAACTGCCCGGCGTGCTGCAAGGCATCGCCCGTCTCGGTGAGGAGTACGGCTTGCGCGTCGCCAACGTGTTTCATGCCGGCGACGGCAACATGCATCCGCTGATCCTGTTCGATGCCAACCAGCCCGGCGAGCTGCACCGGGCAGAAGCCCTCGGCGGCAAGATTCTCGAATTGTGCGTGCGCGTTGGCGGCAGTATCACCGGCGAACACGGGGTCGGCCGCGAGAAAATCAATCAGATGTGCGCGCAATTCAACAATGACGAACTCAGCCTGTTCCACGCCGTTAAAGCCGCGTTCGACCCGCAAGGGCTGCTCAACCCCGGCAAAAATATCCCGACCCTGCACCGCTGCGCCGAGTTCGGTGCCATGCACATTCACGCCGGGCAACTGCCGTTTCCCGAGCTGGAGCGTTTCTGATGGCCGATTTCGATGCTGCCGACGCCCTGCTCGATCAGGTCAATGAAGCACGGGCCAATGCCACGCCGCTAAAAATTCAGGGCGGCAACAGCAAGGCGTTTCTCGGCCGCGAGGTGGCCGGTGAAGTGCTCGATACCCGCGTGCATCGCGGCATCATCCGTTATGACCCAACAGAGCTGGTGGTCACCGTGCGCGCAGGTACACCGTTGTCCGAGTTGCTCGCGGCACTGGACGCTGCCGGGCAGATGTTGCCGTGCGAGCCGCCGTCGTTCGGCGAAAGCGCCACGGTCGGCGGCATGATCGCCGTCGGGCTGTCCGGCCCTCGACGGCCATGGTCGGGCTCGGTACGTGATTTCGTCCTCGGCACGCGAGTGATCACCGGCCTCGGTCAACACCTGCGTTTCGGCGGCGAGGTGATGAAAAACGTCGCCGGTTATGACCTGTCGCGGCTGATGGCCGGCAGTTATGGCTGTCTCGGTGTGCTGACCGAAGTCTCGCTGAAAGTCCTGCCCAAACCCCGCCAGTGCCTGAGCATCCGCCTCGATATCGATTGCGCACGGGCACTGGCCAATCTCGCCGAATGGGGCCAGCAACCGGTGCCGATCAGCGCGGCGTGCCACGACGGCACAAGTCTGTACTTACGACTGGAGGGCGGCGAAGGTTCGGTGACGGCGGCCCATCAACGCCTGGGTGGCGAGCCGTTGGACTCAGTGTTCTGGCGCGATTTGAACGAGCAACGTTTGCCGTTCTTTGACGAGGGCCTGCCGCTGTGGCGCCTGTCATTACCGAACAATCTCGGCCCACTCGACCTGCCCGGCGAACAGCTGATCGACTGGGCCGGCGCGCAACGCTGGTTGAAATCGCACAGCCAGCACATTCATATACTCGCCCAGGAACTTGGCGGCCACGCGACCTGTTTCACCCACGGCGCCAGTGACTCACCGTTCCAGCCTTTGCCCGCGACACTGCTGCGCTATCACCGGCAACTCAAGGCGCAACTCGACCCGCAAGGGCTGTTCAATCCCGGCCGGATGTACGCGGAGGTCTAGCCATGCAAACCACCCTCAGCGAGCAATCCCGACAGCTGCCCCGCGCCGCCGAGGCGGAAAAGATCCTGCGCACTTGCGTGCATTGCGGCTTTTGCAACGCGACATGCCCGACGTATCAATTGCTCGGCGACGAACTCGATGGCCCGCGCGGGCGCATCTACCTGATCAAGCAAGTCCTCGAAGGCGCGCCAGCGACCGCGCAGACGCAACTGCATCTGGACCGCTGCCTGTCGTGCCGCAATTGTGAAACCACCTGCCCGTCGGGTGTCGATTATCACAACTTGCTCGACATTGGCCGGGCGGTGGTTGATCGCGCAGTGCCGCGCCCGGCAGCTCAACGTTTGTTGCGCGAGGGCTTGCGCGCATTGGCGCCGAATCCTGGGTTGTTCAAAGGCTTGTTGCGCGTCGGCACTACGTTCCGCCCGCTGTTGCCGCGGGTGTTTGAAAGCAAGCTGCCGCAACATCTGCCAACGTCCGGTTTGCGCCCCGTGCCACGCCACTCGCGGAGGGTGTTGCTGCTTGAAGGTTGCGTGCAACCGGGGCTTTCACCCAATACCAATGACGCGACGGCGCGGGTGCTTGATCGGCTCGGAATCAGTGTCACCCCGGTGACCGAGGCGGGTTGTTGCGGTGCACTGGATTATCACCTCGACGCCCAGGCTAAAGGCCTCGATCGTGCCCGGCAGAACATCGACGCCTGGTGGCCACACCTGCAAAACGGCGCCGAAGCCATCGTGCAGACTGCCAGCGGTTGTGGCGCATTCATCAAGGATTACGGGCATTTGCTGGAGGATGATCCGGCCTACGCCGAAAAGGCGCGGCGGATCAGTGAGCTGACGCTGGATCTGGTGCAGATCCTCACGCAAGAACCGCTGGAGCAGATCTGCGCGGCCGCTGAACGGCGGATCGCCGTACATTGCCCCTGCACCCTGCAACATGCGCTGAAACTCGGTGGCGCGGTGGAAGCGCTGCTGACCCGCCTCGGCTTCAACCTCACCGCCGTGCCGGACGGCCATTTGTGCTGCGGCTCGGCAGGCACTTACTCCCTCACGCAACCGGCGCTTGCCCGGCAATTGCGCGACAACCGCCTCAACGCCCTGGAGAGCGGTCGCCCGGAATTGATCGTGACTGCCAATGTCGGTTGCCAGAGCCACCTCGCCAGCGCCGGACGCACACCAGTCAGGCACTGGATCGAACTGGTGGATCAGTCGTTGGCAGAATGAAGTTCGTAGGATTCTTCGTTTGCCCGCGTGTGAGAAGGCTGCGATCTTTTCCCCCATCCATTCCGTGACCGTGGCAGGAATTTTTTTCATGAGCGTGCAGTCTTTCGTCAGCCCCGACCTGATCCGCCAACGCTTCTCCAAAGCGATGTCCGACATGTACCGCGAAGAAGTGCCGCTGTACGGCGCGCTAATGGAATTGGTCGAGCAGACCAATCGCGATGTGCTGTCCCGGCAGCCAGACATCGCCCGGCAACTCGACCGTACCGGTGAGATCGAACGCCTGGACATGGAGCGCCATGGCGCGATTCGTGTGGGCACGGCGACAGAGCTGGCGACCCTCGCCCGCCTGTTCGCGGTGATGGGCATGCAACCGGTGGGTTATTACGACCTGACGCCGGCGGGTGTGCCGGTGCACTCGACGGCGTTTCGTGCCGTGCATGAAGAGGCGCTGCAAGTCAGTCCGTTTCGGGTATTCACCTCGTTGTTGCGCCTGGAGTTGATTGAAGACCCCGAGCTGCGCGGGTTTGCGGAGTCAGTGCTGGCCAAGCGCTCGATCTTTACGCCAGCGGCGTTGCGTTTGATCGCGCAGGCTGAAACGGCTGGCGGGCTGACGGAAGCTGAAGCCGCAGAATTCGTCCTACAGGCACTGGAAACTTTTCGCTGGCATCACAGCGCAACTGTTACCGCCGCGCAGTACCAGACACTGAGCGCCCAACACCGTTTGATCGCCGACGTAGTAGCGTTCAAAGGTCCGCACATCAATCACCTGACACCACGCACGCTGGACATCGACGCCGTACAGCAGCAGATGCCAGCCCACGGCATCACGCCCAAAGCAGTGATCGAAGGCCCGCCACGTCGGCAATGCCCGATCCTGCTGCGCCAGACCAGTTTCAAGGCACTGGACGAGCCGATCGCCTTCACCGATCAAAGCGAAACCCGTGGCAGTCACAGCGCCCGTTTCGGCGAAATCGAACAACGCGGCGCGGCGCTGACACCCAAGGGCCGTGCGCTGTATGACCGCTTGTTGAATGCGGCCCGCGATGAACTCGGTGACTTTCCCAACGAAGGCAATGCCGCACGCTACAACGCGCTGATGACTCAACACTTTGGCGAATTCCCCGACAGCGTCGAGGGCATGCGCGCGCAGGAGTTGGCGTACTTTCGCTATTTCATTACGGAAAAAGGTGTGGCGGCAGGTAGTCTCGGCGCCGCCTCGCTGGAGGATCTGTTGCGCGACGGCTATGTGAAAGCGGAACCGCTGGTGTACGAAGATTTCCTGCCGGTGAGTGCGGCGGGGATTTTTCAGTCAAATCTGGGCGATGCAGCGCAGACACACTATGGCGAACACTCCAATCGCCATGCGTTCGAACAGGCGCTGGGGCGCTCGACCATTGATGAATTGGGCTTGTACGCCGAGACGCAACAGCGTTCGCTCAAGGAATGCGCCGACATCTTGGGCTTGAAACCCATCTGAAAATTAACCTTACCCTTGTGGCGAGGGGATTTATCCCCGAAGGGCTGCGCAGCGGCCCCAAAAAATAGTGCAGTAGCGAAGACCTTAGGGAGCGCTACGCACTCCAGCGGGAGCAAGCTCCCTCGCCACAGGTTTTGCATTTACTCAGCGCAAACGCTGGCGTGCTTCCTCCGGAGAAACTGGATTTTGCCTAGTCTGCAATACCCCATCCTCCCGCGTTTTCCCCAACCAGTCCGCCCACTGAAGAAAACGACATCGCGCTCACTGATGGCATATGGCCGTACTGCGCAAGAAGTTGCGCAGTTGCCCGTAATATTTCACTACTAAATTGCCCTACAAGCCATGATCTACGTGGCCTGTAGCCAAGTGCGCAAGAAGTTGCGCAGTACTGCGCAACTTCTTGCGCACTTTTACCCTGAATCCCCGCTGAAAAATCCTACAAAGCGCAGGCCAGAGCGGTTTCACCCCCGGCTCCCGGGGACATTACAAAAGTTGGCACGCTCCTTGATAACAGTCAGGCACCCACCGGGCGATTTCGCCTCCCGGGCACCTTAAATTTATCCGCAAGGAGAGCATCCCATGGCAACACCAGCGTACATGTCGGTTACCGGCGAAAAACAAGGTCTGATCACTGCAGGCGCTTTCACCGCCGACTCCGTTGGCAACACCTACCAGGAAGGCCACGAAGACCAGGTCATGGTTCAGGCTTTCAGCCACGACGTGATCATCCCGCGTGACCCGCAATCCGGTCAGCCAACCGGTCAGCGCGTGCACAAACCTGTTGTGATCACCAAGGTCTACGACAAGGCTTCGCCTCTGCTGCAAGCCGCTCTGACCTCGGGCGAGCGCATGAGCGAAATCGTTATCCAGTG
>NZ_JBIUVJ010000015.1:0-100532 GCF_044742875.1 Pseudomonas sp. NPDC087817
GACGGTTCCTCATCAGCTTGTTTCTATGCCCTGGGCTTATCAATAACCCTTTGGCTTGTGAGGCCGATCCTATGGGGTTAGATTAAATAACTCAAATTCATATTTTTTATGCTTTGGATAACCAACTGGAATACAACCATGGATCTGGCCAACCTCAACGCTTTTATCGCGATTGCTGAGACCGGCAGCTTCTCCGGCGCCGGCGAACGCCTGCACCTGACGCAACCGGCCATCAGCAAGCGCATTGCCGGACTGGAGCAACAACTGAAGGTGCGACTGTTCGATCGCCTCGGTCGTGAAGTCGGCCTGACCGAAGCCGGCCGCGCCCTGCTGCCGCGGGCTTATCAGATTCTCAATGTTCTGGACGACACCCGTCGGGCGCTGACCAATCTGACCGGTGAAGTCAGCGGCCGGCTGACGCTGGCCACCAGTCACCACATCGGCCTGCACCGTTTGCCACCGTTATTAAGGGAATTCACCCGCCGCTACCCACAAGTCGCGCTGGATATTCAGTTCCTCGATTCGGAAGTGGCCTACGAGGAAATTCTCCATGGCCGTGCGGAGCTGGCGGTCATTACCCTGGCGCCGGAGCCGCACACGCTGGTCAAAGCCACGCCGGTCTGGGACGACCCGCTGGATTTCGTGGTCGCCCCCGAGCATTCGCTGATCAGCAATGGCGCCGTCAGTCTGGCGGACATTGCCGGTCATCCGGCGGTTTTCCCCGGCGGCAACACATTTACACACCATATTGTCCAACGATTGTTCGAGGCCCAGGGGCTGACGCCGAACATCGCCATGAGCACCAACTATCTGGAAACCATCAAGATGATGGTCTCCATCGGCCTGGCCTGGAGCGTGTTACCGCGCACCATGCTCGATGATCAGGTGGCAAGCATCGCTTTGCCGGGCATACAGCTCAGTCGCCAGCTAGGCTATATCGTGCACACCGAACGGACGCTATCGAATGCGGCAAGAGCATTTATGGCCTTGCTGGATGCTCAAATCGATCTGCCAGGGACTCTGGGCTAACTTGTGCTACTCCTATAGAGCCGCTGTCCCTGTGCCTAAAATGCCACCACCGCTCAAGGCCTGTTAACGATGCCGAAATCTGTTGACCGAATTCCGCCGATGCCGCGCATTCAAGCCATTGACCCGCGACGTTCCGAGCAGAGCTGGGAGAGCGCGCCTCAATTGCTCGCCGCGCTCAACGGCGCTCGGCTCGGCGCCTGGTATTGGGACATCGAGCGCGGGCAGATCAGTTGGTCACGGGGCACCCAGGCATTGTTCGGCTTCGATCCGCGCCAGCCACTGCCGGAAGATCTTGAATACCTCGATTTGCTGCCGCCGGAAGACCGCGCGAAAACCGTCCGCGCCTTCCATGCAGTGATTGCCGGCGCGCCGCTGGAACAGGCGATGCATCACCGCATCCGCTGGCCCGATGGCAGCCTGCATTGGCTGGAGATCAACGGCAGCCTGCTTCCGGACAAAAACGGCCGCCCCCGAATGATCGGGGTGATTCGCGAAATCACCCACCAGCGTCAACGCGAACAGGCCCTGAGCAGCTCGGAGAAACGTTTCGCCACCCTGTTTCACCTGTGCCCGAACATGGTCTTGCTCACCCGCCAGGAAGACGGCCTGATCAGCGAGGCCAACCAGTATTTTGAAAGCCTGTTCGGCTGGCCGGTGCAGAGCGCGATTGGCCGCACCACTCTGGAGCTGGGCCTGTGGGTGCACCCCGAGCAACGCGCCGAACTGGTCAAGAAAACCAAGGCCAAGGGCGAACTGGTCAGCATGGAAGTGCAGTTTCGTGAGAGTAACGGGCAGATTCACGACGGCATTCTCAGCGCCCAGAAAGTCGAGCTCGAAGGCCAGCCGTATCTGCTCAGCACCTTCCTCGACACCACCGAGCGCAAAGCCGCCGAACACGCCCTGAAAGACAGCCAGGAACGCCTCGACCTCGCGCTGGATTCGGCGCAGCTGGGCACCTGGGACTGGCACATCCCCAGCGGTATGCTCTATGGCTCGGCGCGCGCCGCGCAATTGCACGGGCTGGAGCCGATACCGTTTCATGAATCGTTCGACGAGTTTTTCGAAGGCGTGCCCGGCGAAGAGCGCGACAGCATGCGCGACGCCTATCGCAGCCTGCGCGAAGGCCCGGCGGGCAATTACCAACTGACGTATCGCGTGCAACTGCCTGACGGCAGCTCACGCTATCTGGAAAGCCGTGCACGCCTCTATCGCGACGACAACGGTGCGCCGCTGCGCATGGCCGGCACGCTGTTGGACATCACCGATCAGGTCGAGCGCGAACAGCGGCTGGTGGCGTCCGAAGAGAAATTTGCCACGCTGTTCCAGGTCAGCCCCGACCCGATCTGCGTGACACGGCAGGACAGCGGCGAATTCATCGAAATCAACTCAAGCTTCACCCAGACTTTCGGCTGGAGCGCCGCCGACGTGATCGGCCGCACCGCCGAAGACATCGGCCTGTGGGACGCCTCGGCGAAAAGCCTGCAACGCATCGAACGGGTGATCCGCGAACAAGGCCTGAGCAATGTCGCGATTATTGTTCAGCACAAGGACGGCCAGTCACTGACCTGTGTGATTTCCAGCCGGCAGATAAGCGTCGGCAATCAGCCCTGCATTGTCACCACCCTGCGCGACATCACGCAGCAGCAACGCTCGGAGGCCGCGCTCAAGGCCAGCGAGGAGAAATTCGCCAAGGCCTTTCACTCAAGCCCGGACGCAATCACCATCACCGAACGCGATACCGGACGCTATCTGGAGGTCAACGACGGCTTCTGTCGCCTTACCGGCTATCGCGCCGATGAGGTGGTCGGCAAAACCGTGTATCAGGTCGGCATCTGGGCCGAGGAGAAACAACGTTCTGCGCTGCTGGCCGAACTGCAGATCAAGGGCCGCGTGCACCATCAGGAAATGCTCGGGCGCAACAAGCGCGGGGAATTGCTGACGCTGGAAGTGTCGGTCGAACCGATCACCCTGAATGAAACGGCATGTCTGCTACTGACCGCCCGCGACGTCAGCCTGCTGAAAAACGCCGAAGCACAGATTCGCCATCTGGCCTACCACGACCCGCTGACCAACCTGCCCAACCGTGCGCTGCTGATGGATCGCCTGAGCCAGCAGATCGCCCTGCTCAAGCGCCACAACCTGCGCGGTGCGCTGCTGTTTCTTGACCTCGACCATTTCAAACACATCAACGACTCGCTTGGCCACCCGGTCGGTGACACGGTGCTGAAGATCATCACCGCACGGCTCGAAGCCAGCGTGCGCATGGAAGATACGGTCGCCCGTTTGGGCGGCGATGAGTTCGTGGTGCTGCTCAGCGGCCTGGAAGGCTCGCGCAACGAAGTCAGCGCGCAGGTGCGCGAACTGGCCGACACCATCCGTGAATTGCTTTCGGAGCCGATGTTCCTAGACGGTCAACGCCTGCAAGTGACGCCGAGCATCGGCGTGGCACTGATTCCCGACCACGGCTCGACCCCGACCGACCTGCTCAAGCGTGCCGACATCGCCCTGTACCGGGCCAAGGATTCCGGGCGCAACACCACGCAGATGTACCACAACACTATGCAGAAAGCGGCCAGCGAACGGCTGCGCATGGAGACCGACTTGCGCCTGGCCTTGTCTCGTGGCGAATTCAAGGTGCATTTCCAGCCACAGGTCGACGCACGGGACAACCGCATCATCGGCGCCGAAGCCCTGGTGCGCTGGAATCACCCGGAGCTCGGTGCACAATCGCCGACCGAGTTCATCAAGGTGCTGGAAGACAGCGGCCTGATCCTGGAAGTGGGCACCTGGATCCTCGACGAAGCCTGCGAGGCGTTCAAACAACTGATCGCCACAGACCTGATCAACCCTTTCGACTTCAGCCTGTGCGTGAATATCAGTCCACGCCAGTTCCGCCAGAACGACTTCGTCGAACGCATCGAACACAGCATGACCAGCCACGGCCTGCCCTGCACGCTGCTGAAACTGGAAATCACCGAAGGCATCGTCATTCAGAATCTGGAAGACACCATCAGCAAAATGCGTCGCCTGAAAAAACTCGGCGTGAGCTTCGCCATGGACGATTTTGGCACCGGTTATTCGTCGTTGACCTACCTCAAGCGCTTGCCGGTGGACACGCTGAAAATCGACCAGTCGTTCATCCGCGATGCAACCACCGACCCGAACGACGCGGAGATCATCCGCGCCATTGTCGCCATGGCCCGCAGCCTCGAACTCGAAGTGATTGCCGAAGGCGTGGAGACGCCGGAGCAACTGGCGTTCCTGCAAGGCCTGGGTTGCCACTTGTATCAGGGTTATCTGCACAGTCGGCCCTTGCCGCTGGAGGACTTGAAAAAACTGCTGCCCTGACGCGCCCAATTTGCAACAACCGCGCAATTGCCAGGGTTGGCGGCAACCTGTAGGGTCGCTTTTTTTTGCGCCGTTTCGAGATCAGTCATGCAGGATGCAACCCTTCCCCGCCCGGCCCTGCTGGGCATCGACCTTGGCACCACCAACAGCTTGATCGCCGTCTGGCAGGACGGTCAGGCACGGTTGATTCCCAACGCCCTCGGAGATGTGTTGACCCCGTCGGTGGTCAGCCTCGACGAAGACGACACGATTCTGGTGGGCAAAGCCGCCCGCGCCCGCCTGACCACACACCCGGAGCGCAGTGCTGCGGCCTTCAAGCGGTTTATGGGCAGTGACAAACAAGTCGAACTCGGCAGTCGTCAGTTCAGCCCCGAGGAGCTTTCGGCGCTGGTGCTCGGCTCACTCAAGCAGGACGCCGAAGCTTTTCTTGGCCACCCCGTCTCGGAAGCGGTGATTTCCGTACCGGCGTATTTCAGTGACGAGCAACGCAAACGCACAATGTTTGCCGCTGAACTGGCCGGACTGTCCGTCACGCGCCTGATCAACGAGCCGACCGCCGCGGCCATGGCTTATGGGCTGCATGAACAGAAATTCGAACGCACGCTGATCTTCGATCTGGGCGGCGGCACCTTCGATGTCACGGTGCTGGAATACGCGCTGCCGCTGATCGAGGTGCATGCGTCCACCGGCGACAATTTTCTCGGTGGCGAAGACTTCACCGCCGCGTTGCTGCAAGCCTGCCTCAAGGACTGGCAACTGACCCCTGCAACGGTCGACGCGCAAGCCATGGCCAGCCTTGGCGATGCGCTGGAGCAGCTCAAGTGCAAACTGGGCGAAGGCAGACAGCAGCTGAGCTGGCGACATGCCGAGCAGACATTCGAGTGGTCGCTGGACGAGGCCGCTGCGGTGAAAATCTGGGAACCGCTGCTTGGCCGTTTGCGCGCACCGATCGAACAGGCCCTGCGCGATGCCCGGCTCAAGCCACGCGACCTCGACAGTCTGGTGCTAGTGGGTGGCGCCACGCGGATGCCGGCGGTGCAGCAATTGGTCGCCACGCTGTTCGGGCGCCTGCCTTACCGTCATCTTGATCCGGACACGATTGTTGCGCTTGGTGCGGCGACGCAAGCGGCGTGCAAGGCCCGCGATGGCGCGGTAGAAGAACTGTTCCTGACCGATGTCTGCCCGTACACGCTGGGGATTTCGACCATGCGCGGCGATGACATCAAAGGCGCGTTCTCACCCATCATCGAACGCAACACCATCATTCCGACGTCACGCGTGGAGCGCTACCACACGACCTCGCCTAGGCAGGAGTTCATCCGCATTGCGGTTTATCAGGGTGAACGGCCGTGGGTGCGCGACAACATTTTCATCGACGCCTTCGATGTCACGCTGACACCCACCGATCACATCCAGGCGCTGGACGTGCGCTTCAGTTACGACATCAATGGTTTGCTCGAAGTCGACGTCACGTTGCTGGAAACCGGCGAACGCCATAGCCACAGCATCGACCGCAGCCCTACCGGGCTTGACGAGCAATCGCGCCAGGCCAGCCATGAACGCCTGACCAGCCTGAAAATACACCCCCGCGATGCCCTGCCCAACCGCACCCTGCTGGCGCGACTGGAACGTGCGTGGATGCAAAGCCTCGGCGACGACCGGCAGCGTATCGCCGAGTGGCTGGACAGTTTCACTTCGGTGCTGGGTGGTCAGCGATCGGAAGAAATCGCCAGCCACCGTTCACAACTCAACAAAGTTCTGGATGAGCTGCGTCTCTAGCCGTTGAGTCGACGCAACGCGGCCTGCAAACCACCGGATAACGTGTCTTCTCGATCACTGTCCGGTGGTACACCGTAGCGGTTGGGCAACTTCTCACCGGGAAAGCCGAACAGCACCAGCGGCAGAAATGGCAAGACCGGGGTCAGGCCGGCCAGAATCAGAAAGCTTGCAACACCTCGGCCCATGTCGTGCAGACGCCTCAGAATGGCACTGAGCATCAGCATCAGCGCCACTGCCAATACCACGAAAGCGGAAAACATCGAGCCACTGAACAAGGCCAGCAATGGCGTAAGCAGCACGATACCAATCACCTGACCGATAAATGCCTCGCGCCCCAGTCGTGTGCCAAGACGCCAGAACGCGGTTGCAGGCGTCGGCCGAGTGTCAGCCTTGGCCAACAGCAAACGCTCTGACCACGACAGTAATGCACTAAAGGCAAAGCGTAAGCCGAGGCCATTGTGCGTGTTGTCCTTGGCCTGCTGCATGCGCATCAGGATTTTCTGTCGCGGCACCCCGGCGCTACCGTAACGCGCCATATCCTTGAGCACATCCAGCGCCAGGTAAAACGCGTCGGTGTAATCAACGCCGTCATCCTCCAGCACCTCACGCGGCGGGCGTGTGGGTTCACCTTTGATCAGACTGTGGCGGAATCCGTCGAACCAATCCTGTGGATTGACGACTTCGGTGATGCTCTCAAGCAGGTATTTGCGCTGTTGCGCATTGAGCAGCGGATCGTGATACAGCACCCCAGCCAACAGCATGCGACCGAGCAAATCCTCATTGAAACGGCTGATGTCGCTGCGCATGCACTCGTACAAACGGTCATTGCTCAACAGCCTTGCGCTGTCGAGCGCTTCCTGGACGCTGAACAGTTTACGCGCGAGCAAGGCATGCACCGGGTCGGCTGCTTGCAGCCAGCCCAGCAGGCCACTGGCGCTGCCCTGCTCGCGATTCAATCGACACAGCAGCGGCTGCAAACGCGCCAATGGATGCTCACGCGCAACGCTCATCGAATCAATGCAGTGCGCCGATTGCGCACCCAGCCAACGTGTCGGCTCGTCGAGGGTCGCCAGCAAGTACAGCGCCTGACGATGCCATTCCCAGACGGCGTCAGGGTTATCGATGGCCGGCAGTAGCATGCCTTGCTCGGCCAACTGCGCTTGCAGCTTCAAGCCATCGAGCACGACGTCGCGCTTGCTCAGACTGAATGCTTCGTCCAGCCGGGCCAGCGACCGCGTGTCATAGGCTCGCAAACGGCGCATCCACAGCAGGCTGAGCTCCAGCGGCTCGCCCTTTTGCAGTTCCGGCGGCAGCTGCGCCGATTCTTCGCTGGTCAGAAACGCATGCAAGGCACGCGGAATGGGGGCCTGGGTCAACCAGCAGATCTGTTGATCGGCTTGGTACTTGAAGCCTTCCAGCACCAGCTGATCAAGAATCTCAGGAGCCTCTGGTGCATCCATGACGCGTTGCAGCAAGGGCACATCGCCGCGGTGCAAAGCCCAGGCGTGCTGGTACAGCACCTGAAGTGCCGGGTCGTCGCTGGCAATAATCAGCCACGCCAGCAAAGGTAGTTCGTCACCGCTGATGCGCCACTCGACAAAGGCATCGGCGATGCCCTGCAAGTCCAGCTGCCGCGCGCGAAACCAGCGCCCCAAGGTTTCCGGACGCTGCGAAGGACTGCCATATTCCTGGGTGACATCACTGAGGTCAGCGGACCAGTCGCGGAAGTTTTCCAGACGATCAAACGCCTGGATCAGCAGCGGCAAGCGCTGTGGTTGATGACGCGCGCACAGATCCAGCAACCAAGTGGCGGCCTTGGGATGGTGATGCTCTCGCCAGAGTTGCACCCAGGCCTGAAGCGCCAACTCTTCCATGCCCAGCGCACTGCGCTGACAGGCCAGCAGATAAAGCCAGTCAACGTCGTCCGGCGCCAGCCGATGCTGCTCACTGATGATGTCGAGAAAGTCTTTACTGGCAATGCCGGCCTGACTGAACTGGATCGCCAGACGTTGCACCAGCGCATCATCGGCAGGCAGCGGGATACAGGTGTGCAGGCTGGCGAAATAGCGGAAATCGTCGAGCGAAGCGTTATGGTGAAGATGATTCAGCGTGCGCACATACCAGAGCGCTTCCAACTGCGCGACGACGGGCCAATGGCACATCAACGACGTGTCGAACGGGTCCGGTGCGGCTATCCGCTTCAAGAACTCATCGACATGTCGGGCGCTGTCGAAAGCCAGATCGAGCATCCGGCTCGCCCAGCCCAGGCGCTGCGCCAACAAGCGTGCGCAGGCGTGGGAAATCGGTCCAGCGTCGAGCAACTCACGCAACAATGGCCAGCAAACATCGTCCAACACGTCCAGAGGCAGGCGATCCAACTCAAGGTTGAATGCCTGCCAGGCTGCAGGACTGAAGCGACGTGTCGGATCGATCAGCAGCGCTTCGAAATCTGCCAATGTCTGGTCGGCAGGACTCGCCTCGTCATCGACTGGTTCGCCTGCCTCGTCCGGCTGCTCACGGGCGAAACGCATTGCTAGCTCGTACGCTTCGCGCAATGCCTGAAATCCTTCCGGATCGGTTTCAGGATGATGTTGCGGCAAGCGCGCGCGATAGGCGCCGCGAATGACGTCATTGTCTTTGGTGGGCTCGATACCCAAGCGAATCCAGCAGCTCATGACCAGTCGAACTCCCCTAATGAGTCGGGCCTTTCAGGCAGATGCAAGGGCATGTCCCAGGGCAACTGGGCAAAGAATTCGCGGGCATCGCGATCAAGCTTTCTGATGACCACCGTGGTGCCGATGTAGTCGCCTTGCCGATCGTATTCGTGGGCAAGTTCCTCATCTTTATTGCCCAGGCAATGCCAGAAGGCTTTACCGATGACAAAGCCATTCAGGTAACTCGTCCAACTGTCGTAGTAGTACCGCGCACGCGCCGCCATGCGGCCATGCAGCCAGAGACTTTCGGTGAGATCGATCCAGCCGTGCAGCACCGCCGAGCGCAGCAGAAAGCCCATTCGGCCAATGTCCCAGGCGCGAATACCGCCAGAGCCACACTCGCCGAACGTACGGCTGGCCAACTCATAAAAGGCGCGTTGGCGGGTATCCAGCGTGTCTAGCAGGGCTTGCCATTCAGACGGCAGACAACGTTCCCACTGTCGGTAGGCTTCGTTCAAAGAGGTCGCGTGCCCGGTGTCGGCCGTGCTCAACATGTCGAGCAATTGCGCGCGCGTGGTAATGCCCCAGCCGCCTTCGACATCGACGTGTTTGAGGTCGAAGCAGTAAGTGGGGGCGGCGTAGTCGGCATCGGGATTGAGGGCGACCAAAGGCGCAGAAAGCGCGTATAGCCAGCGCTGTTCCATTTCGTCCATGAACAAAGGCTCCGGGCCAGCGGAAATGAGAGAGTGCCGGCCTTGTTGGCGCGGATTGTAAAGAGCCGTAGCCGCAGCGGCAAACAGTGCGTGCGGTTTTCCTGCGCGCATAAAAAAGGCCCCGACGTATCGGGGCCTTCATTCAGCGGCTCAGCGCTTGATCAGACGATCGTGTATCTGCCTGTGATCAATGCTGCAGAACCGGTTGCTGCGTCCCGTTGATCGGGATGCGTTTGGCTTTCGCTTCTTCCGGGATCACCCGCAACAGGTCGATGCTCAGCAGACCGTTGCTCAGGCCGGCGGCCTTGATTTCGATGTGATCGGCCAGACGGAAGGACAGCTTGAACGCACGCTGGGCAATGCCCTGGTGCAGGAAGGTCACGCCTTCGTTGGCATCACGCTTGCCGCCACTGATGGTCAGCACACCCTTCTCGACTTGCAGCTCCAGGTCTTCTTCCTGGAAACCGGCTGCCGCCACGACGATGCGGTATTGGTCGTCGCCGTGTTTTTCAACGTTGTAGGGTGGATAGGTGCTGCCTGGCTCATTGCGCAGGGCGGTTTCGAACAGATCGTTGAAACGGTCGAAACCTACCGAGGAACGGAACAATGGCGCGAGGGAAAATGCAGTACTCATGGTTCAAATCTCCTGAAAACAATCAGCAAGGTTTTATGTCTCCGCGACCCGAATTCGGCATCGCGTAACCCTTAGATAGGGACCGCTGAAATGATTTCAAGAGATTATTTGCAGATTTTTTTCAGGCCGCTTCGGCGACCGGCAGACCAAGCAAACGCGAGACCTGATCAGGTTCCGTCTCGCGGCGCAGGACGGTGAACAGCTCGGTGGCTTCGGGATAATTGCGCGTCAGCATGGCCAGCCATTGCTTCAAACGACCCGGCGATTGGCGCGCAGTCATCTGCGCTTTGGCCTGTAGCCAGAAGTCCTGGATCAGCGGCAGCAGCTCGGTCCAGGTCATTTCCACGACCTCTTCACCGGCGCGTGCGGCAGCGATTTGTTTGGCCAGATCCGGGCGCGAGACCAGACCGCGACCGAGCATGATGTCTTCCACGCCGCTGATTTCGCGGCAACGGCGCCAGTCTTCGACGCTCCAGATATCGCCGTTGGCGAACACTGGCACCTTGACCACGTCCTGCACCCGCGGGATCCACTCCCAGTGCGCCGGCGGCTTGTAGCCATCCATTTTGGTTCGGGCGTGAACCACGATGTGTTCGGCGCCGCCCTCGGCCAGTGCCGTCGCACAGACCAGCGAACCGTCCGGGCTGTCGAAGCCCAGGCGCATCTTGGCAGTGACGGGAATATGCGCCGGTACGGCACGACGCACGTGCTCGACGATCTGGTTGAGCAGTTCAGGCTCCTTGAGCAGCACTGCACCGCCACGGGACTTGTTCACGGTCTTGGCCGGGCAGCCGAAGTTGAGGTCGATCACTTCGGAACCGAGCTCGCAGGCCAGCGCCGCGTTTTCCGCCAGACACACCGGGTCAGAACCCAACAATTGCACGCGCAGCGGCACGCCGGAACGGGTGCGCGCGCCGTTGAGCAGCTCCGGACCGAACTTGTGGAAGTAGGCCGGGGTGAGCAACTGGTCGTTGACCCGAATGAATTCAGTGACGCACCAGTCGATGCCGCCAACGCGGGTCAGCACGTCGCGCAGGATGTCGTCGACCAACCCTTCCATGGGCGCCAGAGCAATTTGCATGGGGAAAACACTACTTAAGGAAAAAACGTGCGGCAGTTTACTGGATATCGCAAGAAATCGCAGAAACCTTGTGGGAGCGAGCCTGCTCGCGATCGCGGTGCTTCAGTCACATGTGCATCGGCTGACATAGCGCGATCGCGAGCAGGCTCGCTCCTACAGTTTAGATTTGGACAGATTCTGAGGGCTGGATCGCCGGGCCATAGCCTTCGATGAACTCGGCCGGCATGCGCTTGGGTTTGCCAGTGGACAATTCAATGCAGACAAACGTGGTCTGGGCGCGCAGCAGTGTGGTGTTATCGCTTGGACGCTTTAGCTGGAAATGCCGGGTCATTTTCAGGCGCTGGTCCCAATCGACGATCCAGGTCGCCAACTGCAGTTCGTCGCCTTCATAGGCAGCGGCCAGATAATCGATCTCGTGGCGCACCACCGCCATCGCCCGGTCCAGGCGCCGGTACTCGACCAGATCCAGCCCCAGACGCTGCGAATGACGCCAGGCGCAGCGTTCGAGCCAGGTCACATAGACCGCGTTGTTCGCGTGGCCCAGCCCGTCGATGTCCTCGGCGCCCACTTGCAGATCAATGGTAAACGGCGTTGCCCGATCCCAGCCCATGCCCCACTCCCGGTCAATTTATTCAACCGGGGCAGTGTAACGGAGCTCACGCCGATTGGCGCGCCTGAAGGCTACGGCCCGCCAGCAGTGATAACACGCCATCAATCACCCGAGGGTCGGCCAGCACGTGCTGATGACCACCGCTTTCGAGGCGCAGCAAACGGCTGTCGAACCAGGATTCGTGGATCAGTTGCGATTCTTTGACTGAGACGAAATTGTCGTCCTCGGCGTGCACGATCAGACCGGGCATGTCCAGTTGATAGTGGGCTACATCAAGGGTCGCGGCGCGCATGCCGACATCCTGTTCGACCTGACGGATGAAAGCGGAACGCGCTCGTGGCGGCATCCCAACGTAACGAGCAAAACCCCGCAGCACACCGAGGATGCGAGCAGGAGCGGCAATGCTGACGAGGGTTTCGGTGCGCAGGCCCAATTGCACGGCGAGCATCGCACTGGCGCCACCCATGGAGTGGCCGATGACAGCTTGCAACGGCGGCAGTTCGGCGGCGGCTTCTAGCATGGCGCGGGCGAACAGTACGACATTGGCCTCACGTCCCGGCGACCGACCGTGGGCCGGGCCATCGAGTGCGACGACGGTGTAGCCCGCTTCAACCAGCGCGGTGATCAATGCAGCGAATTGGGTTGGCCGCCCTTCCCAACCGTGCATCAGCAGCACCGTCGGGCCTTGCCCCCAGCGCAGCGCCGATAAACCAAAGCGCAAGGTGATCCGTTCGGAATTGGCCAGTAATGGCAACTCCCAATCCCGCAGCGGCAAAGCTCGCGGCGTCATGAACGCCAGACGCATTTTGCTTGCTACCTGTTTCGGTGCAATCCAGCCCAAGGTGCCATTTACGCCACGAATCCACTTCAACGTGTTCATCGCTCTCTCCTCAGGCGTGTTGCCTTCAGGTCAACGCACCGCCGACTTGGCAGCGCGCAGCAATCGATCGGACAAATCTCCAGGGCCGAGCGCTCTTGCGAGGGCCAGACCACCCACCATCAAGGCCACATCGGCCAGGGCTTTGTCGGTGTCCTCAGGGCGGGACGCCAACTGCGCAATCATCAATTCCAAGTGTTCGTTGAGCGCGATTCGGAACGAGTCCGGCAAGCGACCCAGCTCACCGATGGACGCCGGAATCGGGCACGCCGCGTCACTGGAATCGCGGTGCTTGCGCGACAGGTAGAACGCTGCGACCAGCGCGCGACGTTCTTCGCCAGTCAGTTCGGCATCCATGTCGGCAATCAGGTCGCGGCGGCGCCCCAGCAATTGCTTGAACGCTTCGAGCATCATCGCGTCCTTGCTTTCGAAGTGCGCGTAGAAGCCACCGACGGTCAGGCCGGCCGCGCCCATCACTTCGCCCACGCTAGGGTCTGCCGGGCCGCGCTGGATCAGCGCAGCGCTGGCAGCCTTGAGGATGCGTTCGCGGGTTTGAGCTTTTTTATCGTTCATCGTTGCCTCCGAATATTACGACTAGAATATTATTCGCATAATAATATTCTGCAAGTCAAGGATATGACCGCTGGTCTGAAGCACAGTGTAAGGAAAAAGGAGATTTGGCCAAACGCCAGACAAACAAAAGGGCCATTCAATAATTGAATGACCCTTATAAAATCCCGCAGAGCGGGTAATCGTGGCGTCCCCTAGGGGACTCGAACCCCTGTTACCGCCGTGAAAGGGCGGTGTCCTAGGCCACTAGACGAAGGGGACACAAACCCTTCTATACAACTGATCAGTGCTGAGATCTGATCGATTCAAGGCCGGCGTGGCCAGACCTTGAACTTGTAAAATTGGTGGAGCTAAGCGGGATCGAACCGCTGACCTCCTGCATGCCATGCAGGCGCTCTCCCAGCTGAGCTATAGCCCCTCATCGTTGATGTCATCGCTGAGGACGGGGCGAATCTTAAGGGCGTATCGGAGGGCTGTCAAACTTATTTTTAAAATATTTCAAAGTTTTTTGCCGACATAACAATCACTTACCGCCCTCCCCCCGAAAATCCGGGGGAAAAACGCCGAAGGCCGGAATCAAACGATCCCGGCCTTCGGTTGTTCCTGCAGAGTCAGGCGTGCTTAAGCGATAGCGCCCAGCAGCTTTTCCCACTCTTTGTTTTCTTTCTTCGACACGCCGCCCAAGAGGTCAATCGCCTGACGCAGACGGAAACGGGTCAGGTCCGGGCCGATGATTTCCATGGCATCGAGCACCGACACCGAACTCGCCTGCCCGGTAATCGCGGCAAACATCAGCGGCATCGCATCACGCAGTTTCAGCTCGAGGGATTCGACCACCGCCTGAATCGTCGCGGTGATGTGGTCTTTTTCCCACTGACGCAGGCTTTCCAGCTTCCACAGGATCAATTGCATCAACTGGCGAACCTGATCACCGGAAAGTTTCTTCGACTCGAACAGCTTGGCATCCGGATTGACGCCGCCGGCGAAGAAGAACCCGCCCAGCGGTGCGACCTGGCTGAAGGTTTCAACACGACCCTGCACCAGCGGCGCGATCTTCATCATGTATTCCGGGTTCAACGCCCAGGTCTGCAAACGGCTGGCGAACTCTTCCACCGGCAGATCACGCAGCCACTGGCCGTTGAGCCACGAAAGCTTCTCGATGTCGAAGATCGGCCCGCCGAGGGACACGCGCTTGAGGTCGAAGTTGTCGACCATTTCCTGCAACGAGAACTTCTCGCGCTCGTCCGGCATCGACCAGCCCATGCGGCCGAGGTAGTTGAGCATCGCTTCCGGCATGAAACCCATGCGCTCGTAGAACGTCACCGAGGTCGGGTTCTTGCGCTTGGACAGCTTGCTCTTGTCCGGGTTACGCAGCAGCGGCATGTAACACAGCTCCGGTTGCTCCCAACCGAAGTACTCGTACAGCAGAATCAGTTTCGGCGCCGACGGCAGCCATTCTTCGCCACGCAGAACGTGGGTGATGCCCATCAAGTGGTCGTCGACCACGTTGGCGAGAAAGTACGTCGGCAGGCCGTCGGTCTTCATCAGTACTTGCATGTCCATGCGATCCCACGGGATCTCGACATCGCCACGCAGCATGTCTGGCACCACGCAGACGCCTTCGCTCGGCACTTTCATACGGATTACGTGCGGTTCGCCGGCAGCCAGGCGGGCTGCGACTTCTTCCTTCGACAACAACAGCGCGCGGCCGTCGTAACGCGGGGTTTCGCCACGAGCCATTTGCTCGGCGCGCATCTGGTCCAGTTCTTCAGCGGTGCAGAAGCACGGGAACGCGTGGCCCATGTCGACCAGTTGCTGGCAGTACTTCTGGTAAATCTCGCCGCGCTCGCTCTGACGGTAAGGACCGTGCGGACCGCCAACGTCCGGGCCTTCGCTCCAGTCGATACCGAGCCAGCGCAGGGCGTCGAAGATCTGCTGTTCGGACTCGCGAGTCGAACGCAACTGGTCGGTGTCTTCGATGCGCAGGATGAACTCACCGCCATGCTGCTTGGCAAAGCAGTAGTTGAACAATGCGATGTAAGCGGTACCTACGTGGGGGTCCCCGGTAGGCGATGGCGCGATGCGAGTGCGGACGGTGGTCATGGCATGTCTCGAAAAGAATGAAAAGCAAAACAATCAAGCGGCGAATGGTAACAGGCGACACCCGCCCCGCTCCAGCGGGCAGGGCATTTAAGCCAAGTTTGCGGCTGGAACACCCATAGACTGCGGTGAATGGCCGAATATCAACAGATGGCATTTACCGTTTATCGGCTGTATGCCAGATTCGTCTGCTGATAACTTTCCTTACAATTCCTCGACTACAGTTTGCCCATGCCTGCCCAACTCAAGCGTCGCCTGTTTATTTTCCTGCTTCTGGTCCTGTTGATCGCCGGGGGCTTTTTCGCCCATTGGTTTTTCAAGGGGCGCTTTTATGAAAGCACCGACAACGCCTATGTCCAGGGCGAAATCACCCGTGTCTCGAGCCAGTTGAGCGCGCGCATCGATGAAGTGCTGGTGCAGGACAACCAACATGTGGAAAAAGGCCAGTTGCTGGTGCGCCTTGAACCCAATGATTTCCGCCTGGCCGTGGATCGTGCCAATGCCGCCCTCGCCACCCGCGAAGCCGAACGCCTGCAAGCACAGAGCAAACTGACCCAGCAATCGAGCCTGATCGCCGCCAGCGATGCGCAAGTGGCGACCACGCAAGCGACGCTTGGCCGCTCGCAAATGGATTTGTCGCGAGCGGAAACCCTGCGCAAGCCCGGTTACGTTTCCGAAGAACGGGTGACCACCCTCTCCGCCGATGCCCACATTGCCCGCTCGCAAGTGGCCAAGGCCCAGGCCGACGCGCAGGGTCAGCGTCAACAGGTCAACGCCCTGAGCGCCGAGATCAAACGCCTCGACGCGCAGATCGCCAACGCCCGCGCCGACCTTGCGCAAGCCGAACTCAACTTGACCCGCAGCGAAATCCACGCGCCGATCAGCGGCCTCGTCGGCCAGCGTGCCGCACGCAATGGTCAGGTGGTGCAGGCCGGCGCCTATCTGTTGTCGATCGTCCCGGACGAAGACATCTGGGTGCAGGCCAACTTCAAGGAAACCCAGATCGGCCACATGCAGCCCGGGCAGAAAGCCGAGCTGACCTTTGATGCCTATGGCGATACGCCGATCGAAGCGCGGGTCGACAGTCTGTTCGCCGCCTCCGGCGCGCAGTTCAGCCTGCTGCCGCCGGACAACGCCACCGGCAACTTCACCAAGGTCGTGCAGCGGATTCCCGTGAAGCTGACCTTCAAGGCCGATAACCCGCTACGCGGCAAGATTCGTCCGGGCATGTCGGTCACCGCCACCGTGAATATCAAAGACGCTCCAGACGATGGCCGGTGATTCGCTGATCCGCCCGGTCGGCGAACCGACCCGGCGGGACTGGATTGCGGTGATGAGCGTGATGCTCGGCGCCTTTATGGCGGTGCTCGATATCCAGATCACCAACTCTTCGCTCAAGGACATTCAGGGCGCGCTGTCGGCGACGCTGGAAGAAGGCTCGTGGATTTCCACCTCGTATCTGGTCGCGGAAATCATCATGATCCCGCTGACCGCATGGCTGGTGCAGTTGCTCTCGGCGCGGCGCCTGGCGGTGTGGGTGTCGCTGGGTTTTCTGGTGTCATCGCTGCTGTGCTCAATGGCCTGGAGTCTGGAGAGCATGATCGTCTTCCGCGCCATGCAAGGCTTTACCGGTGGCGCGCTGATCCCGCTGGCGTTCACCCTGACGCTGATCAAACTCCCCGAACATCACCGCGCCAAAGGCATGGCGATGTTCGCCATGACCGCGACGTTCGCCCCGTCCATTGGCCCGACGCTGGGCGGCTGGCTCACGGAAAACTGGGGTTGGGAATACATTTTCTATATCAACATTCCGCCTGGGCTGATCATGATCGCCGGGTTGATGTATGGGCTGGAGAAGAAAGAAGCGCATTGGGAGCTACTGAAAAGCACCGATTACACCGGCATTCTCACGCTGGGTATCGGCCTCGGCTGCTTGCAGGTTTTTCTCGAAGAAGGCCACCGCAAGGACTGGCTCGAATCGAGCCTGATCGTGACCCTCGGCAGCATTGCCCTGGTGAGCCTGATTACCTTTGTGATCGTGCAGATTTCCAAGCCCAATCCGCTGATCAACCTTGGCATCCTGCGCAATCGCAACTTCGGCCTGTCGAGCATTTCCAGCCTGGGCATGGGCGTCGGGTTGTATGGCTCGATCTATCTGTTGCCGCTGTACCTGGCGCAGATTCAGAACTACAACGCCCTGCAGATTGGCGAAGTGATCATGTGGATGGGCGTGCCGCAGCTGTTTCTGATTCCGCTGGTGCCGAAACTGATGAAGTTCGTCTCGCCGAAATGGTTGTGCACGATCGGGTTTGGCTTGTTCGGGCTGGCGAGTTTTTCTTCGGGAGTGCTCAACCCGGATTTCGCCGGGCCGCAGTTCAATCAGATCCAGATCATTCGGGCGCTGGGGCAGCCGCTTATTATGGTGACGATTTCGCTGATCGCCACGGCGTACATCCTGCCGCAGGACGCGGGGTCGGCGTCGAGCCTGTTCAACATCCTGCGTAACCTCGGCGGTGCGATCGGGATTGCTTTGCTGGCGACGCTGCTGGATGCGCGGACCAAGACTTACTTCGATTATTTGCGTGAGGCGGTGGTGCCGACCAACCCGCAAGTGGCGGAGCGCCTGGCGTCGATGAGCGATCGGTTTGGCAGTGATACGGCGGCGCTGGGCAAGTTGAGTGAGATCGTCCATCAGCAGGCGGCGATCATGGCTTACAACGATGCGTTTCACTTTGTCGGGATTGCGCTGGGGATCAGTATGTTGGCGATCTTGCTGACCAAAAAATTGCCGCAGGGGCTGAAGGCTGGGGAAGCCCACTAACTTTTGTGATGCCTGCACCGACCCCATCGCTGGCAAGCCAGCTCCCACAGGGATTGATGGTGTATACAAATTTTGTAAGCACCAAAGAAACCTGTGAGAGCTGGCTTGCCAGCGATAGGGCCAGATCAGGCAATGAACATCAAACAGCCAGAAGCCGCTCACGCAATTTGGCGATTTCATCACGCATCTGCGCTGCCGCTTCAAACTCCAGATCCCGCGCCAGCTGATACATCTTCTCTTCCAGCGCACGAATACGCTTGGTGATCTCGCTCGGCGAGCGCAGTTCGGCTTCGTACTTGGCGTTTTCCTCGGCAGCCTTGGCCATGCCTTTACGCTTCTTGCTGCGCGAACCGGGCACGGTGGCGCCTTCCATGATGTCGGCGACGTCCTTGATCACGCCTCTTGGGGTGATGCCGTTTTCCAGGTTGAAGGCGATCTGTTTGTCGCGACGACGCTCGGTCTCGCCAATCGCCCGCTCCATCGAACCGGTCATACGGTCAGCGTAAAGAATGGCTCGACCATTGAGGTTCCGCGCCGCACGGCCAATGGTCTGGATCAGCGAACGCTCGGAGCGCAGGAAACCTTCCTTGTCCGCATCGAGAATCGCCACCAGCGACACTTCCGGCATGTCCAGGCCTTCACGCAACAGGTTGATCCCCACCAGCACATCAAAGGTGCCGAGGCGCAGGTCGCGAATGATCTCGACCCGCTCAACGGTGTCGATGTCCGAGTGCAGATAACGTACACGCACGCCGTGGTCGGCGAGGTAGTCCGTAAGGTCTTCGGCCATGCGCTTGGTCAGCGTGGTGACCAGCACTCGCTCCTCGACCGCCACACGTTTGGTGATTTCCGAGAGTAGATCGTCGACCTGAGTCAGCGCTGGACGCACTTCGACTTGCGGGTCGACCAGACCGGTCGGACGCACCACTTGCTCGACCACGCGCCCGGCATGTTCAGCTTCGTAATTGCCCGGCGTCGCCGAGACGAAAATGGTCTGCGGGCTGACCCCTTCCCACTCGTCAAAACGCATCGGCCGGTTGTCCAGCGCCGACGGCAGACGGAAGCCGTATTCGACCAGGGTTTCCTTACGCGAACGGTCGCCTTTATACATCGCGCCGACTTGCGGCACGCTGACGTGGGATTCGTCGATCACCAGCAAGGCATCGGCCGGCAGGTAATCGTAAAGGGTGGGCGGCGCCGCACCGGCCGGGCGCCCGGACAGGTAGCGCGAGTAGTTTTCGATGCCGTTGCAGTAACCCAGCTCGAGGATCATCTCCAGGTCGAAACGGGTGCGCTGCTCCAGACGTTGGGCTTCGACCAGTTTATTGTTGCTGCGCAGGTATTCGAGGCGCTCCTGCAATTCGACTTTGATGTGTTCGATGGCGTCGAGCAGGGTTTCCCGTGGCGTCACATAGTGGCTTTTCGGGTAGAAGGTGAAGCGCGGCATCTTGCGGATGACTTCGCCGGTCAGCGGGTCGAACGCGGAAATGCTCTCGACTTCGTCATCGAACAGCTCGATGCGGATCGCTTCCAGGTCCGATTCTGCCGGGTAGATATCGATCACATCGCCGCGTACGCGGAAGGTCGCGCGAGCAAAATCCATGTCGTTGCGGGTGTATTGCAGGTCGGCCAGCCGTCGTAGCAATGCACGCTGATCGAGTTTGTCGCCGCGATCGACATGCAACACCATCTTCAAATAGGTTTCCGGGCTACCCAGCCCGTAGATGCACGACACCGTGGTGACGATGATCGCGTCCTTGCGCTCGAGCAGCGCTTTGGTCGCCGAAAGCCGCATCTGTTCGATGTGGTCGTTGATCGACGCATCCTTCTCGATGAAGGTGTCGGACGACGGCACATACGCTTCGGGCTGGTAGTAGTCGTAGTAGGAAACGAAATATTCGACGGCGTTGTTCGGGAAGAACGCCTTGAACTCGCCATACAGCTGCGCGGCAAGGGTCTTGTTCGGCGCCAGCACCAGCGTCGGGCGCTGGATCTGCGAGATGACATTGGCGATGCTGAAGGTCTTGCCCGAGCCGGTCACACCGAGCAGCGTCTGGTGCGCCAGCCCGGCTTCGATGCCCTCCACCAATTGGCGGATGGCTTCTGGCTGATCGCCGGCGGGCTCGAAGCGAGTGACTAGCTGGAATTCGGACATACACACCTCTGGGATCGCGGCGCTCCGAGCAAAGCGGAGTACCACGGGGACGACCGCAAACGACCGATGTCGCGCAAGAAAAAACCTGGATTGTGCTCAATGTGGTGGCGATTGCCTCACCTTTCAAGGCAAACGTCCTACATCCGGTAAAGACTCTGACACGGTCAATCGACTAACGGTCAAGAAATAATCGGAAAAACTTACCCGAAAAGCCGATTCGCCTGTCGCCATTGCTCAGTGATGGCCTCTATACTAGCTCCCCGTTTGTGCACCGCTCTAGTGCATTCGGCTGGAGCGCGACACGTCCCTCCACACTCCATTCAGAGCCGCCGTAATAATGAGCCTGTTCTCCGCTGTCGAAATGGCACCCCGCGATCCAATCCTGGGCCTCAACGAAGCATTCAACGCCGATACCCGGACCACCAAGGTCAACCTGGGCGTGGGTGTTTACTGCAACGAAGAGGGGCGAATTCCACTTCTGCGCGCCGTGATCGAAGCTGAAACCGTTCGCGCTGCTCAGCACGCTTCCCGTGGCTACCTGCCGATCGACGGCATCGCCGCCTACGATCAGGCGGTGCAAAAGCTGCTGTTCGGGAACGACTCGCCGCTGATCGCTGCCGGTCGCGTCATCACCACTCAGGCCGTCGGCGGGACCGGCGCACTGAAAATCGGTGCCGACTTCCTCAAGCAACTGCTGCCGAACGCTGTCGTGGCAATCAGCGACCCGAGCTGGGAAAACCACCGCGCGCTGTTCGAAACCGCCGGTTTCCCGGTGCAGAACTACCGCTACTACGACGCCGCCACTCACGATGTGAACCGTGCCGGCCTGCTCGACGACCTCAACGCCCTGCCGAACGGCTCGATCGTTGTGCTGCACGCCTGCTGCCACAACCCGACCGGCGTCGACCTGAGCCCGGCTGACTGGAACAACGTGCTGGAAGTGGTCAAGGCCAAAGGTCACGTGCCGTTCCTCGACATGGCGTACCAGGGTTTTGGCGATGGCATCGACGAAGACGCCGCCGCTGTGCGCCTGTTCGCTGAATCGGGCCTGACCTTCTTCGTCTCGAGCTCGTTCTCCAAGTCGTTCTCGCTGTACGGCGAGCGCGTCGGTGCGCTGTCGATCATCAGCGAATCGAAAGAAGAAAGCGCCCGCGTACTGTCGCAAGTCAAACGCGTGATCCGCACCAACTACTCCAACCCGCCGACCCATGGCGCAAGCATCGTCGCTGCCGTGTTGAACAGCCCGGAACTGCGTGCGCAGTGGGAGGCCGAGCTGGCGGAAATGCGTCTGCGCATTCGCGGCATGCGTGAGCAAATGGTCAACCTGCTGGCAGAGAAAGCGCCACAGCGTGACTTCAGCTTCGTCGGTCGTCAGCGCGGCATGTTCTCCTACTCCGGCCTGACCACTGAACAGGTTCATCGCCTGCGTAACGAGTTCGGCATCTACGCCCTGGACACCGGCCGTATCTGCGTGGCTGCGCTGAACCAGAGCAACATCAAGGCTGTGACGGACGCGATCGTTCAGGTCATCTGATTTCGCCGCGTGATGAAAAACGGGAAGCCTTCGGGCTTCCCGTTTTTATTTGCCTGATTAACCGTGCCCATAACCTCTAGACTGCACATAAATCGAAACTGTAGGAGTGAGCCTGCTCGCGATAGCGTCTGATCAGTTGACGCTGCACTGCCTGACGCACCGCTATCGCGAGCAGGCTCACTCCTACAGGTTTTGTGTACACCCGGGATATCTGATGAGAGACAACATGAAAAACGACAACCTGCGCGCTGACCGTGACGATCTGGATGATTTCATCCCCCGTGCTTCGGCCAAACGTGAAAAAAGCCTGGTGCTGCAAGTTGCCGCCGGCGTCTTCCTCGGTGGACTGGTCCTGTGGCTGGTGCAACTGGCGGCGACGGCGGCTTACGCCAAACTGATGCTCGGCACCATCACCTTCGGCAGTTAAGCCAGCTCGGTCGCGCGCTGACTGGCAGCATCGTCATAGGCGACGTAAAGCGATTCGGCGATCTGGCTTTTGATCGCCTTGGTGCTTTCAAGCCCGAGGACAAATCCTTCAGCCTTGCCGCCGGCGCGGTTCAGCTCTTCAGCCGTACTGGCCTGAGTGATTGCATCGAAGAGTTTTTCGGCGTGTGGGCCAACCCCTTTGGGCAGGCTGATCTGAGTGATGCTCATGCGAGCACCTCGCTGTTGCAGGAATTGCGGACTGGGTGATTCATGGCGCGTACCTTTTCGGCGAATGGCCGGCAGCGCGTGTGACCACTTCCGGGCAGCCATGGTAGACCTCTGATACGGTTCTGGTAACCGCCAATCGAGGATAAACCACCGTCCGTCCCGCGAAATCACTTATTTTCCTGATCGACGCTTGACTTCTCTTTTTGAATCAGTAACATACGCACCAATTCCGCAATAGCTCAGTTGGTAGAGCAAATGACTGTTAATCATTGGGTCCCTGGTTCGAGTCCAGGTTGTGGAGCCAAATAGCAAAGCCCCTGAATCGAAAGATTCAGGGGCTTTTTTGTGGGCGCTTGAAAAGATCAAAAGAAAAGGGCCGATCTGCGCTTAACAGATCGGCCCTTTTCTATTCAGACGCAGCGGTCAGACATGTTCGCTGCTTTTCACCTGCGCTTTCGGCGCGCCATGTCCGTGGTCGTGATCATCCGGCTCGATCACCGGCACTTCCTTGCCATCGCAGTCATGCAGTTTGCCGTCGCTGAAGTAATCGCCTTCACGCAGCGCTGCCAGATCGCGATAACGCAGGGTCCGCTCTTCCGCTGCCGCAAACACTGACTGCTGATCCGAGTTGCCGGCGGTGAAGTGGTTGAACGCCAGGTTGAGCAGGATCGCCATGATCGCCGACGAACTGATGCCCGAGTGGAAAATGGTCGCGAACCAGCTCGGGAAGTGATCGTAGAAGTTTGGTGCAGCAATCGGGATCATGCCGAAACCGATTGAAGTGGCGACGATGATCAGGTTGACGTTGTTGCGGTAGTCCACCTTCGACAGCGTACGGATACCGCTCGCGGCCACGGTACCGAACAACACGATACCGGCGCCGCCGAGTACCGAGGTCGGCACTGCCGCAATCACCCGCCCCATGAACGGCAGCAGGCCGAGAATCACCAGGAAGATACCGCCGGTGGCCACTACGTAACGACTCTTGATGCCGGTCACCGCCACCAGCCCGACGTTCTGGGCGAAGGCGCTTTGCGTGAACGAACCGAAGATCGGCGCAAACATGCTCGACAGCATATCGGCCCGCAGACCGTTGCCCAGACGTTTGGAGTCAACCTTGGTGCCGATGATTTCACCGACCGCCAGAATGTCCGCCGAGGTTTCCACCAGGGTCACCATGACCACGATGCACATCGACAGAATCGCGGCGAAGTGGAAAGTCGGCATGCCGAAATGGAACGGCGTCGGGAAGCCGAACATCGGCCCGGTGGTGACGCTGGAGAAGTCCGCCATGCCGAGGAACACCGCCAGCACCGTGCCGATCACCATGGCCAACAGGATCGACAGACGCGAGATGGTCGAGCTGCCGACCTTGCTCAGCAGCAGCACCAGCACCAGCGTCACCGCCGCCAGACCGATGTTTTGCATGCTGCCGAAGTCCGGCGCGTGGCTGTTGCCGCCCATGGCCCAGCGTGCGGCCACCGGCATCAGCGTCAGGCCGATGGTGGTGATCACAATGCCGGTGACCAGCGGCGGGAAGAACTTGGTGATTCGCGAGAACACCGGAGTGATCAACAAGCCGATCAACGAGGCTGCAATCACCGCGCCCAGCACCGACTGGAAACCGCCCTCCCCGCCACTGCTGACAATCGCAACCATGGTCGCCACGCCGGAGAACGACACGCCCTGCACCAGCGGCAACTGACAGCCAAAAAACGGCAGACCCAGGGTTTGCAGCAGTGTCGCCAGCCCCCCCGCAAACAATGAAGCAGCAATCAACAAACCGATGTCCGCCGGGGACAGGCCGGCCGCCTGGCCGATGATCAGTGGCACCGCAACGATACCGCCGTACATGGTCAGAACATGTTGCAGGCCGTAAGCCATATTCGCGCCGACCCCGAGATTTTCGTCCTCGGGCCGTTGGTGTGAAACATGGGGCGTTTTCATGGTGGGGGGTTCCCTGGTTTTTGTTATGCGCACACTGTATTCAATACTCGGGACAAATGTCCATAGAGTTGTATACAACTTGTCAGTCACATAATGGATAGGTAGCCACCCACGCTTCTATGCCAGCGCTTCCCTTCCCCACAAATCCGGCAACACATGCCTTCCCGTCCTCCTGTCATCTACCACTAGGCTGAAGTGTCCATGGCGACCGACGGTACAGGCACGCTCTTCTCTATGCATATAAAGTATGCATAAGTGATGTGCGCAATATTCAAAGGGAATGTGCCTTATGAAAGACGAATTCGACTTCTCACAGAGCAAACGTGGCGCAGTGGCTACCAAGGGTAAAACCCGCATCACCATCATGCTCGACGATGCCGTTATCGATGCCGCACGCATCGCGGCGCAAAACGAGGGTTTTGGTTATCAGACGGTGATCAATAACACCCTGCGCCATGCCTTGCTGGATGGCGCAAGTAAACCGGAACAGGCCGATTCATCTCAGCCTGGGCAGCTCAAGCAAGGCATCACTGCCGGCGACCTCAAGAGTCTTGAGAAAAAGCTGTCAGCGGCCGCCGGGGAAATTCGTCGAGTACTGGAAGCGGATACAAAGCCCTAGGCCTCAGGCCGGCACGATCATCCGCGCCAAAGCACCGCGTACATGCGGCTGCTCGGGCAAGCGAAGATCGAATTCCTGCTCCAGCAATGCAATCAGTTCATCGACGTCCGTTACTTCACGCCGCTCACTGCTTGCCCCCATGCGATGGAGGGCAAAGCTGCCGTTGTTCAATGTCTTACGCCAGCCATCGCCGGTACGCGCAACCATCAGCCGCTGAGCGAATGGCGAATCTGGATGCGTCGAGACGTACCAGTTGCCGATGGTGTAATCGATGTCTTCCTGGCGTTGCAGATCGAACAGGTACATCGAGCGCCACTCACCTGCAACGTTGGCGCGCAGCATGTAGCCATCGGGTTGTTTTTCGATGCGATAGGGTTCGTGCGGAGTGGCTTGCTCGTCTTCGGTATCGAGGATCAACGGCGCGGTCGGCACCATGCCGCCGAAGCCGACATCGGTGATGTAGCGCACGCCGTCGAGGGTTACCAGGCTCAAGCGGTGAGTCCGTGCCGTCCAGGTGCCTTCGGGTTGATTCATGACCACGCGGCCGCTGATCGCCCGAGCGTCGAAGCCCAATTCCCGCAGCAAGGTAAAAAACAGCTTGTTCAGCTCGTAGCAGTAACCGCCACGGCCATCGTGCAGGACTTTCTGCTCGATCGAGGCAAGATCGATCGGCACTGGCGCGCCGCTGATGGTCGACAGATTTTCAAAGGGGAAGGCACCGGTATGGCGCAATTGCAACTGGCGTAAGGTTTCCAGGGTCGGCGCTGGCGGTGCGTCGAACCCCAGGCGTTGCAGGTACAGCTTCGAATTCGTCAGGCGTGGCTCACTCATTGCTCGGTCCTTAGGCATGGGGCCGCAGATCACTGCGTTGGTGGTCGCCATGTATACGGGATCAGGCGCTGTTCTCGACAATTGATTTCACCAATCGCCTCTAGCGTTTTTTCCTTGAACCGATTCGAATCCACGTCGGCGCATGATCGCTCGCGTGCGCTTCGTTGCGCACCCAGGCGTCTACGCCGGCCTCGTGCAAGTACGGACTGAGTGCTGGATTAAGCAGCAGATGGTCAATGCGCAAACCGGAATTGCTTTGCCAGTGTTGGCGGAAGTAATCCCAGAAGGTGTAGAGGCGATCTTCGGGATACAGATGCCGCAGCGAATCGGTCCAGCCCTGGTCCAGCAATCGTTGATAACACTCGCGGCTTTCGGGTTGCAGCAAGGCATCCTTGAGCCATGAACGGGTGTTGTAGATGTCCATGTCGGTGGGCACGACATTGTAGTCACCGGCCAGCACCACGGGGTGATCGCTGCTTTGCAGGTCTTTTGCGTAGCTGATCAACCGCTCGAACCACGCCAGTTTGTAATCGAATTTCGGTCCCGGTTGCGGGTTTCCGTTGGGCAGGTACAGGCAACCGACCAATACGCCATGCACCGCCGCTTCCAGGTAACGGCTGTGCTTGTCATCGGGATCGCCCGGTAAGCCGCGTCGGCTCTCTAGCGGTTGCGCGTCACGGGCGAGAATGGCCACGCCATTCCATGACGCCTGCCCGTGCCAGATCGCGCCGTAACCGGCGGCCTCCAGTTCGGCCGCGGGAAAGGCGCTGTCGAGCGATTTAAGCTCTTGCAGACAGACGATGTCCGGTTGCTCGCGCTTGAGCCATTCCAGCAGATTCGGCAGCCGTGCGCGCAGGCCATTGACGTTGAACGTGGCGATTCGCAGGTTTTTCATCGACTGAGGCTCCTGCCCCTGGCATGTGAAAATTGTGACCTTGCGAGCACTGTGCGGGTTGCATCGGATATCGCCGCTACGGCGTAATAAGCGCTCGTCTTTGCCCGAACTGTCGAGAGCCGCACTCCATGCACACCACACTGCAAGGCCAGCGCATTGTCCTGCGCCCGCTTCAATACTCGGACGCCGGTGCGCTGGTCCGCGCTGCCGCTGACGGCGAGCTGTGGAATCTCACCGTGACCGTTGTGCCGTCCGCGAGCACCGTCGACAGCTACCTGAAAAAAGCCCTCGATGGGCGGGATGCCGGCACGGTGCTGCCGTTTGCCATCACCTTGAAGGACAGCGGCGAAGTGATCGGCTCAACGCGCTTCTGGAAGATCGACCCGCTCAATCGCAAACTGGAAATCGGCAGCAGCTGGATCTCGGCGAGCTGGCAGAAGTCCTTCGTCAACACCGAAGCCAAATACCTGATGCTGCGCCACGCCTTCGAAGAGCTCGAATGTGTGCGTGTGCAATTCACCACCGACGAGAACAACCAGAAATCACGCCAAGCGATCCTGCGCCTCGGCGCGCAGCAGGAAGGCATCGTCCGCCACGAACGGATCATGCCGGACGGGCGCAAGCGCAACTCGGTCCGGTTCAGCATCATCGACGACGAATGGCCGCAAGTGCGCCTGCACCTGGAGCAGAAACTCGCCGGCTACGCGTAAGGCTCAGGCGCGATTGCGCAGCCATTGCAGGAAGCCTTTTTTCGGCACCACCACCGGCGCTTCCTCGGTCAGCGATTGCGCCTTGTGCAGACGGTAATCGAGCAGGGTTTTCATGGCGTCGCTGATGTCGTGACGGGCGTCGAGGCACGGCTTGAGGTAAGTTTTCTCGATGCGGTACAGGGCGCAGAAGGTCTTCGCGGCAAACTTCGCCGGCACCGAGGAATCGGAAAGAATCCCCGCCTCACCGATGACCTCGCCGGGGCCCATGCGTCCGGACTCGAACGGCGCTCCATGGCGGGTCAACGTCACCGTGACCACACCCGATTCGATAATGAACAAATGATCGCTGACCTCCCCCGCCTCAAGGATTGTCTCGCCAGCCCGGAAGCTTTGCAGGGTCATGTTCTGGCTGAAGGTTTCTTTTTCTTCCTGACGCAATGTGGAAAAAATCGGCGAGCTGTCGAGCAACGCCCGAGGCCGCGACAGATTGGTCGGTGCACTGCTTTCATCAGTCGACAGCAGATTGACCCCGGATGCCTGCAAGTGCCGATACGCCAGATCGAACAGCTGATTGCGCACCACCCGTTTCTCGCCCATCGAGGCGACGAAACCACTGATTTCGTATTCCGCGCCACTGCTGCCGGAGCTTTTCAGTGCGACGCTCGGCGCAGGTGTGTCGAGCAACTGCCGACAGCCCTGCATCGCCCGCTCCAGTGCGTCGATCACCGAGTTGGGTCGCGCGTGTGGGCTGACCTGTACGCTGACCGCGACGCCGAACATGTTGCTCGGCCGGCTGAAGTTGATGATCTTGGCCTTGGCCGCCAGCGAGTTGGGAATCACCGCCATGCAGCCCTGACTGGTTTGCAGGCGTGTGGCGCGCCAATCGATATCGGTGACCCGGCCTTCGGTGCCGTCGATGGAAATCCAGTCATCCAGCTGATAAGGCTTGGTGGTGTTGAGGACGATCCCGGAAAACACGTCGCTGAGCGTGCTCTGCAAGGCCAGACCAACGATGATCGCCAGGGCGCCGGAGGTGGCGAGCACGCCTTTGACCGGCAGATCCAGCACATAGGCGAGTGCCGCGATGATCGCAATGAGGAAAATCACCGCGCCGAGCAAGTCCTGCAATAGCCGCCCGGTGTGCCCGACCCGCTGCATCATCACCGCGCCGATCAACACCGTCAGGGTGCGTGCGCCGAACAGCCACCAGCCGATCTGCAACCCGGTCGCCGCCAGGTGCAACGGCACGTTATCGGCCCATGGCGCAGGTTCCATCGGGTTGAGGCCTTCGTTGAACAGCAGGATGCTGAACAAAGTGAAAATCAGCACCCGCACCAGCAGTTTCCATTCACTGCCATGGGAGCTGATCAGGCGCCACAGACCGAGATCGAGGAGGATCAGGATCAATGCGCAAAACAACGGGTGTTCAGTCAGCAGAGACAGCATCAAACAACTCCGACGAGGGCCAATCGCGAGAAGATCGCACAGATTGGGACAGTGTAGGAGCAATTGATTTCAGAGGATGAACACCCGCGCGAAAACACCACAAAACGAAGTGTGGGAGCGAGCCTGCTCGCGAAAGCGGTGGATCAGTCAAAGGTGCATTGACTGACATGACGCCTTCGCGAGCAGGCTCGCCCCCACAGGGTGAGTGTAATGGCGGGATCAGCCGTGCATCCGGCCAAAGCGCCCGGACTGGAAGTCGGCGAAGGCCTGATGGATTTCCTGCTCGGTGTTCATCACGAACGGCCCGTGACCGACAATCGGCTCGTCGATCGGCTCGCCACTGAGCAACAGCACCACCGCATCCTGACTCGCCTGGAGTGTGAGTTGCCGGCCATCGCGTTCGAACAACGCCAGTTGCCCTTGCTCCGCTGATTCCTGTCCATTGATCTGCACCGAACCCTTGAGCACCACCAGTGCAGTATTGCGCCCCTCGTGCAGATCCAGCGTCAGCAACTTGCCGGCGTTCAGCCGCAGATCCCACACATCGATTGGCGTAAAGGTCCGCGATGGGCCTTTATGGCCATCAAACTCACCAGCGATCAAGCGCAGGCTGCCGGCGTTGTCCTTCAGTGCAATGCTCGGAATGTCACCATCGAGGATTGTCTGATAACCCGGCGCAGCCATTTTGTCCTTGGCCGGCAGATTGACCCATAGTTGAACCATTTCCAGCTTGCCGCCAGTCCGGGCGAAGTTATCCGAATGGAATTCCTCATGGAGGATTCCGGAAGCGGCGGTCATCCATTGCACATCGCCAGGGCCAATGGTGCCGCCACTGCCGGTGGAGTCGCGGTGCTGCACTTCACCGTCATAAACAATCGTCACGGTTTCAAAACCACGGTGTGGATGCTGCCCCACGCCGCGCCGCTCGCTGGTTGGCGTGAATTCGGCAGGCCCGGCGTGATCGAGCAGCAGAAACGGGCTGATGTGTTGGCCCAGGTTGTCGTAGGAAAACAGTGTGCGTACCGGAAACCCATCGCCGACCCAATGGCCGCGAGGGCTGGTGTAGATACCGATGATGTTTTTCATGGTGGGCTCCAGATCAGTGAGTGACGCAATGGATTGAGCTTAAATCCATGACCATTAATGCACTAGACGGCAAAAACCGGTCTCAGCGTTCTATCTGAAGAACAGTGCGTTCGCGGGCAGACTCAAAACCGAGGCGCCGCCATCGCGGGCAAGCCCGACTCCCACAGGGATCTCCAGTGAACTCGGACTTTGCGAACACGCGAGAACCCTGTGGGAACTGGCTTGCCTGCGATGAGGCCAGCCCGGACAGCACGGATCCCGGAAAAGATTCATGACCTGAGGTCAAAGGTGCTTTGCCCCCCCGACGGTTTTTCTCACGGAAACAGACGCGGATACTCCTGCCCATTCCCACTGCAACCCTGGAGTCCTTCATGTCTGTTCCCGCTTTCGGTCTTGGTACGTTTCGCTTGCAAGGCCAGGTGGTCATCGATTCGGTGAGCACCGCCCTTGAACTCGGCTACCGGGTCATCGACACCGCACAGATCTACGAAAACGAAGCCGATGTCGGCCAGGCCATCGCCGCCAGCGGTATCCCTCGCGAAGAACTGTTTATCACCAGCAAGATCTGGGTCGCCAATTTTGCCGGGGATCGCTTGATCGAGAGCCTCAAGGAGAGCCTGCAAAAACTGCAGACCGATTACCTCGACCTGACTCTGATCCACTGGCCATCGCCGGACAATCAGGTGCCTGTCGAAGAATTCATGAGCGCGCTGCTGGAGGCCAAGCGTCTGGGCCTGACCCGGCAGATCGGCATTTCCAACTTCACCATCGACCTGATGAAACAGGCGATTGCTGCCGTCGGTGCCGACCACATCGCGACCAACCAGATCGAACTGCACCCGTACCTGCAAAACCGCAAAATGGTCGAATTCGCCAAGAGCCAGGGCATCCACATCACCTCGTACATGACCCTCGCATACGGCGAAGTGCTGAAGGACCCACTGATCCTGCAGATCGCTGAACGCCTGCATGCCACCCCGGCGCAAGTCACGCTCGCCTGGGCCATGCAATCGGGTTACGCGGTGATTCCATCGTCGACCCGGCGCGCCAACCTGCAAAGCAACCTTGGCGCCACGGCACTGACGCTGAGCGAAGCCGACATGGCGCACATCGCCACGCTCGATCGCGGCCATCGCCTGACCAGCCCGAAAGGCATTGCGCCCCTCTGGGATTGACGGCTCAGACCTGAAGACGCTGCGCGAGGCCATGCATGGCCGCGCGCAGCGTATCGATCGCCAGTCCCATGGCCACGGCTTCGGCCTCGCGGCAGGCCTGCTCCAGATCAGCGCAGGCCGATACCACCCGCGCCGCCCCGACCATCTGCGCGCCACCCTTGATATGGTGGGCCAGTTCGCGCAGCCCTTCGCGGTCATGCTCATGGAGCAGATCGTCCAGTCGCAGCAGGTCGCGGTGCAGACTACTCAGCACTTCCTCTCGCAAGCGCTCGATCAGCGAGCGATCGCTGCCGGCCATCTGTTCCAGCGTACTCAGATCAATTTCTGTCAGGGGATCTTCCACGGTCGGCTCGACCTCTATGTCGCCATGGCTGGCGCCATTCAACGCCTGCTGCAAATCGTGCAGGCGAATCGGTTTGAACAGGCATTCGTCCATACCGGCATCGAGACAACGCACCTTCTCCTCGACCTGTGCGTTGGCGGTAAAGCCGAGAATCAGACAAGGCGCCTGCCCGCTCGCCGCCTCCTCCTCACGAATGGCCATAGCCAGTTCGTAGCCGTTGCGCCGGGGCATGTTGCAATCGGTGATCACCACATCGAATGGCTGTGCCCGCCAACGCTCCAGCCCGGCGTGGCCGTCCTCGGTATCAACCGTGCGATGGCCAAGCTCACTCAACTGCCAGCACAACAACAAACGGTTCACCGGATGATCGTCGACCACCAGAACGTTCAGTGAGCATGCAGCAGCGACCCGTGTTGCAACGTGCGCTGGCGCTTGCGCGAGTGCGGCCAGCAGCGGCAGTTCGAGGCTGACTTCAACTTGCGTGCCGTAACCCGGCTCGCTGTCCAGGCGCAAGGCACCGCCCATCATTTCGCAGAGACTGCGGCTGATTACCAGGCCCAGCCCGGCGCCGCTACGCAGCGGTTGCGCGGTATGACTCGCTTGCACGAACGGACTGAACAACCGCTGCCGATCCTGCGCGCTGATGCCGATCCCGCTGTCCTCGATGAGCACCTTCACCGCCACGTACTCGGTGGACGTAACCGTCAGCGCAAGCCGCAGACTCACCTCGCCCTGTTCAGTGAACTTGATGGCATTGCTCAGCAGGTTCGACAGCACTTGCTTGAAGCGTGTCGGGTCAATCAACACATCGACGTCGCTGCGCCCATCGAGTTCGATATGCCACAGCAAGCGCTTTTGCCGCGCCAGCCCCTCGAACACCCGGCAGACCGACATCACCAGTTCACGCAGGTTGACCCGCTCAGGGGCCAGAGACAGATGCCCGGTTTCAATACGGGCGATATCCAGAATGTCGCCGATCAATGCCAGCAGTTGTTGTCCGGCGTTGGAGGCCACTTGAATTGCCAGGCGATCGGTCACGCCCTCATCGGCCCGTTTCAAGGCCAGTTCGAGCATGCCGATCAACGCATTCATCGGTGTACGGATTTCATGGCTCATGGTCGCCAGAAACGTGGTCTTGGCCCGGTTGGCGTCATCTGCCGCTTCCTTGGCTTGCTGCAATTGCTGCAACCACTGCTGACGCTGACGGATCTGCCAGCGCTGAAATCCGATCCAGCCCAGCGCCAGTACCAGCAAGCCCGCCGCACCGAAAAATCCGAGGAGGATCTCGCGGCGATGACGCAACCAATAGCTGTCATCGACCACCACATCATGGCTCCAGCGTTCAACCAATTCGTCCATCTGTTGCGGAGCGATGCTCAGCAGGGCTTTATTCAGGATCGAGTGCAGCACTGCCGCCTGCGGCGCAGTGGCCAGTGCAATACGTGCCGGTTGATCGCCGACGGTGCTGGTGATGCGCAGACGTTCGCGGTAGTGACGGGCGATCAGATATCGCGCCACCAGCAATGAGCTTACGGTGGCATCGACCTGTCCTTTGGCAACCTGCGCCATGCCTTCGGCGGGGCTTGCGACTTCGACAAAACGTATGCGCGGTACGCGCCCCTGCAGGTATTCGCGCAACGGATGACCGCGATAAATGGCCAGACGTTTGCCCACCAGATCGTCAAGCGTGCGCGGGCTCTGCACCGTGACTGCACTGACCAGCACGAACGGGTTGTTCAGATAAGCGCGGGTGAATTGCAGTTCGCTTTCCCGTTCACTGCTGGGTGTCACCACGGGCAGCACATCCAGTTCACCGGCCTGCAACTGCGTGATCTGGCGATCCAGCGAAACGCCACGCACGATGTCGAAATTCAGTCCGCTGCGTTGACTGATCAGGCTCAGCAGTTGCGCCGACAGCCCGTTGAATCGGCCATCGGCATCGAAAAAAGTCAGCGGCGCGAAGTCTTCGATGCCGCCCACGCGCACCACCGGATGTTGCTCCAGCCAATGCTGTTCGGCGGCACTCAGTTGCACCCTTGCCTGTCCCGCCATTTCGGCAGGTCCGGCGCTCCAGCGCTGTTCTATGCGTTGTCGATGCTCCATCGGAATGCTCGCCAATGCCTTGTCGACGATACGCTTGAGGCGCACCTCGCTGCGCAACAACGCAAAGCCGAACGGGTTGGCATCAAGCCCTGCCGGCCCGGCCAGATGCAGGTCGTTGCGATAATTGGTGTTGATCAAATAGTTGGCACTGATGAAGTCGCCCAGATACACCTCATCGGCGCCGAATGCCACGGCGCCGAGAGCGTCCATCGCCGAGGGATAACGCTGCACACTCGCTTGGGGGTAGAACGCCTGCACGATCGCCAGTGGCAGATAATCTTCGACCATGGCGACGCGCTTGCCCGCGAGATCTTCGGGCATCGTTTCGTCGAGCCGGGTCACCAGCATCGGCTGATCTTCAGCGTAGGCGCGGGACAGAACGAACGCAGGATCGGCGGTCTCGAAACTGTTGGACGTGCCCAACAGTTGGAGGTCGCCGCGCTTGAGTGCTGCCATCGCCAAATCCCGGTTGGCATAGCGCCGCACTTCAATATCGGTTCCGAGCAGTTGCGCCAGCAGGTCGGCGTAATCGGCCGTGAGCCCTTCCAGCTCATGCTGATTACGAGTGATCTCGAACGGTGGGTAATCCGGCCCGGAAATGCCCATGTGCAGCACCGGATGCTGACGCAGCCATTGCCGATCCTGTTCGTCCAGGCGAACCTCGACCGGTTCCACGCTGGCGCGGGTCAGGACCTCCAGCACCTTTGGCATTTCATTGGCCCAGCTCGAGACCACGAGGCTCAGCCACAACCCGCCAATCTGAACGACGCGGATCATGCCCGGCCGCTCAGATCAAATGATTGCGCTTGGCGAAATCGCGCAAGTGCACCGCTGAACTCACCCCGAGCTTCTTCATCAGACGGGTTTTGTAGGTACTGATGGTCTTGTGGCTCAGGTGCATCTCTTCGGCAATCGCCTTGTTGGCCTTACCTTGGCCCAGTTGCTCGAAAATGCTCAATTCGCGATCGGAGAGCTGATCGATCATCTGCTTTTCCGTGGTTTGCACAGCATTCAACGTGCTGACATTGTCCGGCATCGCAGAAAAATAGGTGTAACCCGACATCACCGCCTGAATGGCTTTGTGCAGTTGTTCCAATTGATTGGTTTTGGTCACGTAGCCCATGGCCCCGGCGCGCAGACAACGCTCCTGGTAAAACAAGGGGTCGTGGGAACTGAAAACGAGGACGCGACAGTCAAGTTCGTTGGCTTTGATCCGCGTCAGTACTTCCAGGCCGTCAAGGCTCGGCAAACGCAGATCGAGCACCACCAGCCGGGGTTTGTGCGTGCGGATCAGTTGCGACACCTCGTTGCCATTGGACGTTTCATGGACTTCCTTGAAACCTTCGGCTTTCAGCACGATGCGGATGGCAGCGCGCACCACCGGATGATCATCGACGATCAGCGCTGACTTCATGGCCACTCCCGGGGCAGATTCTAACGATGAAGCCACCGGCGTGGATCGATCCGGACTCAGTGGCTGCGCGGTGACTGTTGCACGGAACGGAAAGTGAATCACCTGTCAGGTCTGACAGTTGCGGTCAGCGTATTTCTATGCATACGCCCGACGCTGCACTGCTGGCTCCGGCTTCCACTGCGAAACATCGACGTGAGCCATCAAGTGCCTGATTGCCTGTTCATTAGGTAACGGCACATGACTGATCAGCACATTGTCCTGAGCGAAACCTGAAATCGCCTGCAGCGGCGCCGAGGGTTCGTTGTAGATCAACGCATGACGCACCTGTGGGTTATCGAGGAAGAACCCCAGCAGATCCAGCGACCCTGCCGCCAGACCGGCGTCGATGACCACGGCATCGAACGGTTCACAACCGTAGTCGACCAGCGTCAGCAGTTCGCCGAGGTTCTGCACCGGGGCCACGCGGTAATAATCGAGACCATTGAACAGGCGCTCGATTTTCATCCGGTGGAAGTGCTGCGGATCGGCGATCAGGATACGCAGGGCTTTGTTGGTCATGCTCAATCTCCAGAGAGGCAGGGTTCTGAGTGCGGCAAGACTACGCAAGCTCAACGGTAGGTTCTGTAGGACTTTTCCTAAAAACCGAACAATCAACCGAGATCTACCGGGTCCATGGACGCAGCCGCAAGCGGCACCGGGAGGTTGCTTGTCTTCTAAACATCAAGCTGCGCCAGCAGTGCACCCAGCGTCTGTCGATCCGGTGTGCGGGTCAGATACAACTGGCGTTGATGGTTGGCGTAAATCGTCTCGGTCTGCGGCTGACCGCGCCGCGCATCGTGAATGACACAGTGGCGAATCTGTGAATTGCTCTGAAAAAAGCGCACCGGGTCGACACCGGCAGCGGCGATCAACTCACCGTTGATCACCATCAGATCAAAGCGCTGGAACGGGTCATGGGCGTAGTGAGTCAAGGCCAGCAATTCACGAAAAGAATGCACCGGTGTGAGATTCCGGTAGCCCAGTTCGTTGAAGATCTTCGCGATTCTGCCTTGCAGAACACTCTGCTCTTCGGCAATGACCACTCGCCAGTATTTGTAGGACATAGGATTTAACAGCGTGGGAAAAGGTGCTGACCACGCTACTCACCCCCATTTAAAACCTCTGTAGGAAAATTCTTAAAAGCGGCCGGAAACCTCGCAAAAACCGGCAAGATCAAAGTCGTGGACTGCCAGATTAATCCTGTGGGCACGTGGGAAACGCCCAAGCGGAGCCTACTCGGTTGTACTCGGACTCCAGAACGCCTGCACCACCAGCGCCGAAGTCGAGATCCGTGCAACCAGTGCATCCAGTTCATCACCATCGACCGAAGTGGTCGCCAGTGTCGCTTCGATCTCGATTTCATCGGCACCAAACGCGTGTACGTCGACATCGCTGGCCGGATAGTTGCTGCGTTCCAGTTCCGCTTCGAGCAAGGCAAACACAGCCGTTTGCTGTGAGCGCCGGGCGATGACGTAGACGATGTTGGTGACTTCGGCCGAGACCACGTCCAGTGGCTGACGGTTGATGTTATTGACGATGGGACGCAGCAACGTGTTGGCGGCGAGGATGAACAGCGTGCCGAGCACGGCTTCGGCGAGCAGGTCGGCACCGGCGCAGGCGCCGACCGCCGCCGAGGTCCAAAGGGTGGCGGCGGTGTTGAGGCCACGGACGTTGCCTTCTTCGCGCATGATCACCCCGGCACCGAGAAAACCGATGCCGGAAACCACGTAGGCGACCACCCGCACTGCGCCTTCGGCACCGGCGAGACGGTTGGCCATGTCGACGAAAATTGCCGCACCGACCGCCACCAGCACGTTGGTGCGCAGACCGGCGGTGCGTTGCCGGTACTGGCGTTCGAAGCCGATCAGGCCGCCGAGGATGAAGGCGGCGCTGAGGCTGACGAGGGTGTCGAGCAGGGAATCGAGGTTGAGATTGTTGATGGCTTGCATGATGAAATCCTTGAAAAACACGCGATCTCTGTAGGAGTGAGCCTGCTCGCGATAGCGGTGTGTCAGGCGCTGGAAATCTTGACAGACAGATTGCTATCGTCGGAACGCCGCCCGGAGCAGGCTCACTCCAACAGGGGCAGCATTACTGCCAGCCGAACCGGCGGATGTAGAAACCTTTGACCGCCTGAGTCAGCGCCATGTACGCCAGCAGAATCACCGGCAGGAACACGAAGTACAGCGATGGCAACGCCTGCAGTTTGAAGTAATGCGCCAGCGGCCCCATCGGCAGGAAGATCCCCACCGCCATGATGATCCCGGTCATCACCAGCAGCGGCATCGCTGCACGGCTTTGCAGGAACGGAATCTTCGGCGTACGGATCATGTGCACGATCAGCGTCTGGGTCAGCAACCCGACCACGAACCAGCCGGACTGGAACAGCGTCTGGTGATCCGGGGTGTTGGCATCAAACACGTACCACATCAAGGCGAACGTAGTGATGTCAAAGATCGAACTGATCGGCCCGAAGAACAGCATGAACCGACCGACATCACCCGGCTGCCAGCGTTGTGGTTTCTTCAGCATTTCCTCGTCAACGTTGTCGAACGGAATGGCGATCTGCGAAATGTCATAGAGCAGGTTCTGCACCAGCAGGTGCATCGGCAGCATCGGCAGGAACGGAATGAACGCACTGGCCACCAGCACCGAGAACACGTTGCCGAAGTTGGAGCTGGCGGTCATCTTGATGTACTTGAGCATGTTGGCGAAGGTCCGGCGCCCTTCGAGCACGCCCTCCTCTAGCACCATCAGGCTCTTTTCCAGGAGGATGATGTCCGCCGCCTCCTTAGCGATGTCCACCGCGCTGTCCACCGAGATACCGATGTCAGCCGTGCGCAGCGCCGGGGCGTCGTTGATGCCATCACCCATGAAGCCGACGACGTGGCCGTTGCCCTTGAGAATGCGCACGATGCGTTCTTTGTGCGACGGCGTCAGTTTGGCGAAGACGTTGGTTTTCTCCACGGCCACCGCCAGTTCGGCATCGCTCATGCGTTCGACGTCATTGCCCAACAGCAAACCTTGCTGAGCGAGGCCGACTTCGCGGCAGATCTTCGCGGTGACCAGCTCGTTGTCGCCGGTCAACACTTTCACAGCCACACCATGCTCGGCCAAGGCCTTGAGCGCTGGCGCGGTGCTTTCTTTCGGTGGATCGAGGAACGCCACGTAGCCGATCAGCGTCAGTTCATTTTCATCGGCCAGGCTGTAAGTGTCGCGACCTTCAGGCATCGAGCGGGCGGCCACGGCCACCACGCGCAAGCCTTCAGCGTTGAATGCTGCAGTGACCTGACGAATACGGGTCAGCAATTCATCGCTCAAGGCTTCATCGATGTCGCCATGACGCACGCGGCTGCATACCGCCAGCACTTCTTCCACCGCGCCTTTGCAGATCAGTTGATGCGGTTGGCCGCGCCCTTCGACCACCACCGACATGCGCCGGCGATTGAAGTCGAACGGGATCTCATCGACTTTGCGAAACGCCGTGCCGACCTTCAGCTCACGGTGGACTTCCACGTGTTCCAGCACCGCCACGTCCAGCAGGTTTTTCAGGCCGGTCTGGTAGTAGCTGTTGAGGTAGGCCATTTCCAACACGTCATCGGAATCTTCACCCCAGACGTCGACATTGCGCGCCAGGAAGATTTTGTCCTGGGTCAGGGTGCCAGTCTTGTCGGTGCAGAGCACGTCCATCGCGCCGAAGTTCTGGATGGCGTCGAGACGTTTGACGATGACTTTTTTGCGCGACAGAAACACCGCGCCTTTGGCCAACGTCGAGGTGACGATCATCGGCAGCATTTCCGGGGTCAGACCCACGGCAATCGACAGCGCGAACAGCAATGCCTCGGTCCAGTCGCCCTTGGTGAAACCGTTGATGAACAGCACCAGCGGCGCCATGACGAACATGAAGCGAATCAACAGCCAGCTGACTTTGTTGACGCCTTGCTGGAACGAAGTCACCGCACGATCGGTGGCGCCGACCCGCTGCGCCAAAGCACCGAAATAAGTGCTGTTGCCGGTGGTGAGAATCACCGCCACCGCCGTGCCGGACACGACGTTGGTGCCCATGAACAGGATGTTGTCGAGTTCCAGCGGATTGCGTGTGTCGCGATCAGCCTGACGCGCAAACTTCTCCACGGGCATCGATTCACCGGTCATTGCGGCCTGGCTGACGAACAGATCCTTGGCGCTGAGCACCCGGCAATCGGCGGGAATCATGTCACCGGCCGACAGCACGATCAGATCCCCGGGCACCAATTGCTTGATCGGCAATTCGCTGCGCGGCGCATCCCGGCGCATCACCGTGGCGGTATTGCTGACCATGGCTTTCAGTGCATCGGCGGCCTGATTGGATTTGCTTTCCTGCCAGAAGCGCAGCAGCGTCGACAGCACCACCATCGAGAAAATCACGACGGCTGCTTTAAGGTCTTCAGTCAGCCACGAGATCACCGCCAACAGGGTGAGCAGCAGGTTGAACGGGTTTTTGTAGCAGTGCCACAGGTGGATATACCAGGCCAGTGGTTGCTCGTGCTCGACCTCGTTAAGGCCGTATTGCGCACGCAGGGCATCGACTTCGAAATCGGTGAGGCCGTCGGAATGCGTGCCCAGTGACGACAGCAACACACCGCTGTCGCAATGCGCGGCATCGACCAGGGTGTTGGCCAGGGTTGGCGGGACTTCACGGCTGACCGTGGTGTCGTTGATGGTTTCCAGCAAGGCCAGGCGACGGAAGTGCCGGGCGATGTGGCGGGTCCGCAGAAAACCTGCGAAAAATTCCTTGAGCGTAAGTTTCATGGCTGTTGCCCCTTTGGTCAGCCGGGAAACCGTCAAGCAGGTACGGCCGCGCCTCGTCCGCCGGGAAAACCGGCACGGCAAGGCTTGGCGCGCCGGTCAGAAAAGACAGGCGTGTCGATAGGGCTGCGATGACGACAATAAAGTCGAAATCACGCTCTTTCAGTGTCGATGAGAAGGACTTCAAGACATGACCAAGGACTGGCCATGTACGGGATGCCGCTGCTCGCTGTTACGGCGAGACAACGGCACAAAAGAGGCGCGTTATCTTGCCGAGAATCTGCCGGTTACCGAGACCGGCCGACAACTGTCACTCGAACAAGTACCCACTGTGGGTCTCCGCTATTGATGAAAACGCGCGAAGCTTACGCCCCGATGTCTGGAGAGTAAACCCGCAAAAGGAAGTGTGTCGGGGAATGTGGGGGATGTTCAGGAAGGGTTCAGGATTGTGAAGTTCTGGTGTTTTCGAAGGCCCCATCGCGAGCAGGCTCACTCCTACATTGGTCCTGCGTACACAGAACATTGTAGGAGTGAGCCTGCTCGCGATAGCGGTGGTCCATCAAAGGTGATGGTGCCTGACCCGCCGCCATCGCTGGCAAGCCAGCTCCCACAATGTTTTGTGTGATGTCCGCTACCGCTAACACAACACCGCCCCCTGTGGGAGCTGGCTTGCCTCGCGATAGCGGTGGTTCATCGAAGGCAATGGAGCCTGACCTGCCGCCATCGCTGGCAAGCCAGCTCCCATAATGTTTTGTGTGATGTCCGCTACCGCTAACACAACACTGATCCCTGTGGGAGCTGGCTTGCCAGCGATAGCGGTGTATCAGGCAATACAGAGTTAGCTGGCAGTCGCCAACAACAGATCAGCCATCGAACGATGCCCACGATGCTTGCCGTGCTCATACAGCGAGCCGGCAATCTCGTCCGCACGAATCGGCAACACCGACAGCAATGTATCGCTCAGACCATGGCTGGCCTGGCAGAAGCCCTGCATGTAGATGCCGGCCTTGCAGCGCTCGTCGGTAATCAGTTTGTAGTTGCGATCGACCTCGAACTCACCCAGGTACTCTTCCAGCGGCGCCAGCAATTTGCGGTGCATCTGGCGCTCGTAACCGGTGGCCAGCACTACGGCGTCGTAAAGGCGCACGGTGACTTCGCCAGTGGCGTTGTTGCGCACGGCCAGTTCGATACCGTTTTCGGTCGCGGTGGCTTTCTCGACGGTGGTCAGGGTGCGGAACGCATGACGGGCAATCCCGGAAACCTTCTGGCGATAGAAGATGCCGTAGATGCGCTCGATCAGGTCGATGTCGACCACCGAGTAGTTGGTGTTGTGGTACTCGTTGACCAGACGCTCCCGCTCGGCGCTGTTCTGCTGGAACACCAGATCGGTGAACTCCGGCGAAAACACTTCGTTGACGAACGGGCTGTCATCCGCAGGCTTCAGCGCCGAACCGCGCAGGATCATGTCGACCTGCACCGACGGGAACGAATCGTTCAGATCGATGAACGCTTCCGCCGCGCTCTGCCCACCGCCGATGATCGCAATGCTCATTGGCTGATTGTTCACGCACGGCTGCTCGGCCATTTGCGACAGGTATTGCGAGTGGTGGAACACGCGGGTATCGCCCTTCAGCGCCTTGAACGCCTCTGGAATACGCGGGGTGCCGCCGGCACTGACCACCACCGAACGGGTGGTGCGTACATGTTGCAGGCCCTGGTTATCGCGGGAAATAACGCGCAGCGCTTCAACCTGATGGTTGTGCAGCACCGGCTCGATGGTCAGCACTTCCTCGCCGTAACGGCTCTGCTCGGAGAACTGCCCGGCCACCCAGCGCAGGTAGTCGTTGTACTCCATGCGGCACGGGTAAAAAGTGCCGAGGTTGATGAAGTCGACCAGACGGCCGTGGTACTTCAGGTAGTTGACGAACGAGTACGGGCTGGTCGGGTTGCGCAGGGTCACCAGATCCTTGAGAAAGGAAATCTGCAACTCGCTCTGCGTCGACAGAGTGTTGCCGTGCCAGCTGTAGTTGGCCTGCTTGTCGAGGAACAGCACATCCAGCTCACCCTGAGTCGGGCCGCGCTCTTGCAGAGCGATGGCCAGCGCCAGGTTCGAAGGGCCGAAACCGACGCCGATCAGGTCGTGAACGATGGGCGATGCAATTGCCTGTGTCATTTCCAGTGTCCTCTGGATGAACCCCTCAACGCGGGGATAAAGCCTGGGTGGCCTGACCGGCCTGAATCAGGTCAGCAGGTCGTCTGTTGAGTAGGAACGAGGACGATGAAAGGAAATTTAACCGGGAAGGATCAATGGGCATCCCATTGTTTGATCCGCAACCGGCAGTGTTTCATGGCGTTGACGATGTGTTTTTCCACCAATGCCTTGGAAATCCCGAGGTGCTCGGCAATTTCCGGATGGGACAGACCTTCGATCTTGCGCAGCAGAAAACATTCACGGCAGCGCGGCGGCAGCTCTGCCAGCGCGCGCTGGAGCATCTCCAGACGTTGACCATGATCAAGGGTGCCATGGGGCGACGGGGTGAAATAGCGCTCTTCATTGTCCAGCACATCAAGTGACTCGACCTGACGCAGGGCATTGCGTCGATGATCGTCGATGACCAGGTTCAATGCCGTGCGATAAAGAAAGGCGCGCGGTTGTTCGATCGGCGTGTCGCTGGAACGCTCCAGCACCCGCACATAAGCGTCATGCACCACATCTTCGGCCACCTGACGGTTGCCTAGCTTGGCGTTAAGGAAACACACCAGCTCGCGATAGTAGTTTTCCAACATGACTCCCGACCGCATCGTTGCAGATCCTGTCCTTGAGCGCACCGATCCGGCCGCGGAATACGCAGTAGCAAGATAGTGGCAACTTGAGGGGCGTAATTTATAGTAATTCTCATATAGATTTAAAGCGCTGATTCCATATCCCGACCAAATAGTCCTGTCCGGACACCTGTTACATGATGTGTTAGCGCTTAAATTCCCTTGCACATGCCTCGTTTACAGGACAGCTCCCCGTATCTGTCGTGCCTTGCGACAGCGTTCAGCGCCCCTGCACGCCTGTGTACTGGCCGGATGACGGGCCGAATCCACTGGCCGGAACCCTGCATGAAACGTCCCCGCCCCGCCCGACGCGCCTTGTTCGCCGCCCTTTGCCTGATTCCCGTGATCGCTGTTGCCGCGTGGCAAGTCCTGCCACCCGGGCGCAACGCTCTCGCTACGGTGCAAGTGACCCGCAGCAATATCGAAAACAGCGTGACCGCGCTGGGCACGCTGCAGCCACGCCGTTACGTGGACGTCGGTGCGCAGGCATCCGGGCAGATCCAGAAGATTCATGTCGAGGCTGGCGACACGGTCAAGGAAGGCCAGTTATTGGTAGAGATCGACCCATCCACGCAAAAGGCCAAACTCGATGCCGGGCGGTTTTCCATCGAGAACCTCAAGGCGCAGTTGCAGGAGCAACGCGCCCAGCACGACCTCGCGCAGCAGAAATACCAGCGCCAGCAGAAACTCGCCGCGGGTGGCGCCACCCGTGAGGAAGACGTGCAGACGGCCCGCGCCGAAGTCCGCGCGACCCAGGCGCGCATCGACATGTTCCAGGCGCAGATCCGTCAGGCCCAGGCCAGCTTGCGCAGTGACGAGGCGGAGCTCGGCTACACGCGGATTTTTGCGCCAATGAGCGGCACCGTGGTCGCCGTGGGCGCCCGCGAAGGCCAGACGCTCAATGCGCAACAGCAAACCCCGCTGATCCTGCGCATCGCACGACTGTCGCCGATGACCGTGTGGGCCGAAGTTTCCGAAGCGGACATCGGCCACGTCAAACCCGGGATGACCGCCTACTTCACCACCCTCAGCGGCGGTAGCCGGCGCTGGAGCAGCACGGTGCGGCAGATTCTGCCGGTGCCGCCGCGCCCCCTCGAACAGAACCAGGGTGGCAGCCCCACCAACGGTCGCAGCGGCAGCGAACGCGTGGTGCTCTACACCGTATTGCTCGACGTCGACAACGCCGACAACAGCCTGATGACCGACATGACCGCGCAGGTGTTCTTCGTCGCGCAACAAGCGCAAGACACCCTGACCGTGCCCACCGCAGCCCTGCAACCAGGTTCACGCCCGCAGTGGCAACGGGCGCAGATCGTCGCCGCCAACGGCGAAGTTCTGTCCCGCGAGGTACGCACCGGCATCAGCGACCGCCTGCGCACACAAGTGCTGGAAGGCCTGGCCGAGGGCGATCACATCCTCAGCGCGCCGACCACCGGCAGCGGAGGCTGAATGCAGACGCCTCTGATTGACCTGCGGCAGATTCGCAAATCCTACGGCGGCAATGACAGTCCGCTGGTGGAAGTGTTGCGCGGCATCGATCTGTCGATACATGCCGGCGAATTCGTCGCCATCGTCGGTGCGTCCGGCTCCGGCAAATCGACATTGATGAACATCCTCGGCTGCCTCGACCGCCCCACCAGCGGCGAATACCGTTTTGCCGGTGAAGACGTCGCGCAACTCGACACCGATGAACTGGCCTGGCTTCGCCGCGAAGCATTCGGTTTTGTGTTCCAGGGTTATCACCTGATTCCGTCCGGCTCCGCCCAGGAAAACGTCGAGATGCCGGCCATCTACGCCGGCACCCCGGCCGCCGAACGCCACGCCCGGGCCAGTGCCTTGCTGGAGCGGCTCGGCCTGGGCAGCCGCACCGGCAATCGCCCGCATCAGCTTTCCGGCGGTCAGCAACAGCGGGTATCGATTGCCCGCGCGCTGATGAACGGCGGCCACATCATTCTCGCCGACGAACCCACCGGCGCCCTCGACAGCCACAGTGGCGCGGAAGTCATGACCCTGCTCGACGAACTCGCCGGTCAGGGCCATGTGGTGATACTCATCACCCACGATCGCGAAGTCGCACAACGGGCCAAACGCATCATCGAAATCCGGGACGGCCTGATCATCAGCGACACCGCCGAACACCCGTCAGCCGCGCCCCGCACTGCCAACCCCGGCGCTTTGCAAGCGGTTGATCTGCGCCAGCGCCTGAGCACCGGCAGTACGCAGACCGGCGCCTGGAAAGGTGAACTGGTCGACGCCGTGCAAGCGGCGTGGCGAGTCATGTGGATCAATCGCTTTCGCACCGCCCTGACGTTGCTGGGAATCGTCATTGGCGTTGCTTCGGTGGTAGTGATGCTGGCGGTGGGCGAAGGCAGCAAACGCCAGGTAATGGCGCAGATGGGCGCTTTCGGCTCCAACATCATTTACCTAAGCGGTGCGGCGCCCAACCCGCGCACGCCGCCGGGCATCATCACCCTCGACGACGTCGCCGAGCTGGCCGCCCTGCCCCAGGTCGAACGCATCATGCCGGTCAATGGCTCCACCGCCGGTGTACGTTTCGGCAATGCCGACCACAGCAGTTACGTCGGTGGCAACGACACTAATTTTCCAACCATTTTCAACTGGCCGGTGGTTCAGGGCAGTTACTTCACCCAGGCCGATGAAGACAGCGCCGCCGCCGTGGCGGTGATCGGCACCAAGGTCCGCGACAAGCTGCTCAAGGATGTCGCCGACCCCATCGGCCAGTACATCCTCATCGAAAACGTACCATTTCAGGTCCTCGGAGTTCTGGCCGAGAAAGGCTCAAGCTCCGGCGATTCCGACAGCGACAACCGCATCGCCGTGCCCTACTCGGCGGCCAGCACGCGTCTGTTCGGCAGCCGCAATCCGGAATATGTGGTGATCGCCGCCAAGGACGCACGCAAAGTCAAAGACGCCGAGCAGGCGATCGAACAGGCAATGCTGCGCCGGCACAACGGCAAAAAGGATTTCGAACTGACCAACAATGCCGCGATGATCCAGGCCGAAGCGCGCACGCAAGGCACGCTGTCGCTGATGCTCGGCGCCATCGCTGCCATCTCCTTGCTGGTCGGCGGTATCGGTGTGATGAACATCATGCTCATGACCGTACGCGAACGCACTCGGGAAATCGGTATTCGCATGGCCACTGGCGCCCGACAGCGCGACATCCTGCGCCAGTTTCTCACTGAGGCGGTGATGCTCTCGGTGGTCGGCGGCATTGCCGGTATCAGCCTGGCGATGCTGGTCGGCGGCGTCCTGTTGTTCAGCGGCGTGGCAATCGCATTTCAATGGCTGGCCGTGCTCGGCGCTTTCGCCTGCGCGCTGGTCACCGGCGTCCTCTTCGGCTTCATGCCTGCCCGCAAGGCTGCCCGGCTCGACCCGGTCACGGCCCTTACCAGTGAATGATCGATCTATGAAAGCGCCACTGACAATCCTTGCCGCCAGCCTGTTGCTGGCAGCCTGCAGCAGCCCTGCGCCGCGCCCCGACAGCGGCGTGCAGCCACCGCTCGCCTGGCAATCGCCTGACCATCCCGGCGCCGTGCAAGGCAATCGGCAGTGGTGGACGCAGTTCGGCAGCCCTGAACTCGATCAACTGGTCGAACAGGCGCGGCTGGGCAGCCATGACCTCGGTGCCGCCGTTGCGCGGGTCAGACAGGCTCAGGCCAGTGCGACGATTGCCGGCGCCCCGCTGCTGCCGGAAATCAAGGCCGGCCTCAATGCCAACCGACAGAAACTGTTGCACGGCAAGGGCTACAGCCAACTGGACGTCAACCCGGATAACCGCTCGCTGGATTATTACGATGCCGAGTTGAGCGCCAGTTACGAAATCGACTTCTGGGGCGGTAAACGCGCCACACGCGACAGCGCCGTGTTCGGTGTGCAGGCCAGCGAGTTCGACCGTGCCACCGTCGAACTGACCCTGCAAAGCGGCGTCGCCACCAGCTACACCCAGGCCCTGGCCTTACGTGAGCAGACGCGTATTGCCGAGCTCAATCTGGCCAACGCGCAAAACGTTCTGCACCTGGTGCAAACCCGTTTCGACGCCGGCAGCGCTACCGCGCTGGAACTGGCCCAGCAAAAAAGCCTGGTGGCTGAACAGCAGCGCAAATTGCCGCTGGTGCAGCAACAGGCCCGCGAAGCATTGATCACCCTCGCAGCCCTGCTCGGCCAACCGGTGCAGGCACTGTCGTCCCTGCAACAACCGTTCGAGCAGTTGCAGTGGCCGAACATCGCCAGTGGCGTACCCAGCGATCTGCTGAGCCGGCGTCCGGATATCGCCAGCGCCGAAGCCAGACTGGCAGCGGCCCAGGCTGACGTCACCGTGGCCCGGGCGGCCATGCTGCCGAAGATAACCCTGACAGCCAGCCTCGGCACCGGCGCCGATCTGGCGGCGGATCTGATGCGTACAACGTTCTACAACCTGTCCTCGGGATTGACCGCGCCGATCTTCAACAACGGCCGATTGAGTGCTGAACGCGATAAGGCCAGGGCGCGTCAGGACGAACTGCTGGAGTCATATCGCGGGGCAATCATCAACGGTTTTGCCGACGTCGAAAAAGCCTTGAGCAGCATTCGCGGCCTCGACGAACAGCGCCAGTGGCAAAGCGAAGAACTGAGCCAGGCGCAAACCGCATTCGACATTGCGCAAAGCCGCTATCAGGCCGGCGCCGAAGACTTGCTGACGGTGCTGCAAACCCAGCGCACCTTGTATGCGGCGCAGGACATGAATGTGCAACTGCGCTTGTCGCGACTGCAGGCGAGCATTGCCTTGTACAAAGCGTTGGGCGGTGGTTGGCAAGTCATCTGAGCGCAAATTAGCGACTGTCCCGACGCCTTCGCGAGCAGGCTCGCTCCCACATTGGATCTGCGTCGTTTACAAAGTCCCCTGTGGGAGCGAGCCTGCTCGCGACAGCGCCAGGTCAGGCGAAACCAATCTCTCAGGGCAAAAAAAATCGCAGCACCGGGCTGCGATTTTTTTTTGCGCTTAGAGTTGCCGCCCCTTCACTTTCAGATGCCGGGCATACCACGGCCGCTGCGGCACTTTGCGGAACAGGTCGGCCATGTTGTCTTCATCGCCAAAGGTGATGCGCAACGCGAGCTTCATCGTTTCCGGGTCCATCTCCACCGAACGCCCGATTTGCAACCCTGGCACGGTGCTGCAGCCATGGGTATCCGGGCCCAGCCAAGGATCATCCACTTCGACCCAGCGCCCCGGCGCGAACCACGGCACGCCGTTGACTTCCAGCCGGCTGACCTCGCCCGGGTGAAAACGCTCATGAGCACGGAACCAGTCTTCGATACGGTCATCGATCCAGCCGTGGAAACGCCAGAACACCGGGTTCACATGGGAGGAAAACGGGTCGCCGAGGAAGTCGTTTTCCGGGGCGTACCAACGCGCGGCAAAATCCGCCTGATCCCGCGCCATCGGCACTGGAATGTCATTGGACGGATCACGTGCCACCGACGCCCAGCGCATGTGCAACCAGTCGTGCAGGCCCAGTTCGACTTCCGAACCGAACTGGCCGAGGGTGAGTTTCGACAAGTAGCGCGGATCGCGGTATTGCGATTCCCACACCTGGAAATTGCTGTGGTAGGTCTCGGCCGCTTTGATGTCGCTGACCCATTTGGTGTATTCGTCATCGCCTTCGGTCAGCCACGTCGGCGGCAGTGCGTTGCCGTCATGATTGTCGAAGTAACGGGCGAACCCCTGGCGATCACGCTCCAGCTCCGGTTGCGGCATCGGGAACGCCTGCCATGACGGCAAGTCCTGCATCGAACGGGCCTTGCCCAGCATGTGTCGATGCATGAAGAAAAAGTCGATGCCCGAGCCGTTGCGATCCTTGCTCGGCCCACGGGCATCGCGCTCCTTGTCACGGGGGCCGGGTTGCCAGCCGATACCGCGCAGGGCTTCGCGTTTTTTCTCCGAGAGCTTGTGCCACTTGTCGCGGCTGGCGTGCCAGAGCTGGTGGAACAGCCGATGTTCCGGCGCGACCAGCCACGCCAGCAATGTCGGGTTCAACCCGGTGCGCTCGCGAGCCTCGGGAAAACGTCGCTTGATGGCGATGAAATGATTGTCGAGTTCGGGCAGAGCCAACGGTCGATCCAGGCGCGACACTTGCCCGGTGAACGTGCCGCTGCCGGCATTGCCGAACGCCGCCCAGACTTCGTCCAGTTTCACTTTGAATTCGTAGACTGGCGGCGCTTGCAGCGTATCGGTACGCATCAGCCGCCAGTACAACTCGGCGCCGTTGCCTGGCGCCAGATCGCCGACCACTTGGTAACGCGCAGGTTCTTCGGAACGCAGGTTGGCGCCGGTATCGAGATAGCCGCGCAAGCCGCGACCACGGTGGGCAATGTCGAGAAACAGTTCCAGACCTTCGCGCGGCAAGCCATCGAGTCCGGCAGCAGCTCCGCTGAAACGGATATCCCACACGCCGCGCAGGTTGTCCGCCAACTGTTGGCCGGCCGTATCGGCCAGGTCGACCGTCGCCTCTCCCGGGGTGATCGGAAACTCCTCACGGGTCAGCTCGCGATGTGCATAAAAAGCGGCAGGCAGCGCAGCGCCCGTGAGTGCCATGCCCGCCATGAACCAGCGTCGAGAGATCGTCATTGCCCTACCTGTGTCAGCCATGAAGCAGGCTTTATCCAAGCTAGAACGTTTTCTCGTCGGGGAAATTTACGGCCCCGGCAAAAGATCGCTACGCGTCGTCAGCGCTTTTCCTGCGCGCGACTAAATTACCCGCCCGACCACTCGTTCCTCCCAGATAGCAAAGGCCCCTGCGCCTGCACCTCGACGGCGAACCTGAATGAGATGGCAATGACAAAACCGCGTTCGAAAAAGGCTCTATTTATCGGCCTGCCGCTGGCCTTGGCGATCAGCGCCGGCGCAGGGTTTCTGGCTTGGAATTACTGGTTTCGGGACAACCCCGGCTATCCGGTAAAAGTGATGAAACAGGCGACCGAGCTGCAGGACCGCATCCTCTCCTTCGACAGCCACATCACCGTGCCCCTGAGTTTCGGCGCCCACGGCAACGAAGCCGACAAGGACGGCTCCGGGCAGTTCGACCTGATCAAGGCCAATCGCGGCCGCTTGTCCGGCGCTGCGCTGACGGTGTTCGGCTGGCCGGAAATGTGGAACGGTCCGAACGCTCCGCATCGCCCGACCGAAGGTTTTGTCGAAGAAGCCCGTAACCAGCAGGAAGTGCGCTACAAGATCATCACTGGCATGGTCCGCGACTTTCCCAATCAGGTCGGCATCGCCTACACCCCGGATGATTTCCGCCGTCTGCATGGTGAAGGCAAGTTTGCGATTTTCATCAGCATGCTCAACGCCTATCCACTGGGTAACGACCTGAGCAAACTCGACCTGTGGGCCGGACGCGGCATGCGTATGTTCGGCTTCAGCTATATCGGCAACAACAGCTGGGCGGACTCGTCGCGCCCGTTGCCGTTCTTCAATGACTCCCCTGATGCCCTCGACGGTCTCTCCGATATCGGCAAGCAAGCGGTGCACCGTCTGAACGATCTGGGTGTGATCATCGATGTTTCGCAGATGTCGACCAAAGGTCTGGAACAGGTTGCGCAATTGAGCCGCACACCGTTGGTGGCCTCGCACTCGGCACCGCGTGCGGCCGTGGATATTCCGCGCAACCTCAGCGACAAGGAATTGCAGCTGATCAAAAACAGCGGCGGCGTGGTCCAGGTAGTCGGCTTCTCGCAATACCTGAAACCGCTGACCCAGGGCACTCAGGACAAGCTCAATGCCCTGCGCGCACGCTTCGATCTGCCGCCCTTGCCTAACCTGGCCATGGCACTGATGCCAGGCGACCCGATCATTACTGCGTGGTCGGAGCAGAAACTCGGCCAGTACGCCAGCGGCCTCTACGGCATCCTTGAAGAAGAACCGAAAGCGACCCTCAAGGATCTCGGCGACGCCATCGATTACACCGTGCGCAAAATCGGTATCGACCATGTCGGCATTTCTTCCGACTTCAACGACGGCGGTGGCATCAAGGGCTGGGAAAACGTTGGCGAAATTCGCAACGTCACTGCCGAGCTGATCCAGCGCGGCTACTCCGAAGCGGACATCGCCAAACTGTGGGGCGGCAACTTCATGCGTGTCTGGGACCAGGTGCAAAAAGCCGCGAAACCGGCACTGATTTCCCGTCAGGACGCAGCCAAGCCATGACTGATCGCCGGACCTTTCTGAAACAGGCGGGCGTGGTCGCAGCCGCGCTGCCGTTTGGCGCCAGTCTGGCAACGCCGGCAATGGCAGCGACCACCCCTGTGGCATCCGCGAACAAGTGGACACAACTGCGCCAGTTGTTCGATCAGGATCCGCAGGCGATTCACTTCGCCAATTTTCTGATCACCTCCCATCCAAAACCGGTGCACGAGGCCATCGAACGCCATCGCGCCGCCATCGACCAGAACCCGGGGCTGGCCATGGATTGGGACTTCGGTGTCACCGAGAAGCGCGAAGAAAACGTGCGGGTCTGGGCCGGTAAATACTTGCAGGCCAAACCCGGCCAGATCGCCCTCACCGGCAGCACCACCGAAGGCCTGGCGATGATTTACGGCAGCGTACAGGTGCGCCCGGATCAGGAAATCCTCACCACCGAGCACGAGCACTATTCCACCCGCAACATTCTCGATTTCCGCACCCGCCGCGATGGCACCCGGGTGCGCAAACTCAAGTTGTTCGAGTCCCCTCAAAGCATTTCGCTGGATCAGGTGCTCGACATCATCAACCGCAACATCCGTCCCGAAACCCGTGTACTGGGCATGACCTGGGTGCATTCGGGCAGTGGCGTGAAGTTGCCGATCAGCGATATTTCGCGACTGGTCGATGAACACAATCGTCAACGCGACGACAAGGACCGCCTGATTTACGTGGTCGACGGGGTGCATGGTTTCGGTGTCGACGACTTGAGCTTCGCGCAAATGAACTGCGATTTTTTCATCGCAGGTACCCACAAGTGGATGTTCGGCCCGCGTGGCACCGGCATCGTTTGCAGTCGCAGCGAAGAGCTGAAATACGTCAGCCCGAGCGTGCCGACGTTCTCCGAAGCCACCTCCTTTGCCACCATCATGACCCCGGGCGGTTATCACGCTTTCGAGCATCGCTGGGCGGTGGACGAAGCCTTCAAGTTGCATCTGCAACTGGGCAAGGCCGACGTTCAGGCACGCATCCATCAGCTCAACAGCTATCTGAAGCAACGCCTGCGGGAACAGTCGAGCATCGAGTTGGTGACCCCTTTCGATCCGCAGTTTTCTGCCGGTTTCACCTTCTTCCGCGTCAAGGGTCAGGACAGCGATGAAGTCGCCGCCTACCTGATGCAAAACCGGGTGATCTGCGATGCGGTCAGCCGCGACGTCGGCCCGGTGATTCGCACTGCGCCCGGCCTGCTCAACAACGAAGCCGAAGTTGACCGGTTCATGGACATCCTCGGTAAAAAACTGCGCGCCTGATTCTCGACTCCAGTTTTCCTTTCACAGAGACGACTCATGAAAAAGCCTTACGCCTCTTTCACCCTCAAGGCGCTGCCGGCGCTAGCCCTGACTGCGCTGTGCGCCGGTCTGCTGCCGGGGGCCGCCCAGGCTGCCACACCGCCGGCGCCGGGCAAGGTCTTCAAAGACTGCAAGGACTGCCCGGAAATGGTCGTACTGCCGACCGGCACCTTCACCATGGGCACCCCGGATGACGAAGTCGGCCGCGAACCGGACGAAGGCCCGCGCCACGACGTGACCTTCAGCAAACCGTTCGCCATCAGCCGCTTCCAGGTGCTCGTCGGTGAGTGGGATGCGTATGTGCGCGAAACCGGCAACAAGCCTTACGACTTCGATGATCGTCCGGGTCGCCGCTGCACCGCCGGCAAGCCTGAATTCAAACAGACCGCCCGCGACCCTGCCGTGTGCATGAACGTCGCCGAAGCCCAGGGCTACATCGACTGGCTGTCGAAAAAGACCGGCCACGCGTATCGCCTGCAAAGCGAATCGATCCGCGAGTACGCCGCACGCGGCGGCAGCACCGGGCCCTTCCCTTTCCCGTTCGATGAAGGCAACAACTACCAGATTTCCAAACACGCCAACACCTATGGCGCCGCCGACGGTTATAACTTCACCTCCCCGGCCGGCACCTTCCCGGCCAACGCCTTCGGCGTGTACGACGCCCACGGCAACGTCTACGAATGGACCGCCGACTGCTATCACAAGGATTATTCTGGCGTACCCGACGACGGCCGCCCATGGACCCAGGAAAACTGCGAACGCCAGGTCATGCGTGGCAACGACTGGGGCGAGGCGCCGGTGTTCTCGCGTTCCGGCAACCGCAACAGCAGCTGGCCGACCAGCAAAGGCGACTGGCTCGGGTTTCGTGTAGTGCGCGACCTCTGATCCTGCCCACCGCGACCGCAGCCCCGCCTGCGGTCGTTTAAAGAAAGTCCGTGACCATTCGTTTTCCTTTAGTACCGGCACTCCCTCCGCACCGAAGCAGGAATCCTCCATGACCAAGCCTACGCGTGGGGCGATCAACGAATTGTTCGCCTTGCTCAAGCCCTTCCGCCTGATCGTCTCTGTGTCCATCGTGCTCGGCATGATCGGCGGCCTGAGCGTCACCGTGCTGCTGGCGACCATCAACAATGCCCTGCACTCCGACGACGGCCTGACCCGCACCGTGGTGATGATCTTCGCCGGCCTGTGCGCACTGGCCTTGCTGACGACGATTCTGTCCGACATCGGCACCAACTACGTCGGTCAGCACATCATTGCCAAACTGCGCAAGGAACTGGGGGAGAAAGTGCTGTCGGCGCCGATCGACCAGATCGAACGCTACCGCAGCCACCGGTTGATCCCGGTGTTGACCCACGACGTCGACACCATCAGCGACTTCGCCTTCGCCTTTGCCCCGCTGGCGATCTCCATGACCGTCACCCTCGGTTGTCTCGGCTATCTGGCGTTGCTGTCCTGGCCGATGTTCCTGATGATGCTGGTGGCCATCGCGATCGGCACAACCATTCAGGCGATTGCCCGGGCCAAGGGCATGCGCGGTTTCTACGCTGCCCGCGACTCCGAAGATGACCTGCAAAAGCACTACAACGCGATCGCCGAGGGCGCCAAGGAACTGCGCATTCATCGCCCGCGTCGCCAGCGCATGTTTGTTGCCGGGATTCAGAAAACCGCCGAAAAAATCTGCGACACGCAGATCAAATCGATCAACACGTTTGTCATCGCCAAGTCCTTCGGCTCGATGCTGTTCTTCGTGGTGATCGGCATGGCGCTGGCCCTGCAGTCTTTCTGGCCCAGCGGCGACAAAGCGGTGATGAGCGGATTCGTGCTGGTGCTGCTGTACATGAAGGGGCCGCTGGAACATCTGGTCAGCACCTTGCCGATCATCAGCCGCGCACAAATTGCCTTCCGCCGGATCGCCGAGCTGAGCGAACAATTCTCCTCGCCCGAACCGCACCTGCTGCTCGAAGACCAGGGCAAGAAACCCGATGCCGTCAACAGCCTGGAACTGCACAATGTGCGCTACGCCTTCCCGCCCGTGGCAGGCAGCGAACCGTTCCGCCTCGGGCCGGTCAACCTGCGCATCGAACAGGGCGATATCGTGTTCATCGTTGGCGAAAACGGTTGCGGCAAAACCACCCTGATCAAATTGCTGCTGGGTCTTTACGCGCCAACCGAGGGCGAAATCCGCGTCAACAATCAACCGATCACCGCGCTCAATCGCGATGACTACCGCCAGAACTTCACCACGATCTTTGCCGACTACTACCTGTTCGACGACCTGATCCAGGGCGACCGCGAGGTGCCGCAGGACGCCACCCGCTACCTCGAACGTCTGGAGATCGCGCACAAGGTCAGCGTGCGGGACGGCGCCTTCAGCACCACCGACCTGTCGACCGGCCAGCGCAAGCGTCTGGCATTGGTCAATGCCTGGCTCGAAGAGCGTCCGGTGCTGGTGTTCGATGAATGGGCGGCGGATCAGGACCCGACCTTCCGCCGCATTTTCTACACCGAGTTGCTGCCCGACCTTAAGCGTCTGGGCAAGACCATCATCGTCATTTCCCACGATGACCGTTACTTCGACGTCGCCGATCAACTGGTGCGCATGGAGGCCGGCAAGGTCAAGAGCGAACTGCAAACCGCTTGATTGAAGAGGCCGTGGCCAGGTCGGAAAAAATAATTTTCCGGTTTGCCGCGGCTTCCTCGTCTTAATGAGATGAATAAGAACCATTAACAACTATACCTGCCAAGGTCTTAACCTCATGTCCGCATCCCGTTTCATGCTTCGCCCTCTGACTCGAGCCCTGCTGATGCACGGCGCGACACGCACTCGACTGGCCGGCACCGGCCTTGGTCTGGCACTGACCCTCACCGCAGCCCCGTATGTCCAGGCCCAGGAATGGACCCTGAACATCCCATCGCAGCCACTGGCGCAGGCGCTGCAAACCCTTGGTCAGCAGACCAGTCTGCAAATCATCTACAGCCCGGAAAGCCTGCAAGGTCTGCGTTCCAGCGCATTGAATGGCCGCTACCAGGATGATGAGTCGCTCAAGGCGATGCTCAACGGCACCGGCATCCGCTACCAGCGTGACGGCAACACCGTGACTGTCCTCGGCCCTGCCACCGGCAGCGCGATGGAACTGGCACCGACCAACGTCAACGCCAGCCGACTGAGCGCCACCACCGAAGGCAGCAACTCCTACACCACCGGTGGCGTGACCATTGGCAAGGGCGTGCACTCGTTGAAGGACACCCCGCAGTCGGTCACGGTCATGACCCGCAAGATGCTCGATGACCAGAACCTCAACACCATCGAACAAGTGATGGAAAAGACCCCAGGCATTACGGTCTATGACTCGCCCATGGGCGGTAAATATTTCTACTCCCGCGGTTTCCGCATGACAGGCCAGTACCAGTACGACGGCGTGCCGCTGGACATCGGCAGCAGCTACGTGCAGGCCGACAGCTTCAACAGCGACATGGCCATCTATGACCGCGTGGAAGTACTGCGCGGCGCGGCCGGCATGATGAAAGGCGCAGGCGGCACCGCCGGTGGCGTCAACTTCGTACGCAAACGCGGCCAGGACACCCCGCACACACAACTGTCGCTGTCGGCAGGGACGTGGGACAACTATCGTGGTCAGGTCGATACCGGTGGCCCGTTGAACGACGCCGGCACCATCCGTGGCCGCGCCGTAGTCACTGAGCAGACCCGTCAGTATTTCTATGACGTGGGCGAACGCAGGGATCAGATCTACTACGGCGCGCTCGACTTCGACCTGAGCGACTACACCACCCTGGGTCTGGGCATGGCCTATGAAGACGTCGATGCCACGCCGTGCTGGGGCGGCTTGCCGCGTTACGCCGATGGCAGTGACCTGAAACTCTCGCGTTCCACCTGCCTGAACACCGCATGGAACAACCAGCGCAGCAAGCGGGCCACTTACTTTGGCGATCTGAAACACGAGTTCAACGACAACTGGGCGTTGAAGGTCGCGGGTGTCTACTCGAAAAACACTCAGGACATGGAATACGCCTTCCCGAGCGGTTCGGTACCGGTTGGCGCCACCAGCACCAATACCCTGATGATCGGCAGCACCTTTGACTACGATCAGGTCGACTACGGCCTCGACGCTTACGTGGACGGCAAGTTCGACGCATTCGGCCAAGAGCACGAACTGGTCGTCGGCGCCAACGCCAGCCGCTCCCACAAGGATGACTTCTACGCCGTGGCACTCCTGCCTCAAACTCAGGATGTGCTGAACCCCAACCACCACCTTCCCCAGCCAGATCAAAGTTACTACCTGGCCAACGCCACCCGGGGTGGTCCGGTGGACATGCGGATCAAGCAATACGGCGCCTACTCCACGGCACGCCTGAAACTGGCCGATCCGCTGACCTTCGTCCTGGGCAGCCGCGTCAGCTGGTACAAGTCCGAAACCGACTCCGTCTCGTACTGGCGCGGCGAAGGCACACCGACCAGTTCCCAAGCCAAGGAAACCGGGCAAGTCACCCCGTTCGCCGCGCTGTTGTTCGACATCAACGACAACCTGACCGTTTACACCAGCTACGCGGATATCTTCACCCCGCAAGGCAACTACAAGACCATTAACGGTTCGACCCTCAAGCCATTGATCGGTCAGAGCTATGAACTGGGGATCAAGGGTGAATGGTTCGACGGTCGCCTGAACAGCTCCTTCAACCTGTTCCGCACCGTCCAGAAAGACGCAGCCCAGGATGACCCGGCCTGCCCGGACAGCACCTGCTCACTGAACTCCGGCAAAGTGCGCGCCCAAGGCTTCGAAGCTGAAGTCAGCGGTGAAGTCATTGACCGCCTGCAACTGCTGGCCGGCTACACCTATACCCAGACCAAGGTGCTGGAAGACGCGGATGCCGGTCAGGACGGTGTGGTGTATAACTCGTACGTGCCGCGCCACCTGCTGCGCGTCTGGGGCGACTACGCCCTCAGCGGCCCACTGGAACGCGTTACCGTCGGTGCCGGCGTCAATGCCCAAAGCAGCAACTACCGCGTCTCGCCGAGCAGCGGCAACGATGTCACCCAGGCGGGCTATGCGGTCTGGAACGGTCGAATCGGCTACCGCATCGACGACACCTGGTCCGTGGCACTGAACGGCAACAACCTCTTCGACAAGCGCTATTACGCCACGGTCGGTACCGAAGGTTGGGGTAACTTCTACGGTGAACCGCGCAACTTCGTGATGTCGGTCAAGGCTGACTTCTGATTCTGCAGCGCCAATGAAAACGCCCCGCAATAGCGGGGCGTTTTTTTGTGTACAAGGCGAGAAGCTGCATTCCCACGAGAAGCGTGGGAACGATCAATGTTCAACCCAAATGGCGACTCAATGCCCGACTCAAGCTGTCATACACGCTCAGCACCTCCGGCATGACCGAGACCAACCTGAGCAAGTCATGGGTCAGGCCCGGGCAATGCTCGAGTTCGACATTCACCCCCTGCGCGCGCAATTTATCGACGTAGGCCTGGCCTTCGTCGAGCAACGGATCAAACCCGGCAAGCAGCACGATTGCCGGCGGCACACCGCGCAGATCTTCGGCCAGCAACGGTGAGAAGCGCCAGTCCAGCAGGTCTTCGGGGCTGCGGGCGTAGTGCTGGTAAAACCAGTCCAGCGTATCGTTCTCCAGCAAATACCCTTCACTGAACAACAAGCGCGAATCGTGGGTGCGCGACGCATCAGTGACCGGATAACACAGCAGTTGCACCTTGGGGACGATGGCCACGGTGTGTGGCTGAACCACCGCTTGCAAGGCCAGCACCGTCGCCAAAGTCGCGCCGGCACTGTCACCGCCGAACGCGACACGACCGGCATCCAGCCCCAGGGACTGCGCCTGTTCCACCAGCCAGGACAAGGCGTCTTCCCCGTCCTCCAGCGCCGTCGGGAATTGCTGCTCCGGCGCCAGTCGATAGCCGACGGACAACACCGCGCACGGCGTACGTCGGCAGAATTCACGGCAGACACCGTCATGGGAATCCAGGCTGCCCACGACAAAACCACCGCCATGGAAATACACCAATACCGGCATCAGCGCCGTCGCTTCGCTCGGGCGATATAAACGCAACGCCAGTGGCGCACCATCCCGCGCCGTGGTGTTGACCTCCAGCACGTCAATATCCTGAGGAGCATTCCAGCGCAATTGCGCCGTGGTTTGTTCGAAAATCGCCCGGGCCTCTGCCGGGGTCAGTTGATGCAACGCCGGCTGGCCTGCGTCCTGGCTGTCTTGCGCCAGGTCCAGGAAGGCTTCCAGATCAGGGTGTAACGACATCGAAAAAATCCTTATGTCCGTAAAAAGGGACGCGCCTGAGCAACGCCCCCCTGCAATGATTAAAACCCCGGCTCTCAGCCCACCCGCGCCATGCAATGCTCGATCAACGCCTCAAGCTCGCGCTGATAATCCTGCATGAACGACTCCATAGTGCTGGCCCGATAACGCTGAGTGCTGTAGATGCAACGCAGCGCCAACTGACCGTCGTACACCTGGCCGACAACCTCCAGCCAGTTGCCCAGATTGGCTTGCAGGCTGTAGTTGTCGCCGGTTTCTTCCAGCGCCGGCACCAGCAAGGCCTGCTCATCGAAGCTCTGGTCGAACTGCCCCAGATAGTTGAACGTCACCCGTGCCTGCGGCAGGTCGGCCAATTGGCGGGCCAGTTGCGGGCCGGCCAAGTGACGCAACACCCCGTAGCCGATTCCTTTCTGCGGAATGGCCGCCAACTGCGCCTGCACGTTGATGATCGACGCACCGATGTCCGTGCTGTCGGGAGTGAGCCGGACCGGGAACATACTGGTGAACCAGCCCAGGCTGCGACTCAGATCGATGTTCTCGAACAGGTCCTCGCGGCCGTGCCCTTCCAGCAAGATCAACGCCGACGGCTGTTCGCTCCAGCGACACAACGCCCGGCTCAGGGCCGACAGCAGCAAATCGTTGATCTGCGTGCGATAGACCGCCGGTGCCTGCTTGAGCAACTGCTCGGTATGCTCGCGGGACAACTTGAGTCGCGCCTGAGCCTGGTGACGCACCTGATTCTTGCCGCGACGGTTGTCGCATGGCAGATCGATGCCCGGCTGATCCAATTGCTCCAGCCAGTAACCCAATTCCTGCTCGGCAATGATCGGCGCCTGCTCCTGCAGGGCTTCGGCAAATGCGCGATAGCTGCTGGTACGGATCGGCAATTGCGGTTCGATGCCGATCACGCAAGCCTCGTAGGCGACCTTCAAGTCGTCGAGCAAAATCCGCCACGACACCGTGTCGACCACCAGATGGTGGATAACCATCAACAGCCGCGCCTGGCCGTCCGGCAAGGCGATGTGCACCACACGCCAAGCCGGTCCATCATCGAGTTTGAGGCTGCGCTGAGTGAGGTTCGCCAAGGCCTCGACCTGCTCGCTGCTCTCGACTTCACGGCGCCACAGCAACGTCTCGCGGCGCTCGGTTGGTGCGGCATAGCGCTGCAACCAGCGCCCGCCTTCCTGACAGAAGCGCAGGCGCAAGGCGTCGTGATGGTTTTCGATCCAGCCCAACGCCTGTTCCAGGGCATCCAGATCCAGCGTCTGACGCGCACTCAGCAAAAACGACTGGTTGTAGTGATGAGACTCGGCCATGCCTTCGCCAAAGAACCACTCCTGAATCGGCAGCAGATTGAACAACCCTTCACTGGCCACATGGGTGAGGTCCACCGACGGTTGCGCGGTGACGGCCTTCACCACGTCCTGCTCGACGATGCCAGCAATGGTCTGATAGCGCATCAGATCGCGCAGCTTGAGGTCCATCTGCAGGGTCGGGTGGTTCCTGACCCGGGAAATCACTTGCAGGCTCAGGATCGAGTCGCCGCCCAGTTCGAAGAAGTTGTCGCTGATACCGACCTGCTCCACCTGCAACACCTGCGACCAGATCTGCGCCAGTAACTCTTCCTGCTGATTGCGCGGGGCAACGTATTCCTCGCTTTTGAATTCCGGCTCGGGCAATGCCTTGCGGTCGAGCTTGCCGTTGGGAGTGATCGGGAAGGCACTGAGGCAGACGATCTGCGCCGGCACCATGTATTCCGGCAAGGTGCTGCGCAGACCGGCCTTGAGTTCTTCACCCAGTTGCTGGCCGGCGTCGGTGACGACGTAACCGATCAGTTGCTTGCCGGAGGCATTGTCCCGGGCGATCACCAAGGCGTCGCTGACCTGCGCCAGTTGCCGCAGGCTGGCCTCGACTTCACCGAGTTCGATACGGAACCCGCGCACTTTGACCTGATGGTCGATGCGACCGACGTAATCGACCACGCCGTCCTGGCGCAAACGCACCAGATCGCCGGTGCGGTACAGCCGCTCGCCGCTGGCATACGGATTGGGCACGAAGCGTTCGCAGGTCAGGTCTGGCCGCCCATGGTAACCACGGGCAACCCCATAGCCACCGATGTACAACTCGCCGGCGAAACCTGGCGGCAGCGGATTCAGTTCTTCATCCAGCACATAAAGCGAACGCGCACCCACCGCTCGGCCGATCGGCGCATAGGCTGCTTCACACTGCTGGCTCACCGGCACTTTCCACAGCATCGGCGTGACCACGGTTTCCGTCGGGCCGTAGCCGTTGGTGAAGTACTCGGGACGCAGCGCCGCCTTGACCTGTTCAAAAGTCTGGTCCGGCACCGCATCGCCGCCGAAGCAATAGATGCGCACCGGTGGCGGTGCAATTGCGCTGGCGGCGGCGTACTCGGCCAGTTGCTTGAGATAAGCCGGCGGGAAGCAGGCGATGGTCACGCCGTACTCGTGCAACGCCTGATAGGTCTGCTCCGGCGTCCACAGGCAACCGTCGCGCACCACCAGCCGGCCGCCGCTGTACAGCGTACTCAACCAGCGCTCATGAGCACCGTCGAAAGCGAACGACATGAAGTGCAGCTCGCAACTGCGGTTGTCCATTTCATACAGTTTGGCGATGGCCTGACAGTGCATGCTCAGTGGTCCCTGAGTAACTGCCACGCCTTTTGGCCGTCCGGTGGAACCCGAGGTGTAAACCAGATAGGCCAGCCCTTGCTCCAGCACGCGACGCACCGGCGCTTCATCGCCATAGCGGGATTCGTCGAGGTGATCCAGCTCAAGGCGCAACAGGCCTGCGGGCGCCGGCAACGCTGCCCGCAGGCTGCTCTGGGTCAGCAGCAGCGCCATGCCGGAATCTTCGATCATGTACGCCAGACGCTCCGGCGGGTAATCGATGTCCAGCGGCACATACGCTGCGCCGCTTTTGAGCACGGCGAGGAAGCTGACGACCATTTCCAGTGAGCGCGGCAGTGCCACGCCGATCACTACTTCCGGCCCCGCGCCATGCTCGATCAAGCAATGGGCCAGACGGTTGGCCCGTCGTTCCAGCTCGCCGTAGCTCAGGCTCAGCCCGGCGCATTGCACCGCAATGGCCTCGGGCTGACTCAGTGCGTGTCGGCTGATCAGCTCCGGCAACAGCTGCGATTGGTGCTCCGCCGCCGGTTCGGCGCTCCAGGCTTGCATCGCCTGCCATTGTTCAAGCGACAGACGCTGCAGGTTACCCAGACGTTCGTAAGGCGCGCGCATCATCGCCTCAAGGGTGTTTTCCAGGGTCAGGCGAATGCCTTCCACCGCCTCGGCACTGAAGTGGCTGCGCAGGTACAGGTATTCAATCGACAGTTCGTCGCCGAGCATCACCGCCAGGTCCATCGGCACGTTCGTCACGTCATGCCCGATGGATTTGCCGAAGCTCAGGCCGGTATCGTTGTCCTCTTGCAGGCGATCATCGATCGGGTAGTTCTCGAACACGATGATGCTGTCGAACAGCGCCTGCCCGCCCAGGCCGGACCAGCGTTGCACGTCTGCCAGCGGAGCCTGGGAATGGTCGCGTATATCCAGGTTGTAGGCCTGGATCCGGTTCAGCCAGTCTGCCAGAGGCTGATCCGGTTCCAGCGTCTGAATGATCGGCAACGTATTGATGAACAGACCCAGCATGTTGCCGACATTGGGCAAACTCTCGGGACGCCCGGAGACCGTGGCGCCAAAGGTCACGGTGTTTTTTCCGGTGTAGCGCTGCAACAGCAGCAACCATGCGCCCTGGATCAACGTGTTCGGCGTAATCCGCAGATCGCGACAGAACTGCAGCAGACGACCGGTCTGTTGCATGTCCCAACGCGAGTAAATGGCGTTGTGGCCGGGTTCATCCGACACATGCCGAGGGTGGATGGCCTGGCTCAACGCCGTCGCCTCAGTGACCGGGGCCAGCCGGGCTTTCCAGAACAACTCCCGGGCATCTTGGTCCTGGGCTTGCAACCAGGCGATAAAGTCGCGGTAGCGACCGTTCTCAGCGCTGATTTCACCCTTGGCGTAGTGCTGGATCACCTCACCAAACAGCCGCGAGCTGCTCCAGCCGTCCATCAGGATGTGGTGACTGGTCCAGACCATCTGATACTGATCTTCAGTGCTGCGAATCAACAACACTCGCTGCAGTGGCGCCTGGGTCAGCTCGAAGCCTCGCGCGCGGTCCTCGGCGGCCCGCGCGGCGATGTCTGCCTCGCTGGCGTCGCGATCACGCCAGTCGAGCACCTGCAAATCGAGCGTCGCCTGACGCTGGACAACTTGCAGCGGTTTGGCCAAGCCATCGTGCCAATGGAAGCTGGTGCGCAGGATGGCCTGACGCTCGATGACCGCCTCCCAGGCCTTGCGGAAACGCTCAACATCCAGACCGCCCACCGGCAAACTGATCTGATTGACGTACAGGCTCGAACCATTGTCCGACAAGGTATGGAACAGCATGCCCTCTTGCATCGGCGACAGCGGATAAATGTCTTCGATCCGGGACGGGGCTACCGGCAAGGCGTCCAGTCGGGCCTGATCCAGCTGCGCCAGCGGGAAGTCCGAAGGCGTGACGCCGTGGCTGTCCGGCTGGCAACAATGCTCGATCAGCAGCTCCAGCTCCCGGCCGTACTCTTCGGCCAGGTGTTCGATGGTCGAGGCGTTGAACATGTGCGTGCTGAATGACCAGCCGACACTCAACTCGCCGCCGTACACTTGGCCATTGAGCGTCAGCCAATTCCCCAGCAGCGCATCGTTACTGTGTTCTGCGCCCTTGAACTCATCGGCCGGCACAAACAAGGCACCGCTCTGGCTATCGAAGCTACCGTCAAACTGGCCCAGATAATTGAAGGTGATACGCGGTGTCGGCAGGGTCCGCAGCGACGCCTGGCAAGCCTCGTCACCCAGATAACGCAGCACACCGTATCCAATGCCACGATCCGGAATCGCGCGCAGTTGCTCCTTGATTTGCTTGATCGAACCGGCCAGCTCCTGGGTCGGAGTCAATTTGACCGGAAACAGGCTGGTGAACCAGCCGACTGTGCGGGTCAGATCGAGTCCGTCGAACAAATCTTCACGACCATGGCCTTCGAGCTGAATCAGCACCGACGACTGTTCGCTCCAGCGGGCGATCACCCGTGCCAGCGCCGTCAGCAGCAGGTCGTTTACCTGTGTGCGGTAAGCCGCCGGGGTCTGTTGCAGCAGTCGTCGGGTCAAGGTTGCGTTCAGGCGACTGTAAAGCGTCATGGCATGGCGACTTTGCAAGCTGCCCTGAGGGTTATCTTGCGGTAGCGGCGCGTCGTCCGAGCGCTGCGCCTGCCAGTAAGGCAGTTGCCCAAGCAGCGATTCACTGCGGGCGTGACGTTCCAATTGCTCCGCCCAATGCTTGAAGGACGTGGTCTTGGCCGCCAATGCCAACGATTCGCCGGCCAGTAACTGACGGTAACTGCCCTGCAAGTCCTCCAGCAGAATCCGCCAAGACACACCGTCGACCACCAGGTGATGAACGATCAACAACAAGCGCTGTTCGCCCTCAGGCAAATCGAACAACACCGCGCGTAACAACGGGCCTTGTTGCAGATCCAGGCTGCGCTGGGCTTGTTCGGCGACGCGTTGCAGGTGGGCGGCATCACTGACCGTTTCCTGCCACAACGGTGACAGGCGCTGTTGTTCCACGTTTCGATAGCTCGCCGACCAACTGCATGGCGTTTGTGTAAAGCCCAGGCGCAGGCCGTCGTGATGATCGATCAGCGCGTGCAAGGCCTGTTCAAGCGTCTCGGCCACCAGAGGGTTTAACGGTTTGAGCAGCACCGACTGATTCCAGTGATGGCGTTGCGGCAAGGGCTGTTCGAAGAACCATTGCTGAATTGGCAGCAATGGTGTCTCACCTGTCACCGGGCCTTGATCGGTTGGCGTCAGGGCTTTGCCGATCTGCGCGACAGTGGCCAGCCCCTGGACGGTCTGCTGCTGGAACAGATCCTTGGGTGTGAAGCTGATTCCCTGCTGACGCGCCCGGCTCACCACCTGAATGGAGATGATCGAATCGCCGCCCAGGGTGAAGAAGTTGTCGGTCAAGCCGACCCGTTCGAGTTTCAGAATGTCCTGCCAGATCCCGGCAATCTGCTGTTCCAGCGCGGTGCGAGGCGCCACATAATCGCGCTGCGACTGACTGGCATCCGGTGCCGGCAGCGCCTTGCGATTGAGTTTGCCATTCGGCGTCAACGGCAGTTGTTCAAGGAACAACCACTGCGCCGGCACCATGTAGTCCGGCAGATGCGCCTTGAGGGCGGTCTGCAGCGCTCCACTCAAGTCGTCCTGTTCTTTGAGACTGAGGCCGCTATCACTTGGCACCACATACGCCACCAGTTGCTGACCACTGTTGCCATCCACCGCCAACACCACACCGTCACGCACGCTGTCCTGAGCAAGCAAACGCGCTTCGATTTCACCCAGTTCGATACGGAAGCCACGCACCTTGACCTGATGATCAATGCGGCCGACGTATTCGATCCGGCCGTCATCGCTGAAGCGAGTCAGATCGCCGGTGCGGTACATGCGCTCGCCAGTGGTCGAGAATGGATTGGGCAGGAAACGTTCAGCGGTCAGGCCCGGGCGGAACAGATAACCACGGGTGATGCCGTCGCCGGCCAGATACAGCTCCGCCGCCACGCCAATCGGCGCTTGTTGCAATTGGCCGTCGAGCAAGTACGCCGTGGTGTTGACCAGCGGCCGGCCAATGTTCGCTTGGCCACCGAGTTCACGGCGGGTGCAGGTCGAATACGTGGTGTCTTCCGACGGGCCGTACAAATCATAGACATGCGCCACCGCGGTTTCGCGGTAGAGCGTGTCGACCAGACTTTGCTTCAGTGGCTCACCGGCGAGGTTGATGATGCGCACGCCCGGCGGAATTTGCCCGGTGCGTTGCAGCGCGGCAATCGCCGACGGCACGGTGTTGATCAGACGCACCTGATCGCGCTCCGGCAAGTCCGGCAGCTCCAGGGCATTGCGTGCCATGACGAGCGAACCGCCGCGTGCGAGGGTGACGAAAATCTCCCACACCGACAGGTCGAAGCACACCGACGTCGACGCCAGCACACCTTGCAGATCGTCTTCGCTGTAGACCTCGGCGGACCAGTGAATCAGCGCCTGCACGTTGCGGTGGGCGATGGCCACGCCTTTCGGCTTGCCGGTGGAACCGGAGGTGTAGATCACGTAGGCCAGATTGGCGGAGTCGCCGCGCACACCCGGATTGTCGGAAGACTGCTCGGCAAATGCCTCACCGCCCGCCTCGACCAGTACCACCTGCGCATCCGTCTGCGGCAGTTGTGCCAGCAGCGACTGCTGCGTCAGCAAGACTTTCGCCTGACTGTCGTCGAGCATGTAGGCCACGCGATCAGCCGGGTAATCCGGGTCCAGCGGCACATAGGTGCCACCGGCCTTGAGCACCGCCATCAGGGCGATCACCAGTTCTGCAGAACGCGGCATCGCCACGCCCACGCGGACTTCCGGGCCGACACCCAAGGCCAGCAGATGATGCGCCAGTTGGTTGGCACGTTGGTTGAGTTCGGCATAGCTCAGGGCGGTGCCGGCGTGACTGAGTGCCGGTGCTTGCGGATGGGCTGCGACGCGCAGTTCAAAACTCTGCGGGATCAGTCGTTCAGCGGGATACGCGCCCTGATTGTCGTTCCATTGCGCCAATGTCTGGCGTTCGGCGAGAGGCAACAGGCCGATCTCACCAAGCAGACGTTGTGGCACCTCGATAAACTGCCGCAACACTTCTTCAAGATGGCCTGCCAAGCCCAGCACGCTGTGTTCGGCAAAGTGCTCGGTGAGGTAGTTGAAGTCCAGGTTCAACACGTCGCTGGCCCCGGCGATCAGGGTCAGACCGTAGTTGGTTTGCTCGCGGTGCTCCAGGCCGGCGAAACGCAGTCCGCCCGGATTGGCTTCCAGCGCTTCGGACACCGGATAGTTTTCAAACACCAGCAACGTGTCGAACAGCGCTTCGCCGCTCAACTGAGCCAGACGCTGGATGTCCTGCAACGGGGTCTGCTCGTAGTCACGCAGCAACAGGTTCTTGTCCTGCACGCTGCGTACCCAGTCGCCGACGCTGAGCGTGGCGTGCGGGCTGGCGATCACCGGCAAGGTGTTGATGAACAGTCCCAATTGTTGCTCGATGCCCGGCAGATCCACCGGACGCCCCGACACCGTGGCGCCAAACGCTACGGTGGCCTGGCCGGTGTAGCGCTGCAACACCAACAGCCAAGCGGCTTGCACCAGACTGTTGAGGGTCACTTGCTGCTGACGGGAGAAACCGTTCAGGCGCTGAGTGAAGGCTGCGTCGAAATGCAGGCGATGCATTTGCTTGCCTGGGCCCGGCACCGTACGCCCGTGGCAGGCCGAAGCCAGCCGGGTCGGCTCGTCCAGTTCGGCCAGTTGCCCGCGCCAGAAATCCTCTGCGGCGGCCTTGTCCTGACCTTGCAGCCAGACCAGGAAATCACGGTAACGGCCCTGCGCGCTCGGCACCGGCTGGCCGGCGTAATCCTGCAATACCTCGCCGAACATCCGCGAGTTGCTCCAGCCATCCATAAGGATGTGGTGGCAGGTGAAAATCAGACGGTGGCGGTCATCGGCCGTGCGCAGCAGGCATAGACGCAGCAGCGGCGGATTCTGCAGATCGAAGCCGCGTTCACGGTCGGCCTGCGCCCGCGCTTCGAGCACGGCCGGCAGGTCCGTTACACCGCGCACATCCACTTCCGGCATTTCCAGGGTCAACTGGCGATTGATCACCTGCAGTGGCGCATCGAGACCGTCGCGGCCCCAGATGAAACCGGCGCGCAACACTTCATGGCGATCCACCACGCGTTGCCAGGCCTGCTGGAAACGCACCACGTCGAGGCCGTCGATGTCGAGCAGCATCTGATAGACATAGGCGCTGGCATCGGCGTCGTACAGGCTGTGGAACAGAATGCCTTGCTGCATCGGCGCCAGCGGATAAATGTCCTCGATCCGCTGGGCAGCCATCGGCAGGCTGTCCAGATGCGCCTGCGACAACCCGGCCAACGGCACATCCGACGGCGTCAAACCGCCACTCGGATGGTTCAGGCAATGGTCGATCAACTCACCCAGCGCCACTTCATAAGCGCGGGCCAGGGCGTTGATGGTGCTTTCCTCAAACACATCGCCACTGTAGGTCCAGGTCAGGCTCAACTGGCCCTGATAGACCCGGCCATCAATGGTCAGCCAGTTGGCCATCGGCGCGTTTTCGTCCTGGCCGGCGCCCTTGTCTTCGGTGGCCGGAACCCACAGGGCGTCGTCATCGAAGTTGTTGTCGAACTGGCCGAGGTAGTTGAACGTCACCTTCGGTTGCGCCAGTTCGTTCAATGCCGCTTGCGACTCGGCGCTGCCCAGATGACGCAGCAAACCATAGCCGATGCCTTTGTTCGGGATCGCGCGCAGTTGCTCCTTGATGCCTTTGATCGAGGTTTCGAGACTCGCGTCCGGGGTCAGGCGCACCGGGAACATGCTGGTGAACCAGCCCACCGTGCGGCTGAGGTCGAGGTCATCGAAGAGGTCTTCACGACCGTGACCTTCCAACTGCACCAAGGCACTGTCGGTGTTGGTCCACTGACACAACACTCGGGCCAACGCGGTCAACAGCAGGTCATTGACCTGGGTGCGATAAACCGCCGGCGCCTGTTGCAACAACTGACGGGTGCGTTCGGCATCAAGACGCGTGTCGACGCTGCGCTCGAAACGGTTGCTCAATTGGCCCTGCGGATTGTCCAGCGGCAGCGCAACCGAAACGTCGCGCAGTTGCCCGTGCCAGTAATTCAGTTCGCTTTCCAGTTCGGCGCTGCGGGCATGACTTTGCAGACGCTCGCCCCAATCCTTGAACGCACTGGTCTTGGCCGGCAGACGCACCACCTGACCGCAGCTCAGTTGTTGATAGGCGGTTTGCAGGTCTTCCAGCAGGATCCGCCATGACACGCCATCGACCACCAGGTGATGGATCACCAGCAGCAGACGCTGACTGGCGTCCGGCAAGTCGACCAACACCGCGCGAATCAGCGGGCCATCGAGCAGATCGAGGCTGCGTTGCAAGTCCAGGCAAAGCGCTGGCAATGCAGCGCTGTCGTCCAGCGCGACCGTGCGCAGCAGGGCTTGCGCCTGATTCGCAGGTGCGTGGCTCTGCTGCCAGCCATCGTCGGTCTGGCGGTAACGCAGGCGCAAGGCGTCATGATGACGTTGCAGGTGCAACAGCGCCTGCTCCAGCGGTGCCGGTTGCAGCGCGGTGGCCGGGGTCAGCAGGATCGACTGGTTCCAGTGATGCCGCGCCGGGATGTCGCTGTTGAAAAAGTAATGCTGGATCGGTGTCAGCAGCGCGTCGCCGAGCACATCACCCTGCTGCATCTGTACCGCGCCGCTCTGTTGCGCGACGGTCGCCAGACGTTGCACGGTCTGATGCTGAAAGATGTCTTTGGGGGTAAAGCGAATGCCCGCCTGACGGGCGCGGCTGACCACCTGAATCGAAATGATCGAATCGCCGCCCAGCTCGAAGAAGTTGTCATTGAGCCCGACACGCTCGACCTTCAACACGTCCTGCCAGATCTCGGCCAGACGCTGCTCCAGTTGGTTGCGCGGTGCGGCATAGGCTTCCTGCACTTGCGCAACTTCCGGGTGCGGCAGTTGCTTGCGATCAAGTTTGCCGTTGGCCGTCAGCGGCAGGCGCTCAAGAAACGCCCAACTGACCGGGACCATGTAATCCGGCAGGGTTTCGCGCAAATGCGCCTTGATCGAATCACGCAGTGCGCCCTGCCCTTCGCCGTCCAGCACCTCGTTGGCGACGATCCAGGTCGCCAGTTGCTGACCGCTGAGACCGTCGACCGCCAGCACCACCGCTTCGCGCACGTCAGGGTGCTTGAGCAGTTGCGCTTCGATTTCGCCCAGTTCGATACGGAAGCCGCGGATCTTCACCTGATGATCGATCCGGCCGATGTACTCGATCACGCCGTCACCGCGCAGACGCGCCAGGTCGCCGGTGCGATACAGCCGCTCACCCGCCTGCGGGTTGAATGGATCGGGAACGAATCGCGTGGCGGTCATGCCGGCCTGATTCAGGTAACCCCGGGCCAGACCGGCACCGGCGATGTACAACTCACCGATGCAGCCTTGCGGCAGCAGGTTCAGCGAGCTGTCGAGCAAGTACCACGACAGGTCGACAATCGGCTCGCCAATCGGGCTGCTGTGGCTTTGCTGCAGATCGTCCATCGACAATGGACGATAGGTCACGTGCACCGTGGTTTCGGTGATCCCGTACATGTTGATCAGTGTCGGTGCGCGGTCGCCGAAACGTTCGAACCACGGGCGCAGGCTCTGCACTTCCAGCGCCTCGCCGCCAAACACCACGTAGCGTAATGCGTTATTGCGTGGCGACTCGCTGGCGATCTGCATCAATGGCTTGAACGCCGACGGCGTCTGGTTCAGCACGGTGACGTTTTCATCGCACAACAGGGTGTAGAAATCTTCCGGGGAACGGCTGATGTCATGGGGCACCACCACCAGTTTGCCGCCGTACAACAGCGCCCCGAAAATCTCCCAGACCGAGAAGTCGAAGGCGTAGGAATGGAACAGCGTCCAGCTGTCCTGCGGGCCGAAATCGAACCAGTGCTCGGTGGCGCTGAACAGGCGCATAACGTTGCCGTGCGGCAGCAACGCGCCTTTCGGTTTACCGGTGGAACCCGAGGTGTAGATGACGTACGCCAGACTGTCCGGTGTGGTCAGGCAGACCGGGTTGGCTTCGTTGCCATGTTCCGGCGCCTGATCCAGATCGAGGCACGCCAGTCCCGGCGGCACCGGCAGTTGCGCGAGCAGATGGCTTTGGGTCAACAGCAGGTCGATGCCGCTGTCCTCGATCATGTAGCTCAAGCGATCATCCGGATAGCTCGGGTCCAGCGGCACGTAAGCACCACCGGCCTTGAGCACGGCGAGGATGGCGACGATCATGTCCAGCGAGCGTTCGACCGCGACGCCAACGCGCACGTCCGGCCCCACGCCACGGCCGATCAGCGTATGCGCCCACTGGTTGGCGCGGCGATTGAGTTCGGCGTATGTCAGGCGCTGCCCGGAATAAGTCACGGCGACCGCGTCGGGATGACGCTCGGCCTGCGCTTCGATGGCTTGATGGATGCACTGCGACAGCGGTTGCTCGATGCGCTCAGGATTCCACTGCGCGAGCAATTGTTGCTGTTGACCGGCATCGAGCATCGGCAACTGGCCGATGCGCTGCGTCGGCTCGGCAACGATGGCCCGCAGCAGCGCGTTCCAGTGCTGCGCCAGACGCTCGATGGTCGCCGCGTCGAACAGATCCGTGGCGTACTTGAGCACCGCTTCAATGCCATGCGCCTGTTCGGTGGTGTTGAGGGTCAGGTCGAACTGCGCGGTCTGGCTTTGCCATTCCAGCGGTTCGATGCTCAGGCCATTCAAACGGGTTTCGACGCTCGCACGGCGCTCGGCCTGATGGTTGAACATCACTTGGAACAGCGGGCTGTGACTGAGGCTGCGGCCCGGCTCCAGCGCTTCGACCAGTTGTTCGAACGGCAAGTCCTGATGGGCTTGCGCTTCCTGCGCGGTCTGTTTGACCTGACGCAGCAGATCGACAAAGGACATCTGCCCATCGATGTCGGCCTTGAGCACCTGAGTGTTGACGAAGAAGCCGATCAGCCGCTCAATCTCCACCCGGCCACGGTTGGCATTCGGCACGCCGACGCGGATATCGGCCTGACCGCTGTAACGATGCAACAGTGCCTGGAACGAAGCCAGCAAGACCACGAACAGGGTGACATTTTCCTGGCGGGCGAAGGCCTTGAGCGCATTGCTCAGCGCCGGATCGAGAATCAGGTTGTGACTGGCGCCGGCGAAGCTTTGCTCGATGGAACGCGGGCGATCCATCGGCAGTTCCAGCACCGGTTGCTCGCCGCCGAGTTTCTCCTGCCAGTAAGCCAATTGCCGCTCCTGCTCACCGGCCTCCATCCACTGCCGTTGCCACAGGGCGTAGTCGGCGTATTGAATCGGCAAGGCCGGCAGACCGGCGTCGTGACCGAGGTTGAAACCGGCGTACAACTGCACCAGCTCCTCGATCATCACTTGCAGCGACCAGCCATCGGAGACGATGTGGTGCAGGGTCAGCACCAGCACGTGGTCATTCGGGGTGACTTGCTGCAGCGCTGCGCGCAATAGCGGGCCGTGCTGCAGGTCGAAAGTTTTCTGGCTCTGAGTCTGCACGAACGCCTGGATAGAGGCATCCGGGTCGTTCGCCAGCTCAGCGCTCAGTTGATGGATCTCCAGCCCAAAGGGGCCTGCGGGCAGGACCACTTGCAAGGGTTGCGCGGTTTCCTGAGTGAACACCGTGCGCAAGGTTTCGTGTCGCTCGATCAGCGCCTGAACGCTGCGCTCCAGCGCGGTCACATCCAGCGGCCCCCGCAAACGCAGGGCCGTCGGAATGTTGTAGGCCGCGCTGTGCGGCGCCCACTGCCAGAGAAACCACTGGCGCTGCTGAGCGTAGGACAGCAGCAACGGCTCTTCAGCCGTGCGCTTGAAAACCGGAGCAATGTCAAAGAGGTTGACGCCTTTCTGCTTGAGCAGAACCGCCAGAGCCTTTCTTTGCTTAGCCGAAAGTTGTCCTACCGACTCGATTAACTCTTGCACGCGTTTTTCCCTCTCAAGAAATCAGTTTTTCCAGATCATCGAGGGATAGACGTTTGAGGGCCTCCAGGGATTTAGCCAATTCATCCTGAACGGGCGACATTTCGACGCGCAAGGCCTCGATTCGCGCGCAGAACGCCTTGAGGGTATCGGTTTCGAACAATTCCTTGAGCGGTACCTTGTCGCCCAGACGCTCCTTGATCCGGGTCACCACCAGCGTGGCCAGCAACGAGTGCCCGCCGAGCTGGAAGAAGTTGTCGGCAAGGCCCACCTGCTCGACCTCCAGCACTTCCTGCCAGATCGTCGCCACTTCCCACTGCAAATCGCTTTGCGGCGCCTGATAGTGCTGCTGCGTCGGGCTGTCGCCCAAAGCCATCAACGCCTTGCGATCGAGCTTACCGTTGGGGGTCAACGGGATGGCGTCGATCAAATGCAAGTGGCCCGGCACCATGTGCGCCGGCAAGCGACTGGCCAGCGCGTTGCGCAGGCGTTCCGCCAACACCGCCTGATCGGTCACTGCCTGCGCCACCACATAGGCATGCAGGTGTTTACCGGCGGCACCGTCCTGAGCGAGGACCACGGCTTCGCGGATCTCGTCCTGCTCCAGCAGCCGCGCTTCGATCTCGCTGAGTTCGATACGGAAGCCGCGAATCTTCACCTGATGATCGGCCCGACCGATGTACTCGATATTGCCGTCATGGCCCTGACGCACTAGATCGCCGGTGCGGTACAGCCGCTCGCCGTTACTGGCGTACGGGTTCGGCACAAAGCGTTCGGCGGTCAGCGCGGCGCGCAGCAGATAACCACGGGTCACACCGGCACCGCCCAGGTACAGCTCGGCGGGCACGCCGCCCGGCAACACTTGCAACTGGCTGTCGAGCAAGTAAGCCACAGTGTTTTGCAGCGGTCGGCCGATGTTCGCCTGCCCTTGCGGCGTGCGCAGGGTGAAGGTCGAATAGGTGGTGTCTTCCGACGGCCCGTACAGATCGTAGACCTGCTGCACCGAGGTGCTCGCGTACAAGGTGTCGACCAGACTTTGCTTGAGCGGCTCACCGGCCAGATTGATGGTCGCGACCGAATGCGGAATCTGTCCGGCACGTTGCAGCGCGGCAATCGCCGACGGCACCGTGTTGATCAGCGTGACCTGTTCGCGAGCCGGCAAATCGGCCAGTGCCAGCGCGTTGTCCGCCAGCACCAGGCAGCCACCGCAAGCCAGGGTGACGAAGATTTCCCAGACCGACAGGTCGAAACAGATCGACGTCGACGCCAGCACGCCGCGCAACTGTTCTTCGCGATAGACCCCGGCCGACCACTGAATCAGCGCCGACAGGTTGCCGTGGGTGATCGCCACGCCTTTCGGTTTACCGGTCGAGCCCGAGGTGTAGATGACATAGGCCAGATTCTGCGCAGTGACACTCGCCTGCGGTGCGGTGATCGGGAACGCGCTCAAGGCGCCCTCTTCCACCAACAGCACCTCAGCGCTCAAGGTTTGTGGCAACAGCGCCAGTGCGGCGGGCTCGGTGATCAGCACGGCGGCGCGGCTGTCGTCGAGCATGTGCAGCAAGCGCTCCTGCGGATAGTCCGGATCCAGCGGCACATAGGCACCACCGGCCTTGAGAATGGCCAGCAGCGCCACGAGCATGTCCGGCGTGCGCCGCATGCACACCCCGACACGCACCTCCGGACCGACGCCCAGCGTTTGCAGCTTGTGCGCCAGGCGGTTGGCCCGGGAATCGAGGCTCTGGTAATCGATCTGTTGCTCGGCGAACAGCACCGCGTGTGCTTGTGGCTGACGCTGCACCTGCGCGGCGAGGTGTTCCAGTACCGTGCGGGGGTCCGTTGCCGTGACGTCGGCCTTGCCCCAATCGATGGCCTGTTGACGCTGCGGTTCTACGAGCAATTGCAGCGCACCCAGCGGTTGCGTGGCATCGGCGAGGAACTGCGTGAGCAGGCTTTCGAGTTGTGCGCTCAACGCGCTGATCGCGGTCGCAGCGAAACTGGCCTGGTCATAACTGATCCCCAGACTCAGCTCGCGACCGGTGACCGCCACCAACGTCAGCGGGTAGTTGGTCTGTTCCTGACGACGAATCGCCGAGAACGTCAGACCGGTGGCCGGGCCTTGTTGCAAGGCTTCGGCCATCGGGTAGTTTTCGAACACCAGAATGCTGTCGAACAACGCCCCGTTACCCGCACCGGCCCAACGCTGAATATCGTAGAGCGGCGTGTGCTCATGCTCGCGCAGCGCCAGATTGACGTCCTGCACCTGTTGCAGCCACTCGCTGACGACGATCTCAGCGGACGGCGCCGCCACCACCGGCAAAGTGTTGATGAACAGACCGATCTGTTGCTCGACGCCCGGCAAATCCGTCGGGCGCCCGGCGACCGTCGCGCCGAATGCCACATTGTCCTGCCCGGTGTAACGCTGCAACAGTACCAGCCACGCCGCTTGCACCAAGGTGTTGAGGGTGACTTTCTGCTCGCGGGCAAAACGGTTCAGATCCGCCGTCAACGTCTCACTGAATACATGCTCGTGATCGGCGTAACCGCTGGCCACTTGCTGCGCGCCGGACAAGGCACCGGCCAGACGCGTCGGCTCATCAAGGTCCGCAAGGGCTGTCGTCCAGAAATCGCGACTGGCCTGCTGATCGCGCTGCCCCAGCCATTCGATGTAATCGCGATAACGCCCCTGCCCGACCGCCGGGTTCATGCCGGCATAACGCTGCAGCACTTCGCCGAACAACTGCGACGTACTCCAGCCGTCCATGAGGATGTGATGGCAGGTGTAGATCAGGTGGTGAGTCGCCTCATCCGTGCGCACCAGGGTCACCCGCAACAGCGGCGCGCCGGTCAGGTCGAAACCGCTGGCAAGATCTTCGCCGGCCAGTTGATCCAGTGCCGTGCAGAGGTCATGGCGACCGCGCCAGTCCTGCACGCGCCATGGCATCTGCGCACTCTGGCGCACCACTTGCACCGCAGCGGCGGCATCCTGTGGCCACACAAATGCCGTGCGCAGGATTTCGTGAGCATCAACGGTTTGCTGCCAGGCCTGATGGAAGCGCTCGGCATCGAGATGTTGCACATCGACGCGCAATTGGTTGGTGTAGGCCGGGCTGTGCGGATCGTTGACGCTGTGGAACAGAATGCCCTGCTGCATCGGCGACAGCGGATAGAGGTCGACGATGTCGCGGGCCGGAATAGGCAATGCCGAGAGTTGTGCCTGGGTCAGCGTTGCCAGACTGAAGTCCGACGGCGTGACAGCCGCCTCGCCACTGTCGCAGCAGTGTTCGATCAAACGCGCAAGCTCACGACGATAGGCCTCGGCCAGCGCCTCGACGGTTTCTGCGCGATACATGCCGGTGCCGAAGGTCCAGGTCAATTCCAGCTCACCGCCGTAGACCTGACCGTCAACGCTCAGCCAGTTACCCAACGGCGCGGCTGCGTCCTGGTTGGCCCCGGAGCTTTCACCGCTGGGCACGAACAGCGCGCCGGCGTCAGCGTTGAACGCGCCGTCGAACTGGCCGAGGTAGTTGAAGGTCACGCGCGGCTGCGGCAATGCCTGTAACTCGGCGCAACGGCTCAAGTAGCGCAGCACACCAAAGCCGATGCCTTTGCCCGGCACTGCACGCAATTGTTCCTTGACCGCGCACAGCGACGCACCCGGCGTTGCCTCGAGGGTCAGGCGCACCGGGAACAGGTTACTGAACCAGCCTACGGTGCGGCTCAGGTCGATGTCGTCGAACAGGTCTTCACGGCCGTGACCTTCGAGCTGAATCAATACCGAAGGCTGCTCGCTCCAGTCGCACAACACCCGCGCCAGCGCCGTCAGCAGCAGGTCGTTGATCTGCGTGCGATACGCCGCTGGCGCCACTTTCAACAGCTTGTGGGTCAGCGCCTGGCTCAGGCGCGAACTGGCGTGGGCGGCCTGTTCGCGGGTCTGCGTGTCCTGCGGGAAATCGCGTGGCAGTTGCGCGTCGCCCGCCTCCAGCGTCTGGCGCCAGTAGGCGCTCTCAGCGGCCAGCGCTGCGCTCTGCCCGTAACGGTGCAGATGCTCGGCCCAGCTGTGCAGCGAGCTGCTTTTGCCCGGCAGAACCAGCGGCGTACCCGCCGCCAGCGCGGTGTAAGCGTGCTGCAGATCTTCCAGCAGAATGCGCCACGACACGCCGTCGATCACCAGGTGGTGGATGACCAGCAACAAGCGTTGCTCGGCGTTCGGCAGGTTCACCAGCACCGCCCGCAGCAAATGGCCTTGTTGCAGATTCAGGCTGCGCTGGGCTTGATCGGCGAGCGCCGGCAACGCGTTCAGGCTGTCCAACTCACGGACCCACAACAGCTCTGGATCACGCTGGGTCTGCGGCGTTGCCTGCCACACGTCGCCGGACGCCTGGAAATTCAGCGTCAACGCGTCGTGCTGTTCGATCAGCGCCGCCAGCGCTGTGCGTAGGTGAGCGGCGTCAAGCAGCGTGGTCGGTTGCAACATCACCGACTGGTTCCAGTGCTGACGCTGGGCGATCGGGGTTTCGAAGAACCGTGCCTGAATCGGCAACAATGGCAACGGTCCGCGAGCTGCCGGCACCGCAGCCGCAACGGGTTTGCCTTCGATCAGTTTGGCCACGACGGCCAGTTGGCCGATGGTCTGTTTTTCGAACAGCTGCTTGGGGCTCAGCTTGATGCCCTGGCGTTTGGCCCGGGCAATGATTTGCAGGCTGAGGATCGAATCACCGCCCAGCTCGAAGAAGTTGTCGGTGCTGCCGACGCGCTCAAGCTTGAGGACATCGGCCCAGATTGCCGCGAGTTTCTCTTCGACTTCACCTTGCGGCGCGACGAAGTGCTGAGTGACCACGCCCGGCACCGGCAAGGCACGCTTGTCGAGTTTGCCGTTGGCCGTCAGCGGCAGTTGCTCGAGCAGGACGATCTGCGCCGGAACCATGTAATCCGGCAGGCACGCCTGCAATTGCTCGCGCAGCGCCTGTGCCGCTAACGAAGCACCTGCGACCGGCACACACCACGCGACCAGTTGCAGACGCGTCGGGTCATCATCCAGTGACAGCGCCAGCACCGCCGCTTCACTGACGCCGTCGAGACCGAGCAGCACACGCGCCACTTCCGCCGGCTCCACGCGATAGCCGCGCACCTTGACCTGATCGTCGGCGCGGCCGATGAATTCCACCGCTTGCTGACGATTGCGGCGCACCCGGTCACCGCTGCGATACACCCGCGTACCCGGCGCACCGAATGGATCCGGCAAGAAGCGCTCCGCCGTCAGCCCCGGCTGATTCAGGTAGCCCAGCGCCACGCTGTCGCCACCGATATACAACTCGCCAGCCACCTGATCGGCGACGTTGTTCAGGACATCGTCGAACACGTAGACGTGAGCGCCGGTCAGTGCGCTACCGACCGGCACGCTGCGCGTGAGCGTCAGATCAGCGACTTCATGGGCCAACACGCCCACCGTGGTTTCGCTCGGCCCATAGTGGTTGATGATGCGGCAGCCCGGTTTGAGCTGACGCACGCGCTCCACCAGCGCCGGCGAGCACGCCTCGCCGCCGACGATCAGCGCGTGTTGCGGCAGCACGTCGGCTGCCCTTGCGGCCTGCAACAACGCGGCCAGATGACCGGGGACGATTTTCAGCATGCCCACATGATGCGTTGCCATGTACTCGGCAAACCGTTCCGGATCGAAACCCAGCTCTTCCGGCAAGACATGCAACAGGCGCCCGGAACACAGCGCGCCGAACAGCACGGTGAAACCCAGATCCGCAGCAATGGTCGAGACCAGCGCCATGCTGCTGTCCGCCGTCGGCGCCAGTCGCTCCAGCACACCGCGGACATAACTGCCCAGCGCGCCGTGGCTGACCAGTACGCCTTTCGGTTGCCCGGTGGAGCCGGAGGTGTGAATCACGTACGCCGCTGATTGAGCGCACAACGCCACGGCCGGACAGGTGTCCGGCATTGACTGCCACTGCCGCGCTGCGAACGCGATGCCCCGACAGCCGTCAACCGCCAACCCGGACACGCGCGCATCGCCTTCGGTGCACAACAACACCCGCGCCTTCGCCGCACCGAGCATCTGCTGCAAACGTGCATCCGGCGCCTTGACGTCCAGCGGCATGTACACCGCGCCGGCCTTGAACACCGCCAGCACACAGGTCAGCCAGTCCAGCGAGCGCTCCATCAGCACCGCCACCGGCTCGCCGACGTTCACGCCCTGCGCCAGCAGATGATGGGCCAGACGATTGGCCGCCTGATCCAGTACCCGATAACTCAAGACCTGATTCAGGTCGCGGGCGGCTGGCGCTTCAGGCTGGCGGGCGACTTCACGATCCCAATGCTGCAACACCGACAACGCCGGCGCGGCGGGTGCCGGAAGTGGCGCTGGCAAGGTCACCGCAACGCGGTGCAGTGGCGCTTGCGGCGCTTTCAACAACTCGCTGAACAAGCCGAGCAAGGCCGGCACAAACCCCTCGACCGTCTGCGGGCGATAGAGGTCGCTGGCATAGGTCATCTGGCCATGAATCAGCGTGCCGTCATCGGTGATGTCCAGCGCCAGATCAAAATGAGTACCGTCCTTGTCCAGCGGATATTCCGCCACGCTCAGCCCTGGCAGGGCCATCGATCGCTGCTTCTGCATGCCGACGTTCTGGTTGAACTTGGCCTGGAACAACGGGTTGTGGCCCAGGGTGCGTTCAGCCACCAACTCGTCCACCAGTTGCTCGAACGGCAGTTCCTGATGCGCCTGGGCACCGAACGCGGCTTCACGTACACGCGCCAGCAAATCCTCGAAACTGCCGCGCTCGTCCACCTCGCATCGCAGCACCTGAGTGTTGACGAAAAAGCCGATCAGCCCTTCGACCTCAGCACGGCCACGGTTGGCATTCGGCACCCCGACACGAATGTCGCGCTGCCCGGCCTGCCGCGACAGGAACAGCGAGAACCCGGCCAGCACCAGCATGAACAGACTGATGCCCTGGCTACGGGCAAAGGCGTTGAGTTGCAGGGATAACGGCGCACCGAAATCAAAACTCAGGGTCTGGCCCTCGAAGCTTTGCGTCACAGGACGGGCAAAGTCCGGCGCCACTTCCAGCAGCGGATGCTCTTCACCCAGTTGCTGGCGCCAGTAATCGAGTTGCCGTTCGCCCTCGCCGGCTTCCAGCCAGCGCCGCTGCCAGATCGCGTAGTCGGCGTATTGCAGCGTCAGTGCCGGCAATTGCGGCTCGCGTTCAAGGCTGAAGGCCTGATAGCACTGGACGAATTCCTTGACCATCACATCCATCGACCAACCGTCGGAGACGATGTGGTGCATGCTCACCACCAACACGAATTCTTCTTCGGCCAGCGCAAACAGGCTGGCACGCAACAGCGGCCCGTGGCGCAAATCGAACGGCCGCGCCGTGACGGTCTGCACCTGTTGCGCCAAGGCAGGCTCGCGCTCTGACGGCGGCAGGCTCGTCAGGTCGATGCGTTCCAATGTCAACGGCTGTTGCTCAAGGATCACTTGATGCGGCTGATCACCGTCGGTCTGGAACACCGTGCGCAGAACTTCGTGACGCGCCACCAGATAATCGAACGAACGCTGCAACGCCGATTCGTCCAGACGCCCATTCAAGCGCAAGCCGGCGGCCATGTTGTAAGCGGCACTCTGCGGTTCGAGTTGCCAGAGAAACAGCAAGCGCTGCTGGGCAAACGACAACGGAATCGGCGCGACATCGTGACGACTGACAGGCAGCGGCAACAGGCTGAAGTCCTTGCCGTCTTCACGCAGCTTGGCCAAAAACAGCCGACGCTGTTCCAGCGGCAAGCCGACGAACCTTTTCGCGATGCGCTCCGCCATGGTGCCGCTCATACTTCCTCTCCTTCCAAAGCATTCATGAACTGATCCATATCGGACCAGTCGTCGTTCGTTGCGCCGTCAGCCAGTTGCGCAAGCATTGCCGCCAGATCGGCCAGAACCGGTTTCTCGAACAGGCTGCGCAGCGGCAACACCACGCCCTGCAGGTTTTTCACCCGGGCGATGACTTGCGCGGCCAACAGCGAGTGGCCACCCAATTCGAAAAAGTGATCGTCCAGACCCACCCGCGACACTTGCAGGACATCCGCCCAGATCTGCGCCAGACACCGCTCGGCGTCCGATTGCGGGGCGCGATAGTCGCCCTGCAACTGCACAGGATCCGGCGCGGGCAACGCCTTGCGATCGAGCTTGCCGCTCGGCGTCAGCGGCAGGTTCGCCAGCAACAGCAGATGGCCCGGCACCATGTAGTCCGGCAGATCGGCTTGCAGCGCCGCGCGGATTTGCTGACGGAACGCCGCTTGCGTCGCCGCGCTGTCGAGCACGGCCTGATCGCTGACCACGTAGGCCACCAGTTGCAAGCCACCACTGAGCGGCACCGCCAGCACCACCGCCTCGCGGATGCCCGGGCACTGTTGCAGGCGCGATTCGATTTCGCCCAGCTCGATACGGAAGCCGCGAATCTTCACTTGATGATCGACCCGACCGACGTACTCCAGCGCACCATCGGCGCGTAGTCGGGCGCGGTCGCCGGTACGGTACAGGCGCTGGCCGTCAGCGAACGGATCGGCGATAAAACGCTCGGCGCTGAGCATCGGCTGACGGTGATAGCCACGCGCCAGGCTCGGTCCGCCGATATACAACTCGCCCACCGCACCTTGCGGCAGCAGGTTCAAATCATCATCCAGCACGTACAAGCGACGCGCGTCGAGACCTTGTCCGATCGGGATGCCGCGCCACGACACGGCGTCCGCCGTCAGTGCCGTGCAGTCATGAATGGTCGAAACCACCGTGGCCTCGGTCGGCCCGTAGGTATTGAGCAATCGCACATGGCCCAACCCGGCCTGTTGCCATAGACGCAAACCGTCCACCGCCATGGCTTCGCCGCCGACATGAATCTGCCGCAACGCAGCGAAACCGCTCGGTGGGTTGGCGGCGTATTCCTGCACCAGCCAATACCAGTAAGCAGCGGGCAAGTCGGCCAGGGTGATGCCGTGTTCGAGGATGACCTGATGCAACGACGCGCTGTCCCACAACCGCGCATCACGCAGCACGACAGCAGCGCCGTGGCACAGTGGCGGGAAAAACTGCTCGACGAAGCCGTCGAAACTGCTGGTGGCGAATTGCAGGACCCGGTCGCCTTCACGCAGTTCGCTGTAATCGATGGCGCGGTCGATGAACTCGCTCAACGCGCCGTGACTGATCGCCACGCCTTTCGGGCGCCCGGTCGAGCCTGAGGTGTAGATCACGTAGGCGAGGTTTTGCGCCTCGACCGTCACCGAAAGATTGTCGACCTGCCCGTCATCGGCCAACTGCTCCAGACACAGGCAGTCGACACCGTCGAGAGCCGGCAGGCTGGCGAGGCTCTCGCGATCAGTCAGCAGCAGTTTCAGGCCACTGTCATCGAGCACGTGGCGCAAACGTTCAGCCGGTGTTTGCGGATCCAGCGGCACGTAAGCGCCGCCAGCCTTGAGCACTGCCAGCAGCGCCACCGCCAGTTCCAGCGAGCGCCCCAGCGCCACACCGACCAGCACGTCAGGGCCGACACCGCGAGCGCGTAATTGGTGGGCCAGACGATTGCTGCGGGTGTTCAACTCGGCGTAGCTGAGTGACGGCGACGGCTCGGTCGCGAGGATCACCGCCGCTGCCTGCGGCGTTCGCGTTACTTGCGCTTCGAAGCGTGTTTGCACACTGGCGAATAGCGGATCGGCCTCGGTGCTCTGAATCAATTGCGCGTGCTCGACGTCCGCCAGCAGCGCAACTTCGCTGATCAATTGCTGAGGGTCACGGCACACGGAGGCCAGAATGTTGCGCCAATGTCCGGCCATCGCGGCGATGGTCGCGGCGTCAAAAATATCGGTGGCGTAGGTGAAGGCAGCGAACAGTTGCTCGCCCTCCTCGCGGGTGTCGAGCATCAGGTCACTGGTAGCGGCATGTTGGCGACCGCTGCCGGCCAGTTGCTCTTCAGTCAAATAGCCGACCTGCAACCCCGATTCCAGTTGCACATGCTGCAAGTCGGTCACCAGCGGCTGGTGGTTGAACATCACCTGGAACAGTGGATTGTGGCTTTGGCTGCGCGCCGGTTGCAGGGCTTCGATCAACGCGTCGAACGGCAGCTCCTGATGAACCTGAGCACCGAGCGCAGCCTGACGCAGGTTGTGCAAGAGATCGGCAAAACGCGTTTGCGCGGTGACTTCGCTGCGCAGGATTTGCGTGTTGACGAAGAAGCCGATCAGGCCTTCGGTTTCGCTGCGGGTGCGGTTGGCGATCAGCCCGCCGACACGAATGTCGGTCTGGCCGCTGTAGCGATGCAACAAGGTTTTGAACGCGGCCAACAGCACCACGAACAGGGTTACGCCCTGACGCTGGGCGAGGCTTTTCAGTTCCTGGCGCAGCGCTGCGTCGATGACCGTTTCCAGCCGCGCCCCCTGATGACTTGATTGCGCCGGATAGGCGCGGTCAGTCGGCAATTCAAGCACCGGGTGTTCGTCACCCAATTGCGCGCGCCAGTAATCCAGTTGCCGCTCGCGCTCGCCCGCCTCCAGCCAACTGCGCTGCCACAGCGCGTAATCGCGGTAATGCACGGTGAGTGCCGGCAACGATGGCTCGCGCCCCGCGACCAGGGCGTCGTAGGTGCGCATGAACTCGTCGATGAGAATGTTCATCGACCAGCCATCGGCAATGATGTGGTGCAAGGTCAACAGCAGCACGTGCTCCTGCTCGGCCAGACGCAACAGGCGCAGGCTCAGCAGCGGGCCGTTTTCCAGGTCGAACGCCTGCGTGGCCTCGGCCATCATGTGCTGCTGCGCCAGAGGCCAACGCTGGGCCTCGGGGACGGCACTCAGATCGGTGATGACCAGCTTCAGAGGCTGAGGCTCGGCGACGCGCTGAAAAGCGCGCTCGCCTTCCTGACCGAAGGTGGTGCGCAGGCACTCATGCCGCGTCGCCAAAAGGCTGAATGCCTGCTCCAGCGCCTGCGCTTGCAGATCGCCCGTCAGGCGCACGGCCATCGGCAAGTTGTAAGCAGCACTGTGCGGGTCCAGCTGCCAGAGAAACCACATCCGCTGCTGGGCATAAGACAGGCCGTCACGCTCGGCGATGCCGTCACAGGCGGTCATGGGAAGCTGCGCAAAATCGATGCCTTCGCGGGCCATGCCGGCGAGAAACAAACGGCGTTTGTCCTGCGGCAGTTCGATAAAGCGACGGGCTAGTTTCTGTGCGTCTGCGGCATTCATGCATGGGGTCCTTGCTGATCGGCGGCGTGACCAGGAGGCCCGGTCGTATCAACAAGAACGAATGACAAACGCAATGATTTAGCGCGCCGGCGCAATACCGGCCGGGCGGCACTCCCGCCAGATGCAGAAATGCCGAAGCCGCGGCAAGAGCGGCTTCGGCAAGCGTTCAGACAAACGCCGGGATCGCTCAGCGAGCGTCCAGAGAATGCCCCTCGGCCATGGCGACAATCACTTTGCGCGGGCCCTCAAACGGCGATCGGGCGTGGGCCGACAGCATGTTGTCGAGCATCAGCACATCGCCTTCCTGCCAGGGGAAGCTGATCGCGCACTCGTCGAGCACTGCGCGAATCTGCGCAAGCACCTCATCTTCAATGGCCGAGCCGTCGCCGTAATAAACATTACGCGGCAAGTCCTCTTCGTCGACGATGTCCAGCAGGCTTTCGCGCACTTCCGCTTGCAGGTTGGAAATGTGGAACAAGTGCGCCTGATTGAACCAGACGTTGTCGCCGGTCACCGGATGCACCGCCACCGCCTGACAGGTCTGACGGGTGCGCAGCTCACCGTCGTCCTTCCATTCGCAAACAATGCCGTGGGCCTTGCAGTAGACCTCGACGACCTCGCGATCCTCGGTGTTGAACACATCTTCCCAGGCCACATCCAGACCATTGCCGAAGTTGCGCACATACATCAGGCCTTTGCTGACGAAGCGCTCGCGAATCGCCGCCGGAATACGCCGATAGACTTCACGGCTGTCGGCAATCGGCGTTTCGCCACCGGACTTGGCCGCGATCATGCTGTAGAACCAGATCTTCATCGGCCAGTCGCGGGAATAGGCCTGCTCGTTGTGCAGCGGAATGCTTTGGTGCGCCGGGTATTCGGTGGACGTGTACACGCCTTGCGTCACGTTGGTACGCGGCGTCGAGCCGAATTCATAGTTCAACAACGGATGGCCAAAACTGGCCGCGAACTGACGGAACTGTTCAGCACCGTTCAGACGGAATCCACGGAACAGCACCCCGCCATCGCGCAGCAAATGTTCGTCCACCAGCTCTTTCAATTCATCGAACACCGCCAAAAGGTCGGTGTCCGCATCGGTCGCTTCCACCAACAACGGCAAGCGCCCCCGTTGCGGCAGCAGCGGCCGAACGGAAAATCCCACAGCAACAGCCATGACTGGCCTCCTGTAATCACTCGATAGGTGAACCGCGCACTAAAACGCCGGTGCCGCTGCCTGCGCATGGCGGCGGTGGTGGACTTCCAGATGGGTCTTGATCGTGCGGATGACCCGGGCTTCGTGTTCATGGATGAAGAAATGCCCGCCGGTCATCATGTCCACGGAAAAACTGCCCAGGGTTTCTTTGCTCCAGCCGATCAGTTGTTCGGTGGTCGCGCGGTCTTCCTTGCCGCCCAGCACGTGCACCGGGCAATTGAGCAAGGGCCGCTGCGCCGGCGTGAAACGTCCGCACATCATGAAGTCGGCACGCAGCACCGGCAGCGTCAGGCTCATCAGTTCCTGGTTGGCCAGCACTTCCTCACTGGTGCCTTGAAAGGTGCGCAACTGCTCGATCAACTCGTCATCGCTGCGCGCCTCGGCAAAGCCACGATCGTAGTCACTGCGCATGGTCGGGGCGGCTGTGCCGGAAGCGAACAACGCCACCGGCTCCGGCGCACCGAGTTCGCGAAAAGCATGCGCCATTTCGCACGCCAGCAGCGCACCCAGGCTATGCCCGAACAGGGCATAAGGCGTCTGCAAGCCGGGCTTGTGCTCACGGGCCAATTGGCAGGCCAGCGCACGCATGTCGATCTGCAAGGGTTCGTCGAAACGGGCACCGCGCCCGGGCAATTCCACCGGTTGCAGGTGCAGCCACGACGGCAGTTGGCGCCGCCAGCGGCTGTAAACCATGGCGCTGGCGCCCGAATAGGGCAGGCACAGCAGTGTCAGCTTTGTCACCGCGTTTACCTCAATAGGGTTATCTGTAAAAGAGAACGGATGAGGCGACGCGCGAATTAGTCAGTTGGTTGATCACTTCAGATGACGGAAACTCTGCACCGCCGACGCGAGGACCACCGCCCCGGCGGCAATCGCCAGCCAGAAGCCACTGCGCGCGCCAAAGGCATCTACCAGCGCACCGGAACCGGCGGCGCCGATGGCAACGCCGATGCTCAGACCGGTCACCAGCCAGGTCAGGCCTTCGGTGAGTTTGGCCGGCGGTACGATGCGTTCGACCAGTGCCATCGCGACAATCAGGGTCGGCGCAAAGAACAGCCCGGCAATGAAAACCGCCAGCGCCAGGCCGAGAATGTTGCTCGCCAGCAATAGCGGCAACGTCGTCACTGCCGTTGCCACTCCGCCATACAGAAACAGTCGCGGCAGCGGCAGTTTCGAACGCATCGCCCCAAACGCGATCCCGGCCAGACACGAACCGATGGCATACACCGACAGCACAATGCTCGCCGCTGCCGGTTGCCCCTGTTGTTGGGCAAACGCGACGCTGACGACATCGACCACACCGACGATCACGCCCATGGCTATCATCAAGGCCAACAACAGCTGAATATCTGTCGAGCCGATGATCGAACCGTGATGTTCAGACGCGTGCGGATGCACCGGCGGCTCGGTGCTGCGCTGGGCGACAAACGCCGTTACGCCGATCGCCAGCGCGAGCAACGCCGCCAGTGGCCCGGCTTCGGGAAACACCGCCACGCACAGCCCCACCGACAGCGGTGGGCCGACGATGAAACAAACTTCATCGAGCACCGACTCCAGCGCATACGCTGTCTGCAATTGCGGCTGGCCGCGATAGATTTCCGTCCAGCGCGCTCGCACCATCGCCGACATACTCGGCATGCACCCAGCGAGCGCGGCGAACACAAACAGCGTCCAGGTCGGCGCCTGCAACCGGGTGCACAGCAGCAACATCAACAGCGCCCCGCCACCGATCAATGCCGAAATGGGCAGCACTTTGCCCTGACCGAAGCGGTCCACCAGTCGCGATACCTGCGGTGCGCAAAACGCCGTGGCCAAGGCAAATGTCGCCGCCACCGCACCGGCCAGTGCGTACCCACCATACAGCTGCGAAAGCATGGTGATCACGCCGATGCCGGTCATGGAAATCGGCATGCGCGCGATCATCCCGGCCAGCACAAAATTTCGGGCGCCGGGGGCGTTGAACAATTCACGGTATGGGTTTGCCATCGGGTCACAGCCTCGTCAGGGGCGGCCAAGTTGCCATAGAGGCTGATGAGAGAGGAAGCGGGGAATTGTTGGTGGAATGTGAAGGCCCCATCGCGGGCAAGCCCGCTCCCACAGAGGTACTGGTCGTACATAAATTCATGTTCATCTATGCTCCCTGTGGGAGCCTGGCTTGCCAGCGATGAGGTCCATACTTTCACCACAACCCACAGAAATGAACTCTCACGCCAGGCAATCGGTCAGCTGATTAAGCCCTCAACCCAGGCGCCTCCTCTATGCACATTTCTCTCGCCGGTCAGGTAGCTCTCGTCACCGGCGCCAGTTCCGGCATTGGCCACGCTTGCGCCAAAGCCCTGGCCGCTGCCGGTGCCGCCGTGGTCATCAACTACAACCGCCAGGCCGAACCCGCCGAAGCACTCGCCCGACAAATCATCGCCGAGGGCGGTCAGGCCCTGGCCATCGGTGCCGATGTCTCCAAGGAAGACGAGGTCGAACGGCTGTTCGCTGAAACCCTCGACGCTTTCGGCTCACTGGACATTCTGATCGCCAATTCCGGCCTGCAAAAAGATGCGGCGGCTGTGGATATGTCGCTGGATGACTGGAACGCGGTGATCGGCGTCAACCTCACCGGCCAGTTCCTCTGCGCCCGTGCCGCGTTGCGCATTTTCAATCGCCAAGGCATTCGCGAAGGCGTATCCCGCGCCGCCGGCAAAATCATCCACATGAGCTCGGTGCATCAGCGCATTCCGTGGGCCGGGCACGTCAATTACGCGGCGTCCAAGGGCGGTGTCGATCAGTTGATGCAGACGCTTGCCCAGGAAGTCAGCCATCAGCGCATTCGCATCAACGGCATTGCACCGGGGGCGATTCGCACGGCGATCAATAAAGAAGCCACCGAAGGCGCTGCCGGGGAAGAGCTGCTCGACCTGATTCCCTACGGGCGCATCGGCGATGTGGAAGACGTCGCCAATGCGGTGGTTTTCCTCGCCTCCGATGCTTCTGACTACATCGTCGGCACTACCCTGTTTATCGACGGCGGCATGAGCCTCTATCCGGAGTTTCGCGGCAATGGCTGAGCATCATCCAGAACGACAAAGCCCGATCGACGCCCACGGCATCATCGGCGACATGCGCAGTGCGGCACTGGTCAACGACAAGGGCAGCGTGGATTTTTTCTGCTGGCCGGAGTTCGACAGTCCGTCGATTTTCTGTTCGTTGCTGGATACCCCCGACGCGGGGATTTTCCAGTTGGCGCCGGACTTGCCCGATGCCCGGCGCGAGCAGATTTACCTGCCGGACACCAACGTCCTGCAAACACGCTGGCTCAGTGACGATGCCGTGGTGGAAATCACCGACATGCTGCCGGTGGGTGACAGCGAAGATGACTTGCCACTGCTGATGCGCCGTGTGCGGGTGGTCAGCGGCGAGGCGACTTTCCACATGCGCTGCGCGGTACGCCACGACTATGCCCGTGCCGACACTCGCGCAGCGCTGGATCAAAACGACGTGGTGTTCAGCGCCATCGGGCAACCGACGCTGCGCCTGGCTTCTGATCAGCCCTTGCAGGTGGACGCCGCAGCGGCGATTGCCCGTTTCACCCTCAAGCAGGATCAGACGGCGGCCTTCATGCTCGGCGCCAGCGACGATCCGCGCTTCGCCGAAGGGGCCGGCGACTTCTGTATGGAGCGCACGCTGAAGTTCTGGCGCGACTGGATCGGCCAGTCGATTTACCGTGGACGCTGGCGGGAAATGGTCAACCGCTCTGCCCTCGCGCTCAAGCTGCTGACCTCGCGCAAACACGGCGCGATCCTCGCCGCCGCGACCTTCGGCCTGCCGGAAACGCCCGGCGGCGAACGCAACTGGGATTATCGCTACACCTGGATCCGCGATGCGTCGTTCACGGTTTACGCGTTCATGCGTCTGGGCTTTGTCGGCGAAGCCAACGACTACATGCGCTGGCTGCGCCATCGGGTCAGCGATTGCCATGGTCAGCCGATGAAACTCAACATCTTGTACGCCATCGACGGCCGACAGGAATTGCCGGAAACCGAACTGGACAACCTGTCCGGGCATGGCGGCGCCCGACCGGTGCGCATCGGCAATGGCGCTTACGACCAGATTCAGCTGGATATCTTCGGCGAGCTGATGGACGCGGTGTATCTGGTCAACAAGTACGGTGACGCGATTTCCCACGAAGGCTGGAAACACGTGCGCGAAGTGGTCGATCAAGTCTGTGAGACGTGGCAGACCACGGATGTAGGCATTTGGGAAATGCGCGGTGAGCAGCATCACTTTCTGCACTCACGGCTGATGTGCTGGGTGGCACTGGATCGGGCGATTCGTTTGGCTTCAAAACGCTCGTTGCCGGCACCGTTCGCCCAGTGGGATCAAACCCGCCAGGCGATCTACGCCGACATCTGGGACAACTTCTGGGACGAAGAGCGCGGGCATTTTGTCCAGTACAAGGGCGGCAGCTCCCTCGACGGCTCGATGCTGCTGATGCCGCTGGTGCGTTTCGTCAGCGCCAAGGATCCGCGCTGGCTCTCGACCCTCGAAGCCATTGAAAAGCATTTGGTACGCGACGGCATGGTTTACCGCTATCGCAACGATGACGCCAACATCGACGGCTTGACCGGCACCGAAGGCGCGTTTGCCGCGTGTTCGTTCTGGTACGTCGAATGCCTGGCCCGCGCCGGTCAGGTGGAAAAGGCCCATCTGGAGTTTGAACAGTTGCTGCGCTACGCCAATCCGCTGGGGCTGTACGCCGAAGAATTCGACAGCCATGGCCGGCATCTGGGCAATACCCCGCAAGCGCTGACGCATCTGGCGTTGATCAGTGCAGCGAGTTTTCTGGATCGACGGTTGAGTGGGGAAAAGAGTGAGTGGCAGCCGTAAAGCTCGCCACTTTCTGTAGGAGATACTCCACAAAACTGTGCTTTAGCGGGCTAATCCCTACGCAGCAATCAGCAGAGTGACACCCCTGTGGTGAGGGGATTTATCCCCGATGGGCTGCGAAGCAGCCCCCAACCCTGCGTCCCCACTCCTCCAGAAATACCGCATTCACTGACTTTGCGACTGCTGCGCAACCGGTCGGGGCGGTGCGACGTTTCGCTAAATCCCCTCACCACAATTGCGCAGCTCAGCCCCTACATCTTCTAAACACCCCCCCAATCCCTCCCCCACAACTTGCACTTACACCCCGAAATACCTTGTTGCCAGCTGTTACATCCCCCCCTACCATCCACCGCAACGGGCACAGCGGAGCTGTCCAATAAAACCCGAATTCAAGGAACCAGAATGTCCCAGCACGTCCAGCGCAGTATCGACACGCCCCTTCGCAGCGGCCTGACCCGCACCCAACTCTGGGAAGCCGCCGACAAAGGCCTGATCAAATGCTGGGAAATCGGCCGCCAACGCGCCGCACGCTTCCCCGACCTCGCCTTGAAATGCCTCGCTGGAGAATTACCGGTGCTCGGCTGGAAGGGCGGGGTCAGTCGTAGCCTGAAGAAAAACGAAAAATACGGATCGCTGAAATACCTCGCCCAGTGGCAAGGGTTGCGTGGGGAAGATCTGGATATCGATTTGAGCGAAGAACGCTCGCTGACCTGTTCGCGTACCAAGATGCGGGTGACGTTTACTCCGGATCGGACAAAATATTTCAATCAAGTGGCGGAAGCTGAGGCACTGACAATTTAATGACCGTTAAAGCTACTGACCTCCTAAGTATCCACACCTCAAAAAATTAACAGCATAAACCGGGACATGAAAATGCCACACCTTCACGACATGGAAGAACTTGTAAATAACATTAATGACAACCAAGTAAAGGACTACATGAAAGAAGCCATGTCCTGTTACATGACCAGCGCGTACCGAGCATGTATAGTCCTGACTTATATCGCACTATTTGACGATATCGTAAAAAAGTTAGGAGAGCTTGGCAAAGTAAACAAGAAAGCAAAAAAAATACATGACGAAGCAATGAGCAAAATAAACGGCCAAGATGTGTATGAAAGCTATGTAATTGACCAACTTAAATCCAATAGCCTACTACCCGCTTTGGACACCACTTTTTTAGATACACTGAGAGTACTGAGAAACAAATCGGCCCATCCATCCGGGCATCATGCATCTGCTGAAGAAGCACGCTTCATTTTTTTTGAAGCCATAAACCGTTTCCTATCAAAACCAATTTTAACAACAACCCAACTAATTGACGAACTCTTAGCACGATTAGACGGAAAACATTTCTTCCCTTCAACAGACATATATAAAATAGCCAGCACCGTCAACAAAGAGCTAATTAACACCCATACTGAGACATACCCATACTTAATTAACAAATTTCTGGAAAAAACACAAAACCCCAACGCAGACATATCCAAAAATGCTGGATTCTTTCTAACAGGATTGGCATATACAAAAAGCCAAGCCTCTGAAGCTTGTCTAAAAAAATACGTCATTGACAACAAGTCCTCTGACTCAAATTATTCAATTATGATTTTGCGCTTGATTTCCGCAAACGGAAAACTTGTGTTCGATCTAGATCAAGTAACTTATGATCGCCTTAAGTCAATCCTAAACGATCGCATTAAAAACGTAGAAAACTCACTGGAACACACACGTTTCTCGCATCCAGCATCAGCCCTGAAATCGATACTCTTAGATGCGGGCGAAGACACCTTACTAAAGCATTTTTCAGAAGAGCTAAAGCTATTCATCGGAAAAAACGTTCTAAGTAATTATTTTATTGCTCACATCAAAGGCCATCCGCGCACCATCAATTTGTATTTCGACATCCTTTGTAAAGACGCGGGCTCCAACGACTTTTCAACAGCTAACCATATATCACGAAATATAAGAGATATCGATGCGCCGCTTGCCGAATGCTTAAGCGTAGAGCAATCGTTTACTCTCTTTATGAACATAATTTCTGCCGCCAGCCGTAATGCTTGGGGAGCCGCATCACTAAGAGACTCCCGATTTTCCTCATTAACGAATCTAAAGAAACTTTCGCTATCACTTGTAACCACCGACCAAGAGCTTGCGAAGTTGATAGTCAAAAAAACACTTGGTGAAAAAGAAGACTACCAACACATTATCGACAACTACCTCCTAGACCCTCAACCAGAAGAGGCTTAATACTGTCGCTGACCGAAAACCGCTCGCGATAAGCCTGCGGCGTCACACCAATCGCCCGCAGGAAACTGCGGCGCAGCGTCTCTTCGCTGCCAAATCCACAATTGGCCGCGACCCGTTTGACCGGCAGTCCGGTATCGCTCAACAACCGGCGGGCGGTTTCAACGCGGATCAGTTCAATCGCCCGCGCCGGGGTCTGGCCGGTGTCGGCGCGGTAGTGGCGGACGAAACTGCGTTCGCTCATCCCGGCCTGCTCAGCCAGGGTCGGGATGCCGAGGTCACAGGTGAGGTTCTCGGCGATCCACGCGTGCAGGTCGTCAAAACGATTGCCCTGATTCTGCAGCGATAGCGTCACGCTGAATTGCGACTGCCCGCCCGGGCGTTTGAGGAACACCACCAGATGGCGGGCGACGTCCAGCGCGATGTCGCGACCGAGATCTTCCTCAACCATCGCCAGCGCCAGATCGATGCCGGCGGTGACTCCCGCCGAGGTCCACACCGGGCCGTCGTTGATGAAGATCGGATTGGCTTCGACTTGCAGTTTTGGGTGCTGCTGCGCCAGTTGTTCACAGCGGGTCCAGTGGGTGACCACACGGCGGCCGTCGAGCCAGCCGCTGGCGGCGAGCAAAAATGCGCCGGTACATACCGAAGCCACGCGCCGGCATTTGCCGGCATGCTCGCGCACCCAATCCACCAGCGGCACATCTTCCGCCGCCGGATAAATGCCCCAGCCACCGGCGATGATCAACGTGTCGCTGGGCGCTTCGGGCAACGGCTCGGCCAACACCGCCAGACCGGCCGAGGACATCACCGCCCCGCCGCCGCTGGCAATCACGCTCGGCGCATACGGAATGGGCAATCCGCGCTGACGGGCGAGGTCATTGGCCGAGGCGAATACCTGCAACGGCCCGGTGACGTCGAGGATCTGCATGTTGGCAAACGCGAGTACGTGGATGGCTTTGGGCATTTGGCGTAATTCGTGGGGTTATTGGCGTATGCGCCAGAACCTACGCGCCTACAGTGAAGCCGTCTACCCCTTTTCATGGAGCAAGAACGATGACGCTGCAGATCGGTTTTCTGTTGTTTCCACAGGTTCAGCAACTTGACCTGACCGGGCCGTACGACGTGCTCGCCTCGCTGCCGGGCGTGCAGGTGCATCTGATCTGGAAGGACCTGATGCCGGTCACGGCCAGCACCGGGCTGCTGCTGAAACCGACCACAACGTTCGAGGATTGCCCGGATCTGGATGTGATCTGTGTGCCCGGCGGTGGCGGCGTCGGTCCTTTGATGGAGGATGCTCAGACGCTGGATTTCATCAAACGTCAGGCTGCGCAAGCGCGTTACGTGACGTCGGTGTGCACCGGGTCGCTGGTGCTCGGCGCGGCGGGTCTGCTGCAAGGCAAACGGGCGACTACGCATTGGGCATATCACGATCTGCTGCCGACACTGGGCGCGATTGCGGTGAAGGATCGGGTGGTGCGTGACGGCAATCTGTTTACCGGTGGCGGGATTACCGCAGGAATCGATTTTGCGCTGGTGTTGGCGGCTGAACTGTTCGATGCCGACACGGCGCAACTGGTGCAGTTGCAGCTGGAATATGCGCCGGCGCCGCCGTTCCATTCGGGCAGCCCGGAAACGGCACCGAACGCGATTGTCGATGAAGCCCGCCTGCGTGCCGCGCCATCGCTGAAGCTGCGCACGGAAATCACTGAGCGCGCGGCGGCAAAACTCAACCTGCGCTGATCCCTCAGCCAAAAACAAAACCTTGTGGGAGCTGGCTTGCCAGCGATAGCGGTGAATCAGCCGATGACGATTTCGGCTGTGCAATCGTCATCGCTGGCAAGCCAGCTCCCACAGGTATCGGGTCGGCCAGAGGTTGTGGACTGTCCCCGGTTCTCGCCGCACCTTGACTTGTCCCCCGCCGCTCGTCCGTGTAGAAAGCCCTTCCACAAAATCTGCACAAGGACCCTCCATGAAGTCTCTGCCATGGCTCTATCTGGCACTTCTCGGCCTCGGCTACGGTTTGGCGCTGAGCTACGGTCAACTCGGCTGGCTCGCACTGATCTCTATCGGGCTGCTATTGATGGCCGGTTTCGCCGTACGCCAGCAACACGTGCCGTTTGCGCGTTATCTCGGCCACGGCCTGTTCATCGTGCTGGCTTTGGCGCTGGCCCTGCACTGGCTGCCAGGGTTCTACAACGGTCGCGCCATTGATCCGCAACGTTTCACTGACAACGCCGTGCCGTTCTCGATGTACCTCAATCAAGATAAACCGCTGATTGGTTTCTGGCTGTTGCTGGTCTGCCCATGGATTGTCGCCCGGCGCTCGCTGCGCCTGACGGTCTACGCCACCGCCCTCGCCCTGACCTTGAGTGTGATCCTCGCCCTCGGCGGCGCGTTGTTGCTGGGCGTGATCGCCTGGGCACCGAAGTGGCCGGATCAGGCGTGGCTGTGGGTGCTGAACAATCTGCTCCTGGTGACCCTGGTCGAGGAAGCGCTGTTTCGCGGCTATATACAGGGCGGCCTGAGCCGGCGTTTCAAACACCTGCCCTATGGCGAAAATCTTGCCCTGCTGCTGGCCTCATCGCTGTTCGGGCTGGCGCACATCGGTGCGGGCTGGACGTGGGTGTTGCTGGCGGGTCTGGCAGGTGTCGGCTATGGTCTGGCCTACCGTTTTGGCGGACTCGGCGCAGCAATCGCCACGCACTTCGGGCTGAACCTGCTGCATTTCGCACTGTTCACCTATCCGATGCTGGCGGGTTGAAGCAAGGCCCGTTTTGCGACGCTGTACTGATTACTGAAAGAAAAATTCAACAATTTCCTGCCACCGCCGACAACCTTTCAAAGCCTTGCGGATTGAAAAACCATGCGTAACAACCAGCCCATTACACAACGCGAACGGACTTTCCCGGCTCAGCAGCGGTTGATTTCCACAACCGACGCCAAGGGCGTGATCACCTACTGCAACGACGCCTTCGTCGAGATCAGCGGGTTTTCGCGTGAGGAGCTGATCCGTGCGCCGCACAACCTGGTTCGTCACCCCGACGTCCCGGCTGCGGTGTTTTCGCACATGTGGGGCACACTGAAACAAGGCTTGCCATGGATGGGCATTGTCAAGAATCGCTGCAAGACCGGTGACCACTACTGGGTTAACGCCTACGTGACGCCGGTGTTTGAAGGCAATCAGGTGGTCGGTTACGAGTCGGTGCGGATCAAACCCACCGCCGAACAGATCCGCCGCGCCGAAGCGCTCTACCAACGCATCAACCAAGGCAAGTCGGCAATCCCTTCCAGCGATAAATGGCTACCGGTGCTGCAAGACTGGCTGCCGTTCATTCTGGTCAGCCAACTGAGCTTCGTGATCGGCGCGACGCTGAACTCGCACTGGGGCTTTGCCTTGGCGGCGGGTCTGTCGGTGCCGTTGGGCCTGATGGGCCTGCAATGGCAGCAACGTGGGCTCAAACGCCTGCTGCGCCTGGCCGAGCAGACCACTTCCGACCCGTTGATTGCGCAGATGTACACCGACAGCCGTGGCGCGCAAGCGCGTCTGGAAATGTCGATCCTCAGCCAGGAAGCGCGCCTGAAAACCTGCCTGACCCGTCTGCAGGACACCGCCGAACACCTGACCGATCAGGCCAAGCAGTCCGACGCCTTGGCACACAGCAGCTCGACCGGCCTGGAACGTCAACGCGTGGAAACTGAACAGGTCGCCACCGCTGTCAACCAGATGGCCGCGACCACTCAGGAAGTGGCCAGCCACGTACAGCGCACCGCTGACGCGACCCAGGAAGCCAACCGCTTGACCGGTCGCGGCCGCGACATCGCAGGGGAAACCCGCGAAGCCATTCAGCGTTTGTCCGTGGTCGTGGGTGAAACCGGTTTGACCGTCACTCAACTGGCCAAGGACAGCGACGAAATCGGCGGCGTGGTCGACGTGATCAAAGGCATCGCTGACCAGACCAACCTGCTCGCGCTCAACGCCGCCATCGAAGCGGCCCGTGCAGGCGAGATGGGGCGTGGTTTTGCCGTGGTGGCTGACGAAGTGCGTCAACTAGCGCAACGCACCAGCGAATCGACCGGGCAGATTCATGCCTTGATCGCCAAGTTGCAGCAAACTGCGTCCAGCGCTGTGCAGACCATGGAAGCTGGCCATCGTCAGGCGGAAGAAGGTGTGGCGCGGGTGCTGGAAGCGGATCAGGCACTGGTCGGGATCAGTGAAGCGGTGGCTAATATCACCGACATGACCACCCAGATCGCTGCGGCGACCGAAGAGCAAAGTGCGGTGGCTGAGGAGATCAGCCGCAACATCAGCAATATTTCGGAACTGGCGGATCAGACCTCGGAACAGGCGCAAAACTCGGCGTTGCTGAGTGAAGAGCTGACGAAGACGGCGAATACACAGTACTCGTTGGTGGAGCGGTTTAACCGCTGATTGATGTGTTGCAGACAAAAAACCCGGATGGCGCGAGCTTCCGGGTTTTTTTGTGTCATTGAAAATACCCAATTCGGGGTTCGGTTTGAGTTGAGGCTGCGCATCAAGAGCTCACTCACCCATCCCGCCACAACCGCCAACCCGAGGCATCTAATACGCTAGGTGCACCTCTCTGAAAAATCTTGTGTTGAACATTCAAAATCTTGGCAAAAACACACAAAACATTGCAACTGTCTACTGTCAGGTCTGACAGTAGACGGCCAACCTCCATGGGTTTATCTATAAATCGTCGAACAGTCCATTCGCAATTGTTCCCACGACATGACCAAGGAGCTAAAGATGACCGCACAACTTATTTACATACCGAAAGCAGATTTTACTCAAAAGCAGGGAAATGTCCTCACTTGGCAATTCGGCACCAATCCCGAAACGAAGTCCATAAGAACTTTTTTTGATCTACACCATTTTATTCCGACAGACGAAAAGAACTGGTCAATCTCTGGATCGACAGGAACTATGGAAGACGAAAACTTCTTTGCCTACCTTTTCTCGATCCCCTACACCAATGACGCTCCGTTCAATAAAACCTATACGTTAAAAGATGGGCTAAGTTTCAAGCATGGTCACTCATCGCCTGCACCTGAGGGATTTTACGGTGTTGCCTACGTTGATGCTGATGAAGCCATACTTAATATCGACATCCATCCCACCAAGGGAATTGCTACAGGTACATTTGAAGCAAAGTTTAAAAGCCATGGGTACCGTACACAGCCTAAAGGAACTTTCAACTTGCTAAGAGATGATTTGTGATCCTCTTCCAACTACGGCTTCGAGCCGCTTTGCCATAACAGGTTTTTTTCAGTAACAGGCAAACGACATAACTGACCTCATAGCCATATTGCTATCGCGAGCAGGCTCGCTCCTACATTGGATATGCTGTGATCACAGATAATATGTCCGACGACAATTCACTGTGGGAGCGACCCTGCTCGCGAAGAGGCCATAACTGCCAGCGAAATTACTGAGGCAACTTCAGCTTATCCAGCAGTCGATTAATCAACAGTTCGTTCAGCATGATTACCTGTTGCAGCGCCAGCAGCGGTTTGCGCTCCGGGCCGCCGATTGAGTTGGCGATGTTACCTGCCATGGCGTGAGCGTATGAAAGCGACTCGCTCGCTTCGACCAGCAGGGTTTCGTCATCCAGCGTTGGATTGACCAGATAGACGGGGCGAAATTTGGGCGAGGCTGGCGGAGCCGCGAGGTCTTCAGGTTTGAGGTAGTAGTCGAGGGCGCGATCGGTTGCTTCTTTGATCTTTTGCGGGCTGAGCGCTGGGTCGTGGGGGATTGGATCTTTGGGCGGTGGGTTTGGCGTGATTTTGAACATGGATGAAACTCCTATCGCAGTTAAGGAGTCATCACTCTCGCTACCAAACGAGAGGGTGGTGGCCATACGCGGGTTGGTAGACCGGCTGCAATAGGAACCCGGCGCTCACGAGTGAGCCCCACGCATGACCACCATAAAACCGAGCCCCAAGAAGAGGGACTGCATACGGTGTTGCCATACAGCTATTACAGACGGGCTACCAAACCCGATCACTGTTTTTCAGTGACTGGGAAACGATACAACCCGCCCCATAGCCGTGTAAGCCGGCGGATTCTGGCGTACGCGTAGGTAACGGCGCAAGGTGTCGTAGGCCCGATGGCGTAACGGGTTGTGTGATTTAAACGTGCTTGCAGGATTGCGTTTACTGACAGAGAAAACTGGAAATTCCCCTGTTGTATTGATGTTGTTTTTGAGGCCGTTTCGCGAGCAGGCTCGCTCCCACATTTAGATCGGGTGCATCAGTAAGAGATTGGTCGGCTGTCAGGCCGCCATCGCTGGCAAGCCAGCTCCCACAATGGATTGAGTGCGTTCATTTAGAAACTGGTCGGCTGTCAGGCTGCCATCGCGAGCAGGCTCGCTCCTACAGATGGATTGAGTGCATTCAGTTAGAAACTGGTCGGCTGGCAGGCCGCCATCGCTGGCAAGCCAGCTCCCACAATGGATTGAGTGCGTTCATTTAGAAACTGGTCGGCTGGCAGGCCGCCATCGCGAGCAGGCTCACTCCTACAGATGGATTGAGTGCATTCAGTTAGAAACTGGTCGGCTGGCAGGCCGCCATCGCGAGCAGGCTCACTCCTACAGATGGATTGAGTGCGTTCATTTAGAAACTGGTCGGCTGGCAGGCCGCCATCGCGAGCAGGCTCGCTCCTACAGATGGATTGAGTGCATTCAGTTAGGAACTGGTCGGCTGGCAGGCCGCCATCGCTGGCAAGCCAGCTCCCACAGTTTTGATCTATGTAAAGCACGCGGCGCATGCCGCCCCACTCAAAGGATGAGCGTTAGCTCGGCTTCGGCTTTTGATCTTGATCCACGGGCGACGTCGGAAGGCTGAGCGGAGTGATTGATCCGGGGGTGGGAGCGCAGCGACCGTTTGGCGAAGCCAAACACATCGAGAGGAGGTGCAGCGAAGCAAACCGGAGGCGATGCGCCCGGATCCATCCCGGAGCGAAGGAACCCCGAGCCCCAGCGAGCGGGCCGAACGTAGGAGCAAGCGTTTTTTTGCTTACTTTTTTTAGGCGTTTGTAAAAAAAGTGAGTCGCCGTAAGGGCGAAACCCTAAGTGGCCGTTACCGCAGCAATGGATATGTACCCAAAACGAAGAACTGCGGCGCATCCAAGATCCATCCCCCTCACCCCAGCCCTCCCGAAACGTCGGCCCCCCCCAAGGGGGCGAGGGGAAAGGGAGCCGATCTTTATGCAGTTCGGGATCTCGGTTAACCCTTGAGAAACTCGGCTACCTTCTGCGCGGCGCTGGCCAAATGCTGTTCATGGGTAAACCCGGAAACCTTCAATGGCTTCAAATCATGATCCCCAGCCGCCAGCCACAACACCTCAATCCCCGGCGCTAACGAATACCCCTCGACCGCCTCACGATTGCCAAGCGCATCCCGCTCCCCCTGCACAATCAACGTCCGAGTCTGCAAACCAGCCAAATGCTCAACCCGAGGTTTCTCCGGTTTACCCACTGCATAAAACGGATAGCCCAAACACACCAACGCATCGGCACCCAATTCGTCAGCCAAGAGACTAGCCATTCGCCCGCCCATGGACTTGCCGCCGATCCCCAGCGGCCCAGCGACATGACGTCGCACTTCGGCAAACACTTCGCGCCAGCATTCCAGCAGTTTCGGCGCGGGGTTCGGCGGACGCTTGCCACCGTCGATACGCCGCTGCGCCATATACGGAAACTCAAACCGCAACACGTTCACCCCAAGCCCGGCAAGGCGCTCAGCCATGTCGTTCATCCAATCGCTATCCATCGGCGCACCGGCACCGTGAGCAAGGATCAACGTCGCTGAAGCCTCACCATTGGCGGCATCCCAAAGCCACCCATGATCGAGCACGCACTGCGCCCATTGATCCCCGTCAATACTGGCCTTGTGCTGTTTGTCCATGCTTGCCTCGCTTTTAGTCTGCCTATAACTCCAGACGAAGGATTCGCCGCGTGTTTTGCGCGCGCTCACTTCGGCTGAACCGTGGATGGGGAACCATGAACACTTCTATCAGTACCGCCTACAACTACAAGGTGGTCCGCCAATTCGCCATTATGACGGTGGTGTGGGGCATCGTCGGCATGGGCCTCGGGGTTTTTCTCGCGGCCCAATTGGTCTGGCCCGAACTCAACTTCAATTTGCCCTGGACCAGTTTCGGCCGCCTGCGCCCACTGCACACCAACGCGGTGATCTTCGCGTTTGGTGGCTGTGCGCTGTTCGCCAGTTCCTTCTACTCGGTACAACGCACCTGCCAAACCCAATTGTTCGCGCCAAAAATCGCCGCGTTCTGCTTCTGGGGCTGGCAACTGGTGATCCTGCTGGCGGCGATCAGCCTGCCACTGGGTTACACCAGCTCCAAGGAATACGCCGAGCTGGAATGGCCGATCGATATCCTGATCACCATCGTCTGGGTCGCCTACGCGATCGTGTTTTTCGGCACGATCATGCAGCGCAAGACCAAGCACATCTATGTGGGCAACTGGTTCTTCGGCGCATTTATCATCACCGTGGCGATCCTGCACATCGTCAACAACCTTGAGTTGCCGGTGAGTTTCCCCAAGTCCGACTCGGTGTACGCCGGTGCAACCGACGCGATGGGGCC